>NZ_WJSQ01000271.1 GCF_009720245.1 Sphingomonas segetis | reverse complement strand
AACCGCTGAACGCGCTCGATTCCGACGGCGCGGAGCGGTTGGCGGCGATCATCGCCGCGCATCGCGAAAACGGCGGCGGCGTGCTCGCCGCATCGCACCAGCCGCTGCCCGGCGAGTGGCGCAAGCTGGAGCTCGGCGCTTGATCGGAGCACTGATCGCGCGCGACATGCGCCGGGGCGGGTCTAGCGGAGCAGTGTGGCTCCCGATCGCTTTCTTCGCGCTGGTGGTCGCGCTGATGCCGTTCGCGGTCGGACCGGATGCGCGGCTGCTGGCGCGGATCGGACCGGGCACCCTGTGGATCGCCGCGCTGACCGCCGCCCTCCTGCCGGTCGAGCGGCTGATCGAGCCCGACCGCGCCGACGGCGTGCTCGACCAGCTCGTGATCCGCGGCATGGCCGAGGAGAGCATCGCCCTGGCGAAGATCGTTGCGCACTGGCTGACCTTCGCGCCGCTGCTCCTGATTGCTGCGGTTCCGGGCTCAATTCTGATGGCGATGGACGGCGGCTCGCTCGCCCGGACGGAGCTCGCCTTGCTGCTCGGGACTCCGGGGCTTGCCGCGCTGGCGGTAACGATTGCAGCGGTGACAAGCGGCCTTCCGCGCGCGGGCTCGCTGGCCGGGCTGTTGCTGCTTCCGCTCGCCGTTCCGTTGCTGATCTTCGGCGCAGCGAATGCGCTGCTGCTCGAAGCGGCGGTGTCGCTGCTGCTGACCGCGGGCGCGCCGTTCGTCACCGGCGCGGCAATTCGCGCTGCCCGAACCTAATTCCTGCTCCATCGGGCGAAGATCGCCGTCGGCAGGAGTAGGCCTCTCGCTTCTTCCCGTACCGCCATTTCGCCCATCTCGATCTTCCCGCCGAGGTCCGCCAGCAGCTGCTTCACCAGCTCGCCAATCGCGAGCGCCGACATGCGCACCGCGTAGACGGTGAGCACGAGGAAGCGGCTGTCGGCATCCAGCAACCTGCGGCAATCGGCGAGCAGCGGCGCGAGATTTTCCTCGAGCCGCCACACTTCGCCCGTCGGTCCGCGGCCGAACTTGGGCGGGTCGAGAAGGATACCGTCGTAACGCCTCCCGCGCCGCACCTCGCGCGCGGTGAACTTGCCGGCGTCGTCGACGATCCAACGGATCGGCCGGTCACTCGTCTCCGAAAGACGGGCATTGTCCTTCCCCTGCTCGACCGACTTCTTCGACGCATCGACGTGGACGAGCCGAGCGCCGGCGTCGCTGAGCTGAAGCGTGCCGACGCCGGTGTAGCCGAACAGGTTGAGCACCTCGGCGTCGCCGGAGCGCCCCTGTTGAATTTTGGCCCGCATCCAGTCCCACTGCGGCGCCATGTCCGGAAAGAAGCCGAGGTGGCGGAACGGCGTCAGCGAAGCCGCGAAGCGAACCTTGCCGCGCGACAGCTCCCACTGATGCGGGACGGGCCGGTGCTGCACCCAGCGGCCGCCGCCTTCCTCGTCGGAGCCCGGAACGAAAGTCGCGTCGGGATCCCAATCCGTGCCCGCCGGCGACCACATCGCCTGCGGCTCCGGACGGACCACCCTGGCATCGCCGTAGCGCTCGAATTTAAGGCCGTTGCCGCAGTCGATTAGCGCCCAATCGTCCCAGGGCTCGGCGACGATCGTGGCAAGTTCGCTCACGCGGCCAGTGCGAGCTGCGCCCCGACCGAGGCGACGGCGGCGCGGCCGTCGAGCAGCGCGGCGCCCG
>NZ_WJSQ01000270.1 GCF_009720245.1 Sphingomonas segetis | reverse complement strand
GTGCGCCTTCATCGCGGGCCGCTCCGGCCGCTGGACCGGAGCGGGCTTGAGGCGCTTGAGCGCTTCGGCCGCCGCGGCGAAACCCTGCGGAAGCGGGGTCACCGCGATCTTCTGGCGAGTCGTGCGCTCGATGTCGCGCAGGTTGCCACGCTCCTCGGGGCTGCAGAAGGCAACCGCGATGCCGTCCGCTCCGGCGCGCGCGGTGCGGCCGATGCGGTGGACATATTGCTCCGGCACGTCGGGCAGGTCGAAGTTGACGACATGGCTGACGCCCGGGATGTCGATCCCACGCGCGGCGATGTCGGTGGCGATCAGCACCGCCATCTGGCCCGACTTGAACGCGGCGATCGCACGCTCGCGCTGCGGCTGCGACTTGTTGCCGTGGATCGCACCGGCGGCGATGCCAGCGGCCTCGAGCTGACGGACGATCTTGTCGGCGCCGTGCTTCGTGCGGCTGAATACCAGCGTCCGTTCGACCCCATGGGACTGAAGGAACAGCGTCAGCAACGCGGTCTTTTCAGCCTGATTGACCATGGTCACGCTCTGCTCGACGCGGTCGACGGTGGTCGCCGCGGGCGCGACCGACACTTCCGCGGGGTTGGTGAGATATTTGTCGGCAAGCTCCTTGATCGCCCTCGGCATGGTGGCCGAGAAGAACAGGGTCTGCCGCTTGGGCGGGACCAGCGCGACGATGCGCTTGAGGGCATGGATGAAACCGAGATCGAGCATCTGGTCGGCCTCGTCGAGGACGAGGATTTCGAGCTCGCGGAGGCTCAGCGCGCGCTGGTCGATGAGATCGAGCAGGCGGCCGGGGGTGGCGACCAGCACATCGAGGCCGCGCGAAACGGTACGCACGCTCTTGCTGTTGGGCGTGCCGCCGAAGATGACGCCGACCGAGAGACGCATGAACTTGCCATAGGCTTCAGCGCTGCCGGCAATCTGCGAGGCAAGCTCGCGGGTGGGCGCGAGCACCAGCATGCGGACCTGGCCGGGCTTGAGATATTCGCGCTTGCCAGCGAGCCGGTCGAGCGAAGGCAGCATGAAAGCCGCGGTCTTGCCGGTGCCGGTCTGGGCGATGCCCAAGAGGTCGCGGCCGGTCAGGACTGTGGGGATCGCCTTGAGCTGGATCGGCGTCGCCTGGGCATAATTCCTGGCCGCGAGCGCGTCGAGAAGGGGCTTGGAGAGCCCGAGAGAATGAAAAGACATGAAGAGTCCAATATGAAAACGGCCGCGCGAAATGCGCGGTCCGAGGGGGTCAAAAGCGCGCCCCGCGTGAATTGGAGAGCAAATCGGTCGAGGCGCGGGCCGGGTCCTCACACTTGCGAGACCGTTCACGCCGCTTTGGAAAAGCGCCTCGTGTTGCACTGCAATATAGAGACTTCCCTAAGAAAGTCCACCTCGGCATCAGGCCGGGCTGATTTGCCCCGGCTGGACGTGGAAGCGGGACGCATCGCCGATCCCTTCGAACAGCGTCGCTTCGGTCGCCGTCATCCACACCTGCCCGCGGCCTTCGAGCCGCACGAAGAGAGCCGCGCGCCGTTTTGGGTCGAGGTGCGCGGCGACTTCGTCGAGGAGCAGCGCCGGCGGCGCGCCGCGGCACTCCGTGACGAGGTCGGCGTGGGCGAGCACGAGGCCGAGCAGAAGCGCCTTCTGCTCGCCGGTCGAGGAGCTGGCGGCCGGCATTTGCTTGGCGCGGTGGGTGACGGCAAGGTCCTGCCGGTGCG
>NZ_WJSQ01000027.1 GCF_009720245.1 Sphingomonas segetis | reverse complement strand
GTCGCGGAGCACGGCGTGGGCCGCGGCCGCGGCGCGCGCGGCGCTGGCGAGCGGGATCAACGCCGACGGGGTGTCGATCGTCGGGATCGTCATTTCCCTGGTTGGAGCAGCCGCCTTGGTGACCGGGGTTGCCGCTCCGTGGCATTTACTGATCGGCGCGGCCGCGGTGCAGCTCCGGCTGCTGTGCAACATGCTCGACGGCATGGTCGCTGTCGAGGGCGGCCGGAAGTCGGTGTACGGCGCGATCTACAACGAGCTTCCGGACCGGCTCGAGGACAGCCTGTTGCTGGTCGCCGCCGGTTTTGCGGCCAGCCCGAAGCTCGGCCTCGTGCTCGGGCTGACCGCGGCGCTGCTCGCCGCCATCTGCGCCTATGTCCGGCTGCTCGGCGGCACCCTCGGTCAGCCGCAGGACTTCATCGGCCCTCAGGCGAAGCCGCACCGGATGTTCGTGCTCACACTCGGGCTGCTCGCCGCATTCGTTGCTGCGGTTGCGGAAGGCGATCCCGATCGCTGGCTGCTGATTTCGCTGATCGTCATCTGCGTCGGCACCTTGCTCACGATCGTGCGACGTTCGCTTCGCATCGCCCAGCGGCTCCGTTCCGCTGCATGATCGCAGCAATCATCCTCGGTCTGACGCGGTTCCTCGTCGGCGGCACCGGCCTGTGGATCGGCTGCGCGCCGAGCACGCGCCAACGCATCTATTTCGCCAACCATTCGAGCCACCTCGACACGATCATCCTGTGGGCGGCGATGCCGCCGGACCTGAGGCGCCGGGTGCGCCCCGTCGCCGCCGCCGACTATTGGGGGAAGGGCAAGCTCCAGCGCTACATCGCGCTCAAGGTCCTCAACGCGGTGCTGGTCGAGCGCAAGGGCGGCTCATCCAATCCGCTTCAGCCGTTGCAGGAGGCGCTTCGCGCCGGCGACTCCCTGATCATCTTCCCGGAAGGCACGCGCGGGCTCGAGCGGCTCCCCGGCAGCTTCAAGAGCGGCCTCTACCATCTCGCGCGCGAGTTCCCGGAGGTCGAATTGGTCCCGGTGTTCCTCGACAACCTGCGGCGCGCCTTCCCCAAGGGCAGCCTCGTCCCGGTGCCGATCAGCTGCGTCGCCCGCTTCGGAGCGCCGGTTTCCCTGGCCGAAGGCGAGCCTAAAGCCGAGTTCCTCGAGCGTGCCCGAGCGGCGGTGGAGGCCCTTGCATGATCGACCTGCCGGCCATCGAACCGATGATGCTGTGGCTCTACGCCGGGGTACTCGGGCTCCTCATCGTCGCGTCACTCACCGCCTTCTTCCTCGCGCGGAGCGTCACGACCGACAGCGGCCACGAGACGGTCCGCAACCTCAATGCGCGGATCAAGGCGTGGTGGGTGATGGTGCTGGTTTTCGCCCTCGCCTTCGTCGTCGGCAAGGGCCTGACGCTGGTGCTGTTCGGGCTGGTGTCCTTCTACTGCCTGCGCGAATTCCTGTCGCTGACCCCGACGCATCCGCGCGACCATGCCGCGATCGCCGCTGCCTTTTATCTCTTCGTTCCGCTTCAGTACTGGTTGTTGTGGATTGACTGGCAGGCGATGCTGACGATCCTGATCCCGGTCTATGCCTTCCTTCTGCTGCCGGTGCTGTCGGTGCTGTGGGGGATCACGGACGATTTCCTTGCCCGCACCGCCAAGATCCAGTGGGGACTGATGCTCGCAGTCTTCTGCGTCAGTCACGCGCCGGCGCTGCTGCTGCTCGACCTGGGCCCGCACAGGCCCATCTATCTGCTCTTTTTTCTCATCACGGTCGTCCAGCTTTCCGACGTACTCCAGTACACCGTCGGCAAGCTGTTCGGCCGGACAAAGGTCGCGCCCCACGTCAGCCCGTCGAAAACGGTCGAGGGCTTGGTCGGCGGCGGATTGCTCGCGGTGCTCGTCGGGACCGGCCTGTGGTGGATCACGCCCTTCTCACCACTCGAGGCGGCCGGGATGGCGGCCGCGATCGTCCTCGCGGGGTTCTTTGGCGGGCTGGTGCTCTCGGCGGTCAAGCGCTCGCTCGGCGCCAAAGACTGGGGCGCGATGATCGAGGGTCATGGCGGCGCGCTGGACCGGATGGACTCGGTCACCTTCGCCGCGCCGATCTTCTATCATCTGGTCAACTATTTCTTCGCGCGCTGAGCGATGAGCATCGCCGCGCTCCTGCTGTTCATCCGCGCGCTTGGCCTGACGCTGCCGCTGTGGATTGTCGCCGGCTGGTCAGTGGCGGAGAGCGCGATCTTGTTCATCGTCGCCGACGTCCCGATCAGCTGGATTGCGGTGAGGAGCGGCACCAGGGCAGCCGTGCTTGCCGCGATCGTGGCAGCATTGGCCGCGGTCGCTGGCGCAGCCGTGGTTCTCCTCTGGGCGGGCCGCGATCCCGCCGGGGCCGCGGCGGCGATGGCGAGCGTCCCAGCAATCGATCCGGCGCTCACTGACCGCGCCGCACGGGACTATCACCAGGGAGCGCTGGCGATGCTCGCCGGCTCGTTCACGGGCACTCCGTTCAAGCTCTATGCGCTCGAGGCAGCGAAAGGGCCTGACTACGTTCTGCTGCTGCTTGCACCGTTCATCAGGTTCCCGCGCTTCCTCGCCGTGGCGCTGTTCGTCGGCGCAGTCTCGCACCTGCTCGGCCGGTGGATCGACGTACGCCAGCGACTGGTGCTGCTCGCGGCTTCGTGGGCGCTCTTCTACGCCTTCTATTTCGCGGTGATGCCCGGCTGAACCTCGACTTCACCGCCTGTGCGCGGGTAGACCCCCGCACCCATGGCCGACCCTTTCGCCTTGTTCGACGAGTGGTTCGCTGAAGCGCGCGCAAGCGAGCCGAACGACCCGAATGCGATGGCGCTTGCCACCGCCGCCGCCGACGGCCAGCCGCACGTCCGCATGGTGCTCCTGAAGGGACACGGTCCGGACGGATTCGTTTTCTACAGCAACGAGCAGAGCGCCAAGGGCAGCCAGCTAGCCGAGAATGCGCGCGCCGCCCTGCTCTTCCACTGGAAGTCGGTCCGCCGGCAGATCCGCATCGAGGGCGCTGTCGAGCGCGTCGCCTCGGACGAAGCGGACGCGTATTTCGCCATCCGCTCGCGGGATTCGCAACTCGGCGCCTGGGCGTCCGACCAGTCGCGCCCGCTCGACGCTCGCGAGACGTTCGAGAACCGCTTCGACGAGATGAAGCGCCGGTTCGAAGGCGAGGACGTCCCGCGGCCGCCGCACTGGGGCGGGTACCGCGTGGTCCCCGACCGGATCGAATTCTGGACCGATCGCCCGCATCGGCTGCATGAGCGCCGCCTGTTCACGCACGGCGCCAAAGGCGGCTGGACCGAAGGGCTGCTCTACCCATGAGCGACACAGCCGTTTCACCCGAGCTGCGCGCGAAGCTGACCACCCGGGCGGCGTTCGCGAGCATTGCGATGGCCGTCACCCTGATCGCGCTGAAGGCGTTCGCCGCGCTCGAAACCTCGTCGATGGCGATGCTCGGCTCGCTTGCCGACAGCGGCCTCGACCTCGTTGCGAGCCTCGTCGTGCTGCTCGGCGTCCGCGTTGCCGCACTGCCGGCCGACTGGGATCACCGCTTCGGCCACGGCAAGGCCGAGGCGCTCGCGTCGCTGGTGCAGGTCATCCTCATCACCATCTCGGCAATCTTCATCGGCTTCCGCGCGGTCGAGCGGCTGCTGAGCGGCGCCCAGACCTCGGACGCCGAGCTCGGCATCGGCGTCTCGATCCTCGCAATCGTTCTGACCGCGGCGCTGATCACCTACCAGCGCCACGTCGTCCGCCGCACCGGCTCGCTGGCCATCGGCACCGACCGCCTCCATTATTCATCCGACCTTTTCCTCAACGGCTCGGTGATCGTCGCGCTCGCGCTCGATCAGTTCGCGGGTCTCAACGGCGCGGACGCGGTGTTCGGCCTGCTGATCGCACTGTGGCTGCTGTGGGGGGCGTGGAGTGCATCGAGCAACGCGCTCGACCAGCTGATGGACCGCGAATGGCCCGACGAGCTTCGCGAGCGCTTCCTCGCCGCGGCCAAGGAATATCCCGAACTCGCCGGGCTGCACGATTTGCGCACGCGGAGCAGTGGCACCCACTATTTCGCGCAATTCCACGTCTGGGTCCCCGCGCATTGGACCGTGCGCCAAGCCCACGACCGGCTCGACGTCGTCGAGGAAGAACTGCAAAGGCGCTTCCCCGGCACCGAGATCCTGATCCACGTCGATCCTGAAGGGCAGACGGACCGTGAGACCATCCTGCCGCAGGAGATTACGGAACGCGCGACTTGACGAGCATCCCCTTCTTCCAGGTCGACGCCTTCGCCGAGCGGCCGCTAGCCGGGAACCCGGCCGCCGTGATGCCGCTCGAGCGCTGGCTCGAGAACGATCTGATGCAGGCGATCGCGGCCGAGAACAATCTCAGCGAGACCGCCTTTACGGTGCCGAGCACGGATGGAGAGGCCGATTACGAGCTGCGCTGGTTCACCCCGGCGGCGGAAGTCGAGCTGTGCGGCCATGCGACGCTCGCCGCGGGGCACGTGCTGATCCACAGCGAGCCGGTGCGGTTCAGGACCAAGTCGGGCGTCCTGACCGTCAGCCAGCGCGACGAGCTGCTCGAGCTCGACCTTCCGGCGGCAAAGCTGACAGAAGTGAACGAGCCCGACATGTGCGCGGCGTTGGGACTGCCAAACAGCCCCGCCTGGCTGGCGGAAGGCTGCAACGACGCGGCGATCGTCGGAGTGGCGGACGAAGCCGCGGTCCGCGCCGTCTCGCCCGACTTCGCGGCGCTAGCGAAGATCCACCGCATGGCGGTCGTGACCGCACCCGGCTCGCGCGAGGACGTCGTCAGCCGCGTGTTCGTGCCTTACGTCGGCATCGACGAGGACCCTGTGACCGGCTCCGCCCATGCGGCGCTGGCGCCCTATTGGGCCGAGCGCCTTGGCAGGAACGACTTCACCGCGCTCCAGGCGAGCGCCCGCACGGGTGTGCTCCACTGCCGCCTCGAAGGCGAACGGGTTGTGCTTGGCGGCCGGTGCCGCACAGTGATCGTGGGGCAATTCCAGCTGTGAGCCTGATCGCCTTCCTCGCGCTCGCCGCCGTCTCTCCGCAGGCCGAGAAAGCCGCGATCCTCGACACCATCCACCGCATGGAGGCGGCGTGGAACCGCGGCGACTTCCGCGGCTACATGGCCGGCTTCAAGAACCCCGACGTGGTGTTCGTCTCGGGCGGCAGGTTCCAGCAGGGCTGGCAGGGAGCCCTCGACCATTACATCCGCGACTATGGCGGCTCTGCCGAACGGCGCGGCAAGCTCCACTTCTACAACATGAGGGTCGACCTGCTCGCGCCCGACGCGGCGATGCTGATCAGCCAGTACCGGCTGGTGCGCGGTCCGCGCGTGACCGAGGGCATCAATACGCGCCTGTTCCGCAAGGTTGCCGGCAAGTGGCTCATCACCATGAACCACGTCTCCGCCCACGACGTCACTCCGAGCGCGCCAACAGCTCGATAAGGTCCTTCTTCCAGAATGCGGCCCATGTGTGCGTACCGTGGCCGTGCGTCGCGGTGGTCTCCGGAATGAGCCGGAAGCGCGCATTCGTGCCCATCCGCTTCAGCGCCCGTTGCGGCACGTCGAGGTTGCGCGGGTTGATGAAGTCGTCGGCGGAATTCACCCAGGCGAGCGGCGCGGTGATCTTCTCCAGCTCCGGCCACGGATTGTAGCTGCGCGACGAATCGAACTGGTAAATCATGTCATTGGCGTCGAGGTCGGCCATGCCGGCGTCTATCCGCTGCTGGATGTACGCCGTCGCCGCCCCGCGCGTAGGATACAGCTTCTGCAGGTTCAGCGGCGCTGCGCCGACGATCTGCAGGATCGACTCCGCGGTCCGCAGTCCTCCCTCGGGTTCGAGGTCGTATTCGCCTGCCGATTTTCCCCGCCCATAAGCCGGGTCGTCCCTGATCGCATCGATCACCAGCTGCCGCCACATGCGGTTGAGGCCGGCGATCTCGATCGGCATGCAGGCGAGCGGCATCAGTGCGCGCGCGAAGTCGGGGTGCTTCTCGCCCCACATGAAGCTGTGCATGCAGCCCATCGACGTGCCCATGATCAGGCGCATGCGGCGGATGCCGAGCCCTTGCGTCAGCATCCGGTACTGCGCCTCGACCATGTCGCCGTAATCGTATTTCGGAAATTTCGTCCGCAGTCCGTCCGACGGCTTGGACGATTTTCCGTGGCCGATATTGTCAGGAAGGATGATCCAGTATTTGCGGATGTCGAGCGGCTGGCCGGGGCCGTAAAGCTCGTCGGCGAATTGCGGCCGGAGGAACTGGTGCCCGTCGCCGCCGGTGCCGTGGAGCACCATTACCGCATTGTCGATCTCGCCCGCGGCGTTGCGGTGCGGTTCGCCGAGCGTGGTGTAGTGGATTTTCAGCTCCGGCAGGCGTTCGCCGTCGGCGAAGCGAAAATCCTTCAGGACTATGTCGGCCTCGTGGGTCGGCCAGGCTTTCGTCGGCGGTGCGGCCGTCTGCGCTGCAAGAGCGGCGAGAAACGCGAGCATCACATCATCCCTTCAGCTTTTGCTCGAGTGCGTCGAGCAGCGGCAGCTGGCTCGGAAGCATCATGGCGCGCGCGTCGGCCAAGGTCATCCACCGGGCTTCCACCACCTCGGGAAAGCGCTCGCGAAGACCGCTGCGCGGCGGCCATTCCATCTCGAACTCGTTCGACGTGACCGCCGCCGCATCGAGGTCGCCCTCGAGAGCGAACGCTTCGACATGTTTGCCGCCCGCCTGGCGCACCGTCGCGAGCGGAAACGGCACCGCACCCAGCCGGGTGCCGGTCTCCTCCTCGAACTCACGCAGCGCAGCTTGGGCGGCGGTCTCGCCGGCCTCGATCGCGCCTTTGGGTATCATCCACGCGGCAGCGTCCCTGTTGCGCCAGAACGGCCCGCCGGGCTTGATCAGCAGGACCTCGGTCTCGCCGTTGCGCTCGCGGAAGAGCAGGATCCCGGCACTGCGCGGCGCCGGCATGGGTCAGCCGGCGGGCGTTATGCTGTGCAGCGCGAGCCTGAAACGCAGCACGCTGTTGGCGGGGACCGGCCCGCTATCCTTGTCGCCATAGCCGAGCTGGGGCGGGACCCAGACGATCCATTCGTCGCCCTGCCGCATCAGCTGCAGCGCTTCGGTAAATCCGGGCACGAAAGCGCCGACCTTGCCGGTCAGCGGTTCGCCTCGCTCATAACTGCTGTCGATGGTTTCGCCGGTCAGCAGCTTCACCTCATAATCGAAGCTGACCATGTCCTCGGCAGTCGGGTGCGGCCCGGTCGTCGGCCCGGAAACGACTACGAAGTACTGCAGGCCGCTGGAGGTTGTAACGACGCCCTTCGCGGCTGCGTTTTGGGCCAGGAAATTGGGACCGGCGGGTGTTGCCGGCGGGACGGGCGGTGCAGCAGAGGCGGCAGGCGCGGCAGCCGCAATGCCGATCGTGGCCGCGGCCATGAGGAGGGTTCGAATCATTGCGCGAGCCTAGAGCCTGCCGCGCGAATGACCAGCGGGTTCACGCAGCCGCTGCCGACTCGCTCTCGCCCGCCTGCGTTTCGAGGATCGTGCCGCCGCCGAGCAGGCGCGTGCCGACGTACAGCACCGCCGCCTGCCCCGGCGCGACACCATATTCGCTCTGACGGAAGCGGATCCACTCTCCGTCGCGGACGGCGGGAACCGCCGGGGCGAGCGAGCGGACCTTAACGCTGACCTCGCGCTGTCCCTCGCCGAGCCAGTTCCAGCCGGCAACGCGCATCGCCCCGACCGCGAGCGCGCGCCGGGGGCCGACCACGACCCGCGCCCGGCCGGGCTCTATCCGCACGACGTAGAGCGGCTCCTTTTGCCCGCCGATCTCGATCCCGCGCCGCTGGCCGACGGTGAAATGGACCACGCCGCGATGCTGCCCGAGCACCCGGCCGTCCAGGTCGACGATATCCCCCGCTGCCTCGGTTTCCGGCCGCAGCCGTTTGACCAGGGCCGCATAATCCCCGTCGGGCACGAAACAGATGTCCTGACTGTCGGGCTTGGCTGCGACCTCCAGCCCTACGTCGGCGGCGATCCTGCGCACCTCGTCCTTGGGCAGCCCGCCCAGCGGGAAGCGCACGAAATCGAGCTGGTCGTATGTCGTCCCGTAGAGGAAGTAGCTTTGGTCGCGGCGCGGGTCGGCGCCCTTGTGAAGCTCGACGCGCCGCTCGCTCAGCACGCGCTGGACGTAATGCCCGGTTGCGAGGCAGTCGGCGCCGAGCTCGCGCGCGAACGCGACGAGGTCGACGAACTTCACGCCCTGGTTGCAGCTAGCGCACGGCACCGGCGTGCGGCCGTGGGCATATTCGTCGACGAAGCGGTCGATCACGCCCGCACGGAAGCGGCTTTCGTAATCGAGCACGTAATGAGCGATGCCGAGCCGGTCGGCGACCTGCTTGGCGTCATAGATGTCCTGTCCGGCGCAGCAGGCGCCGGTACGCCGCACCGCTTCGCCATGATCGTAGAGCTGAAGGGTGACACCGATTACCTCGGCGCCGGTGCGGGCGGCGAGCGCGGCCGTGACGGAGCTGTCGACGCCGCCCGACATGGCGACGACGATCCGGGCACCGCTGGCAGGGCGGCGAAGCTGAAAATCGATTGGCATCGGTGGTCTCTTGCGGCGCTCTTTACCCGAATTTCACTCCTCGCGACTAGACCGGCGCACAGAGAAGCAGCGAGGGGCCCGAGGTTGGCGCGACACGAGAAGGACTTTTGCCCGGATGGCGAAGCGCCGCTCAGCCTCGACGACCTGCTCGCACTGCTTGGTCAGGGCGCGGCGGTCGACGAGCGCTCGAGGCAGGATGCGATCGCCTGCTACCTGTCCGGCAGCGACGGGTGGCGGGATGCGATGAAGACGCTCGGCGGCACGTTCGCCGAAGACGCTGCAGGGTTAAGGGAGCGTAAGTCGGACTGACCAGTGAATTAACCAGCGCGCTTCAGAATGTTTTTAAGCGCGCCGATTAAACCGAAGCGCAGTGACAATGATTAAGCAGGTGTAACGGAGCATGCTCGAGAACCAGAAGATTCGTCCGGCCCAGGTTATCGGACCGCTCGGCGAGCCGCTGACGCTCGACTCCTTGCCGTCTCCCAGCACCACGCGCTGGGTGGTCCGCCGCAAGGCCGAGGTCGTCGCCGCCGTCGCCGGCGGACTGCTGACCGTGGACGAAGCGTGCAAGCGCTACACTTTGAGCCTCGAGGAATTCACGAGCTGGCAGCGCGCGGTCGACCGCAGCGGCATGCCCGGCCTGCGCGTCACGCGCATCAAGCAGTATCGCGACCAGTACGAGAAGCAGCAGCGTTACTGACCCGCACAGCGTCGTTACGCTTGGGCACCATCTGGCGTTTCCGAGCATTTCTAGCCGAAAGCTGGACAGTTCCTTCTGAATCCGGAACAACCTTGGCGCATCACGCGTCTGTGGTGCCGGAACGGCCGCCGCGCGTATGCGAGCGGCCGCGAGAAACAGGAGGCAAAGCTCATGGGTTGGATCATCTGGCTGATCGTCGGCGGTATCTGCGGCTGGCTCGCGAGCCTCATTATGCGCACAGATGCGCAACAGGGGATCATTCTCAACATCGTCGTCGGCATCGTCGGCGCCGTCATTGCCGGGCTGCTGTTCGGGGGCAGCCTGAACAACGCGATCACGATCGAAACATTCCTTTATTCGCTGATCGGCGCGATCATCTTGCTCGCGATCGTCAATCTGATCCGCCGCGGCAGCATCCGCTAGGCACTTTTCGTCATTGCGAGCGAAGCGAAGCAATCCAGGCATCGGCCTGGATTGCTTCGTCGCTCTCGCTCCTCGCAACGGGCTATTGCAGCTCGAACGTGACCGCCAAATTGACCTGCAGCTGCTGCTCGCCGGGGACAATTTTGGTGTCCGCTTGCGCGGCTTCGGCACGCGCGTACATCGGCATCGGCGGCGGCACCGGATAGCTTCCGCCGCTCTCGCTCACCGAAACCACCCGAACCACGCGCATTCCGAGCGCGCGGGCGTACAGGTCGGCCCGCGCGCGAGCACTGGCGACCGCCTTGGCGCGCGCTTCGTCGAGCGCGGCTTCGGGTTTGTCGATGGTGAGATTGGGCCTGTTGATCTGGTTTGCGCCCTCGGCGACGAGCGCGTCGAGGATCTTGCCCGAGCTGCGGATATCGCGAAACTTGATCGTCAGCGTGTTCGTCGCCGTATAGCCGACCAGTTGCGGCGACTTGTTCTCCGGATAGCGGTATTCCGGATTGAGGTTGATGCTGCTCGTCTGGATGTCGCGGTCGGCGACACCGGCCCGCTTGAGCGCCGCAATGACACGCTCCATGCGGTTGGCGGCATCCTGGAGCGCGGCATTGGCCGTCGCCGCGCGGCTTACGACACCGGCCGAAATGACCGCCACGTCCGGCACGCGGGTGACCTCGCCGGTGGCGGTCACATCGAGCCTCGTTCCGGCAATCGTCTGGGTGATGGCCGCCTGTTGCTGCGCCGCCGCCGGCGCGGCCCAGGAGGCTGCGCCGAGCATCAGCGCGCCGATCAGCGCGTTGTTCATTTGCTTCATTCCCTTGCAATCCATGTCGCGCGCGAGGCTTGCTCCCCGGCCATGGCTGTTTCCTGAACGGCCGTTAGACGCGGCGCCGGGCGATCAGGCGATAGATAAAAAGGAGGATGAAGGCACCGACAATCGCGGCGACGAACCCGGCGCCCTGGTCATTCGAATCGTACCACCCGATCAGGCGGCCGAGCCAGCCGGCGAGGACCGCGCCGGCGATGCCAAGCAGGATGGTGATGATGCATCCGCCCGGATCCTTCCCGGGCATGAGCAGCTTCGCAATCCCCCCGGCGATGCCGCCGATGATGATCCAACCGATGATTCCGTAGTTCTCCATCCCGCTTTCCCTTGCAATCGCGTGCCGTTCAACCGACCTTCACGTGACCTTGGGCAACGCGCGTTCGCCAAACAAGTGCCACGCTTGGTCGAAAAGCAGTGGCGACAGGCGGGGGTGCGCGGTGTGTTGCGCGTGGTGACTTATTGATATAATACAGTTGCCGCATGGGGAGTGCGGAATCGCGCGCATGGGGCAAATTGGGCAGGACAGAATGAACCGGGAAACTTCGATCCACTCTTCGGACACGCTCGTGGTGGTGGACCGCTCGCGCAATCGGCGGCGGATGGTCATCATCGGCGCGATCGCGGCGCTGGCCTTGCTCGTCATCGGCCTCGTCTTTCTCACGGGGGGCAGCGGCGACAAGGCCCAGCCCGGCGCCGCGGGCGGCGCTTCAGCGGGGCAGGTCCCGACCGTCACCGTCGTCGTTCCCGGCCGCAGCAACATCGGCCGCGTGGTCACTGCCAGCGGGCCGCTCGGCGCGCGTCGCGACCAACCGGTCGGAATCGCCGGCCAGGGCGGGCGAGTCGTCCGTGTGCTCGTCGACGCCGGCAGCTGGGTTCGCGCCGGCCAGGTGCTCGCAGTCATCGACCGCTCGGTGCAGACGCAGCAGGCAGCTCAGCTCGCCGCCCAGGTCGACGCCGCAAAGGCGGATGCCGCGCTCGCCCAGAACAATTACGAACGCGCCCTTGCGCTCAAGGATCGCGGCTTCGTGTCGAAGGCCGAAATCGACGCCAAGAAGGCCGCCCGCGATGCAGCCTACGCCCAGGTGCGCGTGGCGCAGGCGCAACTCGGGGCGACCCGGGCGCAGATCGGCCAGCTCAATGTGACGGCGCCGACCTCCGGCCTGGTGCTCGAGCGCAACGTCGAGCTCGGCCAGATCGTCAGCCCCGGCTCGGGCGCGCTGTTCCGCCTCGCCGAGGGCGGCTCGATGGAAGTGCGGGCGCAGCTCGCGCAGCAGGATCTCGCTTTCGTCCGCGTCGGAATGCCGGCGCAGGTGACTCCGGTCGGCGCCGACCATAGCATCGCCGGTTCGGTGTGGCAGGTCGCGCCCGTCATCGATCCGCAGTCGCGCCTCGGCGAAGTTCGAATCGCGATTCCGTACGACCGGTCGATCCGCCCGGGCGGCTTCGCCGAGGCGAAGATCACCGCCGGCCAGACCGCCGCGCCGCAGCTCCCGCAAAGCGCGGTGCTGAGCGACGATCAGGGCAATTACGTCTACATCATCAACGGCAAGAACGAGGTCGAGCGGCGCAACATCAAGATCGGCAACGTCAGCGACAGCGGCGTCACGATCGCCGAGGGCCTCTCCGGAAACGAATCGGTCGTGCTTTCAGCAGGGCCGTTCCTCAACCCTGGCCAGAAGGTGAACCCGAAGCGTGAGGCCGCGGCCCGGTAACGCTCCAGGAAAGTAGTCAAGTTAATGAATTTCCGTAATATTTCGTCCTGGTGCATTCGCAACCCGGTCCCGCCGATCGTGCTGTTCGTCGGGCTGATGCTCGCCGGCCTCGTCGCCTTCTCCGGCATGCAGGTGAACAACAACCCGGACATCGACTTCCCGGCGGCGATCGTCTCGGTGTCGCAGCCCGGCGCCGCGCCGAACGAGATGGAGACGCAGGTCACGCAGCGCGTCGAGTCCGCGATTCGCGGAGTCAACGGCGTCGACGAGATCAACAGCTCGGTGAGCGAGGGCAACAGCACGACCTTCGTCCAGTTCGAGATCGGCACGCCGACCGACCGTGCGGTGAACGACGTGCGCAACGCCGTCGCGCAGATTCGCGGCAACCTGCCCGAAGGAATCCTCGAGCCGCAGGTCACCCGAGTCGACATCAGCGGCGACCCGATCCTCTATGTCGGCGCCGAAACCACGGACATGAGCCTCGAGGAGCTCAGCTGGTACATCGACAACACCATCGCCAAGCGCCTCCTCTCGGTCCCCGGCGTTGCAGCGGTGAACCGCACCGGCGGCGTCGACCGGACGATCCGGGTCATTCTCAACCCCGCGGCGCTGCAGGCGCAGGGAATTACTGCCGCGCAGGTCAATCAGCAGCTGCGCCAGAGCAATTTCAACGGCGCCGGCGGCCGCGCCGAAATCGCCGGCTCCGAGCAATCGGTGCGTGTGCTCGGCAATGCCAAGAACGCCTACGATCTCTCGCAGACCGAGATCGCGCTGCCCGGCGGCCGGTTCGTCAAGCTCGCCGACCTCGGCCAGGTCAAGGACAGCTATTCGGAACAGCGCACGATCGCCAAGCAGGACGGGCGGCAGGTCGTCAGCTTCGAGGTCCAGCGCGCCAAGGGTGCGTCCGAAGTCAGCACCTATGACGCGGCGTGGGCGGAGCTTCAGAAGGTTCAGAAGGAAAATCCCAAGGTCCACTTCACCGAGATCTTCAACACCGTCGACTACACCAAGGCGCAGTACACGTCGGCGATGGAAGGCCTCATCGAGGGTGCGATCCTGGCCGTCCTCGTGGTTCTGTTGTTCCTGCGCGACATCCGCGCGACGGCAATTTCCGCGCTCGCCATCCCGCTGTCGGCAATCCCCGCCTTCTTCTTCATGAACCTGATGGGGATCACGCTCAACGGCCTGTCGCTGCTGGCAATGAGCCTCGTCGCCGGCGTGCTGGTCGACGACGCCATCGTCGAGATCGAGAACATCGTGCGCCACATGCGCATGGGCAAATCGGCCTATCAGGCCGCGATCGATGCCGCCGACGAGATCGGCCTTGCAGTGCTTGCAACGACCATGTCGATCGTCGCGGTGTTCCTGCCCGTCGCGATGATGCCCGGAATTTCGGGCCAGTTCTTCAAGGCGTTCGGCTTCACTGTCGTCATCGCGGTGATGATGAGTCTGCTCGTGGCGCGCATGATCACGCCGCTGGTGGCGGCTTATTTCCTGCGTTCCCACGGCGAGCAGCCGCACGCCAATTTCAAGTGGATGCACGGCTATCTGAGAATTCTGAACTGGAGCCTCGATACCAAGAAGGCGCACGCCTATCGCGCCGAGCACCCAGGCTTCTTCGGCTTCGTGAAATCGACCTTCCGCGACCATCGCATGGTCATGGTCGGCGCCGGCATGGGGGCGCTCGTGCTCACCGGCGTGATGTTCGCGACTCTGCCGATGACCTTCCAGCCGCCGCTCAACCTCGATTTCTCGCAGGTCAACGTCACACTACCCCCCGGCTCGACGCTCGAGCAAACCGAAGCGGTCGAGGACCGCGTGGCGGCGGTCCTTAAGAAGGACCCCGACGTCGAGCATGTGTACGAGCGGATCAACGTCGGCAGCGGCCATCTCAACATCGTGCTCAAGAAGGATCGCGAGAAGACGAGCACGGAGTTCGAGCGGAAGCATGCGCCCGAGCTCTCGGCGATTCCCGACGCGCGCGTCAGCTTCCAGAGTCAGAACGGCGGCGGCCCCGGCGGCGATTCGCGCGACATCATGCTTTACCTTGGCGGCGACGACCCGGTGAAGCTGAACGCGGTCGCCAATCAGATCGCCAAGGAAATGGCGACCATCCCGGGCCTGCGCGCACCGCGCGTCGGCGGCGACATGCCGCAGCCGGAAATCACCATCACGCCGCGTTTCGACCTCGCCGCGGATCTCGGTGTCACGACCGCGGCGCTGAGCCAGACGATCCGCATCGCCACTCTCGGCGACATCGAGCAGAACAGCGCCAAATTCTCGCTATCCGACCGCCAGATCCCGATCACCGTGTCGCTGTCGGAGGATGCGCGGCGCGACCTTTCGGTGCTCCAGAATCTGCCCGTACCGACCTCCAACGGTGGCTCGGTGCCGCTCAAGGCAGTCGCCGAAATCGGCTTCGGCTCCGGCCCGACGACGATCCAGCGAACCAACCAGATCCGCCGCACCGCCGTCGGTGCCGACCTTGCCCCGGGCCTGGTCAGCGGCGATGTCTGGCCCAAGATCGACAACTTGCCGACGCTCAAGAATCTCCCGCAAGGCGTGCAGAAGATGAACCTTGGCCAGCAGAAGTGGCAGGGGGAGCTCCTTTACTATTTCGCGATTGCCCTGATGTCGGGCGTCCTGCTCGTGTTCGCCGTGCTTGTCCTGCTCTACCGGCGGTTCCTGTCGCCGTTCGTGAACATGGGCTCGCTTCTGCTTGCCCCGCTCGGCGCCGCGATCGCCCTGCACGTTGCCGGCCAGCCGGTTTCCCTGCCGGTGCTGATCGGCATCCTGATGCTGTTCGGGATTGTCGCCAAGAACTCGATCCTTCTCGTCGATTTCGCGGTCGAGATGATGAACCACGGCATGCCCAAGGACGAGGCGATCTGGGAAGCGGGCCACAAGCGGGCGCAGCCGATCGTCATGACTACGGTGGCGATGGTAGCCGGAATGCTGCCGATCGCGCTGTCGATCACTGGTGACGCGAGCTGGCGCGCACCGATGGGCGTGACTGTGATCGGCGGGCTGCTTTTCTCGACGCTTCTGACTTTGCTCCTCGTGCCCGCCTATTTCTCGATCGCCATTTCGATCGAATCGCGGATCGGGCGCCTGTTTCACCGCTTCGTCGGGAGCGACGCGCACGAGGCGGGGCGGCCCGTTCCAGCCGAGTGATGAACCCGGCGGCCGGCTCAGCTATTGAGCCGGCATGAGAGCGATGGCCAACGGCCCCCTGTCCCGCTTCAATCCCGCGCAGCCTGGCGCGCAGGGGATGAAGGTCGTCGCCACCGGTCTGTTAGTGGTGATGGCCGCCGTGTTCGCAGTCACGCGAACTCTGGAACACCAATATCCGGCACTTGCTTATGTGAAGGCCTTCGCCGAAGCGGCGATGGTCGGCGGCCTCGCGGACTGGTTCGCGGTGACCGCGCTGTTCCGGCACCCGCTCGGCCTTCCGATCCCCCACACCGCCATCATCCCGCGCAACAAGGATCGCATCGGCGAGGCGCTCGCCAGCTTCCTCAAGGAGAATTTCCTGATCCCGGCAGTCGTCGCACGGCGGATGCAGAGGCTCGACGTCGCTGGCGCGGCCGGCCGGTTCCTCCAGACCCCCGCCGGCGAGGGCACGCGGATCCGCGCCGGCGCCTCACGGCTGATCGCCGACATTTTCGAAAGCCTCGACGACGAGCGCCTGGGCGGGATCGTCAAGAGCGCGGTCAGCGCGCGCCTGCGCAAGACCGATGTCTCGCCCCTGCTCGGCCACGCGCTCGCCTCCGCGATCAATGAGGATCGGCACGTGCCGATGCTCGAAGCGGCAATTCGCTGGATGGCACGGGCCCTCGAGGCGAACGAGCAGCTGATCCGCGAAATGGTGCACAAGAAGGCCAATTGGGTGCTCAAGCTTGCCGCGCTCGATACCAAGCTCGCGGATGCGATCATCGACGGCCTTCGCAAGCTCACGGTCGAGATGTCGACCGACCCTGCCCACCCGGTGCGGATCAAGGTCGAGGAAGCGCTCGCGCAGCTCGCCAACGACCTTCAGACTCGCCCCGAGACCCGCGCGAAGGTCGAGGCGCTCAAGGATCAGCTGCTCGATAACCGGTCGGTCAGCCTGTGGCTCGACGCCATCTGGCAGAAGGGCCGCGAAGCGATCATCCGCGCCGCGCGCAACCCCGACGCGGTGCTTGCCGGCAAGCTCGGCGAGGTCCTGAAGTCGATGGGCGGAACACTCGAGAAGGACCGCCGCATCCGCGCCGCGATCAATCAATTCGCGCGCCGGGCAATCGTCGGCATGGCGGCGAGCTACGGCGGGTCGATCGTCAAGCTCGTGTCTGAAACGATCCGCAGCTGGGACGCGCGCACCGTCACCGCGCGGCTCGAAGCAGCGGTCGGCCGCGATCTCCAATACATCCGCATCAACGGCACCATCGTCGGCGGGCTCGTCGGCCTCGTCCTCCACGTGCTGGATAAGCTGTGAGCGACGCCGATCTCGATGAGCTTGCCGAAGCCGCGCGCAACCGCGGCCTGAAGCTAGTCCGCTCGCGCGTGCGCACGCCCACCAAACGCCGCTTCGGCAAGGTCGGTCTTACTGACAAGGCGGGGAAGCCGGTGCTGGGAATGGACGCAAAGGGCCCAATCGGAGATCTCGGGGAGATCGAACAATATCTGCGCAACTTGGGAGCGAAGGACTGGGGCGCATCGCTCGACTCGCAGCGCCGCAGCGCAAGCGCACCGGCAAGAAGCCGCCGCGCCGCGCGGCGGAGCCCGCGAACGATGATGCGGTTCGCCCTGAACCGCGCGAAGCAAAGCCCACACCGTTGCCGCAGCCGCAATTGCGCGACGCCCGCCCCGCCGACGCTCAGCGTCTGGTCCAACTGATCCGCTTCCTCGGCCACGACATTGACGAGAAAGCGCTCCGCCGGAATCTCGCGGCACTCAGGAAATCAGGCGAGCTGCCGCTCGTCGCCACGCTGGGCAAGGAGGTCGTCGGGCTGTGCGGAATCAACCGCCGCATCGCCGTGCACCGTCCAGCGCCGCTCGGCCGCATATCGGTGCTCGTCGTCGCCGAGGAAGCACAGGGCCGCGGCATCGGCCGCATGCTCGTCGAAGCGGCCGAGGAATGGATGCGCAGGGGCGGCTGCACGCTGGTCGAGGTGACCAGCAATGACCGCCGCGGCGACGCGCACGCCTTCTACCGGCACATAGGTTACTAACGGACGAGCATCCGCTTCGCCAAGAGCCTTTGACTTCCCGCCCTGGCGGCCCCACCTTGCATCCATGACCAGCGAGTCCTTCCGCCGCTTCACTGTCCATTCGGGACAGATTCCCGCGCGAGCCTAGCCCCCGCGCGCGCATCCAGCGCGCACGGGGGCAAGGACGACTTCAACTCGCTTCAAGAACAAGGATTTCATCAATGGCCACCGTCCGCGCGGGCTGTGCGCGCCCGCCAATTCATCTGCTCGCGGCCGAGTCCGACATGGTCGCGACGCTTGCGCTGCAGGCGGAGCACCGCCAGCCGGTCGTCGCCGCAATGCTGCTCGGCGAGATCGAGCGCGCGGAGCTGCACGAGCCGGGAACGCTGCCCGGGACGGCGGTGACGCTTGGCTCGGAAATCGCCTTTGTCGACGAGCGCACCCATCAGCTCCGCACAGTCGAGCTGGTGCTTCCGGCAATGGCGAACATCGCCGAGGGTCGCATCTCGATCCTGACTCCGATGGGCGCGGCGCTCTACGGCCTCACCGCCGGGCAGTCGATCGACTGGCCCGACCTCGACGGGCACGAGCGCCGCATCCGCATCGTTCGGGTGCGCCAGCCATTCGACGAGCCGCCGGCAGCGGCCTAGCCGCCGCTGCGGCGCTCGATCGTCGCACCGACAGCCGAGAGCTTCTCCTCGAGCCGCTCGTAACCACGGTCGAGATGGTAGACGCGCAGCACCTCGGTCTCGCCCTGCGCGGCGAGTCCGGCGAGGACGAGGCTCATCGACGCGCGCAGGTCGGTCGCCATCACGCTTGCACCTGTGAGCGCCTCGACTCCGTGGACGATGGCCGATCGGCCGTGGATGTCGACGTCGGCGCCCATGCGCCTCAATTCCGGCACGTGCATGTAGCGGTTCTCGAAGATCGTCTCCTCTAGGAAGCTGTCGCCCCCGGCCAGGCTCAGCATCGCCATGAACTGCGCCTGCATGTCGGTTGCGAAACCCGGGAATGGCGCGGTCGAGAGCGCGAGCGGCCTTAAGGCCCCGTTGGCGCTGACCTTGATCCCGCGGTTGTGGAACTCGATCACGAGCCCGCATTGCGCGAGCGCGTTGAGCGTCGCCTTCATCTCCTCCGGCCGCGCGCCGATGAGGTCGAGCGAGCCGCCGGTGATCCCGGCCGCGCAGGCATAGCTCCCCGCCTCGATTCGATCGGGCATCACCTCATAATCGGCGCCGTGAAGCCCCTCGACTCCATCGATCACGAGGTGCGCTGAACCTATGCCCTTGATCCGGGCGCCCATCGCGACGAGCAGGTTGCAGAGGTCGACGATCTCCGGCTCGCGCGCGGCGTTGAACAATTGCGTGCGGCCGTTGGCGAGCACCGCCGCCATCACCGCGTTCTCGGTCGCGCCAACGGACACTACGGGGAAACTGTAGTCGCCGCCCGGCAGCCGCCCCTTGGGCGCGCTCGCCTTCACATAGCCCGCGGTGAGCTCGATCTCCGCGCCCATGCATTCGAGCGCCTTCAGATGCAGGTCGATCGGCCGGTCGCCGATCGCGCAGCCGCCCGGAAGCGAGACGGTCGCTTCGCCCATCCGCGCCAGCATCGGCCCCAGCACCAGCACCGATGCGCGCATCTTGCGCACCATGTCGTAAGGCGCGACGGTCGAGACGATCTCGTCGGCCTGCAAGGTCATTCGCCGCCCGAACTCGCCCTTCTTCACGCCGGCGACGTGCGTCGAAACGCCGAGCTGGTTGAGGAGGTGGCTGAAGGTGTCGACGTCGGCGAGGCGGGGCAAGTTCCCGAGCGTCAGTTTCTCATCGGTAAGAAGCGCGCACGGCATGAGCGTCAGTGCCGCATTCTTCGCCCCGCTAATCGGGATCTCGCCCTTCAGCTTGGCCCCGCCCCTGATCCAGATGCTGTCCACGCGGGGGCTTTAGCGGGTGGGCTAGGTTGCGCAAGAATCCACACCGATTGCCCTGAGCCTGCCGAAGGGCTGTCCCGTACTTGAGCAGAAGGGAAACCGCTGTCCTTCGGCAAGCTCGGGACTTCGACTCCGCTGCGCCTACGCCTTTTCCAGCGTGCACTGGAGCGGGTGCTGATTCTCGCGCGCGAAGTCGATGACCTGGGTGACCTTCGTCTCGGCCACCTCGTAAGTGAACACGCCGCACACGGCGACGCCCTGCTGGTGCACCTGCAGCATCACCCGCGTCGCGTCCTCGATTCCCATCGAGAAGAATTGCTGGAGGACGAGCACGACGAACTCCATCGGCGTGTAATCGTCGTTGAGCATCAGCACCTTGTAGTTGGACGGCTTCTTGGTCTTGGGGCGCGTACGTGTCGCAACGCCGGTCTCGATGTCGTCGAGACCGTCGCCGTCCTCGGGCCCGGTGGCCATGCTGATCAGCTTTGGAATCATCTGGCTCTAAAATATGGCAAGCCGCGGAAAGGCGGCAAGGCGCTAGTTTGCGTCAGGAGCGTAAAAAATTGGCGGCCGCTCCAACTGGGAGCGGCCGCCACAAGTCGTTGCCTGGACTTAGGAGGGGAGAGGGTCAGGCAACGAGCGTGTTGAAGCGCTCGGCATTGGCCGTGGCGCGATTCGAAAGCGGCTGGAACGCCTCGCCGGCGAGCTTCACCAGCGACTCGGTCAGCTTCGAGGTCTCGGCGACCGCGCGGTCGAACGATGCGCGGGCGAACTCGCCCTGCAGCTGCAGATATTCGGTCGGCGACTTGGCTTCGGCGAGCGAACGGATCGCGTCCGCGGCCTGCTCGACGCTGTCGCGCTGCTTGGCGACGACGTCCTGGCCGATCGAGCGGGCGCCTTCGGTGGCGACGCGGCTGGCCTCGACCACTGCCTCGACATTGGCGCGGGCGAGATCGGCGAGCTCCTCGGCGACCTTCTGGCCCTTCTTGGCGAACTGCTGGCTACGCTCGTTCGCATCGGCAAACAGCGTCTGGAACGGCGCGAACGCCGGGACGGCGGGGAAGCCGTTGAAGAAATTGCTATTGGTCACGGTCTCAATCCTTTCCTGGGCAGCGGCGGCGGACTTGCGCGCGGTGCTGCGAATCTTGCGGGTCTTGCGAGCGGTGCGACGCGCTGCCGTCTTCTTTGCAGTCTTGTCGGCCGCGGCTTCGCGCTTCATCTTGCGAGCGGTCGAAGCGCGGGTGCGCTTGGCCACCTTCTCGCTCTCGCTGGCGATCGCCTGAACGGTGTCGGCGACGGTTTGCGCCACCTTGGCCGGAGCCTCTACTGCGGTCTGCGCTTCGACCTTGGTTTCGTCTGCCACTGATCTATCCTCCGATATGTTGCACTGCACAATATAGGGTGCGGCGCACCATTTCAAGGGCTATTTTGTGCAGCGCACCATCCGGTCGCTTGACGGCCACGGCTCACCCGAAGCAAGAGCGGCCATGGACCAGCCAACTCGCCAGCGCCGCGGACTCCTGATCGTTCTTTCCTCCCCCTCGGGCGCCGGCAAATCGACGATCTCGCGCATGCTGCTAGAGGCCGACGGCGAGGTGACGATGTCGGTGTCGGCGACCACCCGCCCCATGCGCCCGGGAGAGGCCGAGGGCGTCGACTATCATTTCGTCGACGACGGCGAGTTCGACCGGATGATCGCGGCGAACGAGTTCGTCGAATGGGCACATGTCTTCGGCTATCGCTACGGAACCCCGAAAGCTCCGGTGAAGGCGGCGCTCCGGAAGGGCCGCGACATCTTGTTCGACATCGACTGGCAGGGTGCGCGTCAGCTCGAGCCCGACTTTGGCGAGCATCTCGTCACCATTTTCCTGCTTCCGCCGTCGATGGCGGAGCTCGAGCATCGGCTGCACACACGCGGCCAGGATTCGGACGAGGTGATCGCCGACCGAATGCGCCGCGCCGCGGACGAGATCGATCATTGGGCCGAGTACGAATATGTCCTCGTCAATCGAGACATGGATGCGTGCCTCGACCGCGTCCGGGCGATCGTCAGCGCCGAACGTTCGAAGCGCGTACGGCAGACCGACCTCGTCGAGTTCGTCCGTGACCTGATCGGGCCGCAGCACTGAACCGTTCGTCATCCCGGCCCTGAGCCGGACCGTCTTTTCTATCGTCCGTCCGGCGGCAGGCAGGCCCCGGATCAACTCCGGGGTGACGGTTCGTCCAGCAACTCGAGGAATTCTGCGGCCACCACGAAGTCGCGCCGCTTGTTCTCCAGCGCCATTTGGGCCTCCGCGTCCGCGCCCCATTGCTCGAGCTGCCAGCGCTCGTCGACGCTGACCGCCTGCCACGCCTGATCCGCCGTCAACGCCTTCTCCAGTACCGCCAGTCCGGCGACCAGCGATCCGCCGATCGCCACAAGCGGCGAGAGCGCTGCGAGGCGAAACGCGTCGAGCGCCGCCACCGCGTGCGCCAGCAGCTCGACGGTAGCTTGCGGCTGCGGCACGTGCATCAGCCCGGACGTGGTCGAGAAATCGACATCGTAGCGCCGCCGCGCCCACGCCAGCAGCGAGTCCCATGCACTGCCCTGGCGTTCGATCAGTTCCGGCGGCCAGTCGCTTCGGTAGCAGGCGAGATCGGCCTCGGCGTAGCGCGCGAGCCCGCCGGCGAAGGCCTGTCGATCCGACGCGACCCGGTCGATCGCCGCGTTGGCGAGCCCCGTGAGCGGCATCGCGCGTGGGTCGATCACGTCCTCGACCGACCTCCATTCGTCGGCAATCGCCTGCGCGAGCGCTTCCGTCGGCACCGTCAGCGCCGCTCTGGCGGGAGTCCGCACCGGCCTGTCATCGAGGCTTACCGACCACCCGCCTTCGTCGGGTCCGACCGAAACCGCTTTCCAGAAGCGCTTCACCGCGCCTGCCGGTCCTGCTCGTCCCAATATTTCTTGAGCAGCCGCGGTGCGAACAGCGCGTCGATCACGCCCAGGATCGCAACGATCGCGCCGGGCTGCGGCCAGCCGCCGGGCCGCAGCAGGTCCGTGTAGATGATCGCCAGGCCGAGGAAGAAGATCGCGAGCCCGCCAAACCGTACCAGCGAGTAGAAGAGCAGCCGCTTCCTGTAGAAATCGTCATCCATCGGCATGCTCCCGCATCAGGTCGAGCACTTCGAGAGGCTGTTCGGCAACCGCGAAAGCACCGGCTCGGAGAAGCTCTTCGCTATCGTGATAGCCCCAGCCGGCGCCAATCGCGCGAGCGCCGGCGTTCACCGCCATCGCCATGTCGAAGCTGGTGTCGCCGACGACGATGCTCGACTCCGGTGCACCGCCGGCGTCGGCGATCGCCTGGTTGACCATCGACGGATGCGGCTTGGACGGGTGGCGGTCGCCGGTCTGGAGCGAGACGAAACGCGCGTGGAGGCCGTGCCGTTCGAGGCAATGCTTGAGGCCGCGGTCGGACTTGCCGGTCGCGACCGCAAGCAGCCAGCCGTCATGCCCGAGCGCATCGAGCAGGTCGAGCACGCCGTCGAACAGAGGCTCCTCGACCTCGCCGGCGGCGCGCAACTTCCAAAATGCCCGCTTGTAGTCTTCCGCGAGTGCCAGATGCTGCCCCGCCTCCGCGTCTGGGAGGAGCGCCGCCATCGCCTCGACCAGGCTGAGGCCGATAATCCTGCGCGACGCTTCTGGCGCGGGCAGCGATAGCCCGTGTTGCCCGAACGCCGCGCACAGCGCGCGATGGATGGTCGCGCCGCTGTCGACCAGGGTCCCGTCGCAGTCGAAGATCGCGAGCCGGTTCAACGCCGCTTCGCCTTCGGCGGTGAGCCGCGCGCGCGCCGCTCGCCG
>NZ_WJSQ01000269.1 GCF_009720245.1 Sphingomonas segetis | reverse complement strand
CGGCGCCGCGCGCCCCGATGTCGCGGACCAGCACCGCGGTGCGGCGGTCGACAAAGCGCTGGGTCAGCCGCTCGTGGAGCGCATCCGACAGCCGCGCTTCGACCTCGCGGGTGCGCTCGGCCCATTTGGCGGGCTCCTTCAGCCAGTCGCCGCGGTGCGCGATATAGGCCCAGCTGCGGATGCCGGCGAGGCGATCGGCGAGTGCTTCGATGTCGCCGCTCATATTGTCGAGTCGGGTAACCTCGGCCGCGAACCATTCGTGGGGCACGTGGCCGCCTTCGCCAATATAGCTGAACAGCCGGCGGACCATGCGTGCATGGTGCATCGGCCCGACCTTGCGGAAGTCTGGCAGGCCGCACACCGCCCACAGCCGCCGCGCCTGCGCGCCTTTCCGGGAAGCGATGGCCGGATCCTCGGCGATGAGCTTGAGGACCGCGAGGTCGATCGCTTCGGGCGCGGCTCGAAGCACCGGATCGTCGGGCTTTACCTCCAGGCTCGCGATGAGGCTGCGAACATCTGTAAAATCGAGTTCGGCATTGCGCCAGTAAACCCAGTCGATGGGACGGAAGCGGTGCTCCTCGATCGCGCCGACTTCGGAATCGCTGAAGCCTCCGCTGTCCTCGGTCAGCCCGAGCGTCCCGAAAGTCCCATCCTTTTGATGGCGCCCGGCTCGGCCGGCGATCTGCGCCATTTCGGCGATCGTCAGCCGCCGGTCGCGGCGGCCGTCGAACTTCTCGAGCCCAGCGAACGCGACGTGGGTCACGTCCATGTTGAGGCCCATGCCGATTGCGTCAGTGGCGACGAGATAATCGACTTCGCCCCGCTGGAACATCGCGACCTGGGCGTTGCGGGTTGCCGGCGACAGCGCGCCCATGACGACTGCAGCGCCGCCGCGGAACCGGCGAAGCATCTCGGCGAGCGCATAGACCTGCTCTGCAGAGAAGGCGACGACGGCGGAGCGCGGCGGCAGGCGAGAGAGCTTGACGTTGCCGCCGTAGCGCAGAGTTGAGAAGCGCGGCCGGGTGACTATTTCCCCCTCGGGTAGAAGCTCGCGGACGATCGGCTTGAGGCTTTCCGAGCCGAGGATCAGAGTCTCCTCGCGGCCGCGGGCGCGGAGCAGCCGGTCGGTGAATACGTGGCCGCGTTCCGGGTCGACGGCGAGTTGGGCCTCGTCGATCGCGGCGAAGGCGAAGTCGCGCGGTTCCTCGCCTTCGTTGCCGACTGGCATGCTTTCGGCGGTGCACAGGAAGTAGCGCGCATGGGGCGGGACGATCCGCTCTTCGCCGGTCAGGAGTGCGACCTGGCTCTCCCCTTTCATGGCGACGACGCGGTCGTAGACCTCGCGCGCGAGCAGCCGCAGGGGGAAGCCGATCACGCCCGAGGAATGGCCGCACATCCGCTCGATTGCGAGGTGGGTCTTGCCCGTATTGGTCGGCCCAAGGATGGCCCGGACCGAAGCGTCTGAACGCGGCGCCATAGCTTTCAGTGTGGCAGCGCTTTGGACGGGCGCAAGTTCCGGTGGCCGATTTAGCTCTGTTTTAACCTTGATTCGCCATCACGGCCCCGTGTTGACGTCACGAAGCCATGCGCATCCGCTGCGGCGCTCGCTTGCGCCTGCCTGGGCACTTCCCGGATGGAAGGCTGCCGGCGCGCTCGCGCTCGTCTGCAACACGGTTGCCTGGGCGTCGCTGCCACGCGCCGACGAGCTTCCGACCGGCGAGCAGCAGCAATGGCAGGCGCTCGGCGTCGCCCCGCTGGCCG
>NZ_WJSQ01000268.1 GCF_009720245.1 Sphingomonas segetis | reverse complement strand
TCGGCGCCGGCGCCGGCGGTCGGGTGACTTCCTCGCGCGTCGGCGGAAGCGGCAGTGGCTGTGGCTGCGGTGGCGGCGCCGTCTGGGCGACCGCGGGAGCGGGCAATGCGAGAAGGACTGCGGAGCCGAGGAGATGCGCGAATCGGCGGCGCCGACTACGCACGACAGTCCACCCCCTAACGCAACTAACTTTCACCGGGGGTGCCCCCTCCCCGCTAGAGAAATGCCGAATCCGAATCGAATTTCTTGGCCGATTTAGAGCAATTTACCCGCAGTCCAGCAACACAAATTTAACTTTGATCATTTTTCTGTTGCCCCGCGCCTGTTCCGAAACGGGAATTTAATTGGAGCCGTTCCGCTGCTCGCGCATTGGTCGAAACGATGGCGAGACGGGATGCACCGCACCGGTTGTCGTGGCCGTGGTGGGCGCCGTGGACGCTGCTCGCCGTTGCCGCGACGTCGCTGCTGACCATTGCCGTGACGCTGAACGATATACTCTAAGGCGTGCCGCCCGCGCTTCCGCCGCCGCCGCCGCAATCGGCGATCGTCATCACCGGCCGGGCGCTGCCCGAGCCAAAGGCCGAGCGCGTCTATGACGTCCATCGGATTTCCCGCGGCGAAATCGAGCAAGCGCCGAGCCACGAGCTCGACCAGCTGCTCAAAGGCGTTCCGGGCGTCCAGCTGTTCCGCCGCTCCGATGCGAGAAGCGGCCACCCGACCAGCCAGGGCGTGACCTTGCGCGCGCTCGGCGGCAACGCATCGAGCCGCGCCCTGCTGGTGCTCGACGGCGTCCCCCAGGCGGACCCGTTCGGCGGCTGGGTCAACTGGCCCGCCTACGATCCGCAGACGCTCGCCGGAATCCGCGTCATCCGTGGCGGCGGGAGCGTCGCCAACGGACCCGGAGCGCTCGCCGGAACGATCGAGATGACGAGCCGGTCGGATGCCGGCGTGGAGGGCGAGCTCGACTATGGCAGCCGGGACTCGCTCGAGGCGCGCGGGAGCGTCGGCGTCGATGCCGACGGCGGCGTGCTGAGCCTCTCCGCGCGAGGCGCGCGCAGCGACGGCTTCGTGCCGGTCACTCGGGCCACCCGCGGACCCGCCGACGAGCCGGCGCCCTATCGAGAATGGAGCGGCCGCGCGCGCTGGATTGCTTCGCTCTGGACGGACACGGAGCTGCAGGCGAGCCTCGCCGGTTTCCACGATTGGCGCACCCGCGGGACCGATTTCACCACGAACCGCACCAACGGCGCCGATGCGTCGCTGCGGCTGGTCGGGCGCGGCGCATGGCAATGGAGTGCGCTCGGCTATTGGCAGTGGCGAAACCTGATGAGCAGCTTCGCCAGCGTGAGCGACGGGCGCGCGCAGGCGAACCGAGTGGCGCTCCAATATTCTGTTCCCTCGCACGGCCGCGGCGGCAGCCTCGAGGTACGGCCTCCCCTGCCCGACGGAATCGAGCTCCGCCTTGGCGCGGATACGCGCGGAACGAGCGGAGAGTCGCGCGAACTCGCCACCTATGTCGACAGCGAGCCGACTCGCCGCCGCGCCGCTGGTGGCGAAAGCTGGACAATCGGTAGCTATGCGGAGGCGACCGCCGATCTCGGCCGCGCAACGCTGACCGGCGGTGCGCGAATCGACCGGTGGAGCATCGCCGACGGGCATTTGTTCGAGCAGACGATCGCGACCGGTGCGGTGCTGACCGACCAGCGCGACGCGCCGCGCAGCGGCTGGCTGCCGACCGCTCGCGGCGGGATTGCGGTGCCGCTCGGC
>NZ_WJSQ01000267.1 GCF_009720245.1 Sphingomonas segetis | reverse complement strand
TCCAGCGCGCGGCGCCGCCGATCGGCCTCCTGCAGGTCGCGCGCTACGCCGATCCGGGCAACAGCGGCGCCACCGCGCTGCTCGCGCTGTTGCTCGACGCCGACGATCGCTCGGACGAAGCGCTCGCGCTGCTCGACGCCGTCGACAGGAACGATGCCTTGATCTCGCAGGTCCGCGACGTGAAGGTCCGAATCCTCACGAAGGAGAAGCGGCTCAACGAGGCCTATGCCGTCGCCGCGGCCGCCGCGAACGAGCCGGGCGCCGGAATGGACGACTTTTCGCGCCTCGGCGATGTCCTCGAGGCGATGGGCCGCCATGGCGAGTCGGCCGACGCATTCGGACGCGCGATCGGAGCCGCCAACGCGCAGGGGTTGAAGAACGAGCTCTGGCCGCTGCTTCTGCTGCGCGCGAGCGCGCTCGAGCAGGCAAACCGCTGGCCCGAGGCCAAGGCGGCGCTGCAGCAGGGGCTGGCGATCGCCCCGGAGCAGCCGCTGCTGCTCAATTTCCTCGGCTATGCGAAGCTCGAGCGCGGTGAGGACATGGATTCGGCCGAAGCGATGATCCGCAAGGCCAGCGAGCTTGCCCCCGACGATGCGTCGATCACCGACTCGCTCGGATGGGCGCAGTTCAAGCGCGGCAAGGTCGAGGACGCGATCGCCACGCTTCAGCGCGCGGCGGAGAAAGATCCCGACCAGGCCGAGATCCAGGAGCATCTCGGCGACGCGCTGTACAAGTCCGGGCGCCGGTTCGAGGCGCGCTTTGCCTGGCATGCGGCGCTGATCACGGCCGAGGACGAGATCGCGGCGCGGGTGAAGGCCAAGCTCGCCTCCGGGCTCAACACGGCCAACGCCGCGCCTTGACCGACCGGGCGCCCGCCGCAAGCGAGATCGCGCCGGCGAAGCTCAACCTCGCGCTCCACGTCAGAGGTAAGCTGCCTGACGGGCGCCATGCGATCGAAACCATCTTTGCGTTCTGCGTCGATGGCGACCGCCTGACGGGTGAACCCGCCAATGAAATTTCGCTCGAGGTGACGGGGCCGTTTGCGTTCGAGCTGGTGGACGAAACGGACAATCTCGTGACGAGGGCTGCGCGCGCTCTCGCCAAAGCCGCCGTCGTGAGCGAAGGCGCCGCACTTAAGCTCGAAAAGCGACTTCCGGTCGCTTCCGGGATAGGCGGGGGTTCGGCGGATGCTGCCGCCGCGCTCAGGCTGCTGACGTCGTTGTGGCGGATCGATCCGAAGCACGCGCAGGACGTCGCGCCGATGCTCGGCAGTGACGTGCCTGCCTGCTTGCTGAGCTTTCCCGCCCTGGGCGAGGGGGCGGGTGACGAGCTGACGCCGATCGCGCTGCCGCAGCTGTCGGGAGCGCCCGTTTTACTGATCAACCCGCGCGTGCCACTGTCGACCGCCGAGGTGTTCGCGCGCTGGGACGGCGAGGACAGAGGCGCGCTCGGCGACTGGCGTGACGGGAGGAACGATCTCGAAGCGCCGGCAATCGCGCTCGTGCCGCAGATCGGGGCCGTGCTAGCCTGGCTCTCGGCACAAGCGGGAGCGACGTTCGTGCGCATGTCCGGCTCGGGCGCGACCTGCTTTGCCTTGTTCGAGAGCGAGGAGGCGCGCGATTCGGCCGCCGACGCCGTGCCGCGCGAATGGTGGCGCCTGGCGACCTTCCTGCGCTAGGGAGGCGGCCGATGAGCGGCCGCCCGATCCTCAGTGCCGAAGCGATGCGCGCGGCCGAGCAGGCGGCGATCGACGGCGGCACCAGCGTCGAGCAG
>NZ_WJSQ01000266.1 GCF_009720245.1 Sphingomonas segetis | reverse complement strand
GGTCCGGATTATATGCCGGCGTGCTCGCCGTCGCAGCGACCGCTGCCGTTGAGCTGAAGAACATCGATCCGGCGATCAATACGCCGATTGCTCCACGGCGACGCGAGACAGCCATTTGCCTTCTCCCCTGGCGCTGCGGGAATCTGCCCCCGCAAGATTCAGTCACAACAATGATCATAGCATAAGGTTTCAAGACAATGGACGACAGGAACGATCCGGTCCGGATGAAACAATTCCTCGCCTGCGATTTCCGTCAGGGACTTGCGCCATCGCGTCCGCCTGGCCGCAAAGATATGAACGTTCCCCGGCGCCGCGTCAGGCAACCGGATCGAACCACGGATGAATGCCGCGAACCCATCCTGTGGCGCGAACCGACGGCCGCGTTGTCCCGGCGCTCGAACCGGGCAGCATTTCGCCGCAGCAATGCCTTCCATCGGCGCTGGCCGGCTTTCGCCTCAGCTCGGCGAACTGCCCGAACGAACTGCCGCGAAATAGGACCGCATTTTGGCCAGTCCCTCGTCGGAGAGCTCGACCAGCACTCGGCGACGGTCGCTGGGGTCGGCGATACGCCGCGCAAGACCGACGCTGTCGAGCTTTTCGATCCATCTCAGCGCCGTTGTCGCGGGCACGGCCGACGCGGCGACCAGCTCCGACGTCGACACGATATGCCTTCCCAGATGAGACGCGTAGAGTTCCAGCAGCATGTCCCAGGCGGGATCCGCAAACAGCTCATCGCCGAGGATCGCCTCGCGCGTGCGCCGCTCCGCGAGGATGGCCCGCACTTCCGCTTCGCGTACTTCCTCGTGAAGCGCCGCCTCGTAGCGCGCGCTCGCGACCCGTTGCTTCAGTTCTCCGATTCCTTGCTCCAGTCGTGCAATCTGCTGTTCAACGCTTGACTCTCTCCACAATGCGGGCTGGTTCATGGGTCCTTCTCCTGATCTTGCTCGCCAATTTGGAGGTACTGCGTTCCAATTCCATGAAATAAGCGTCCGATGCGGAGTGATCGCCGGATTGGAGCGGCTGAATTCAATCGGAGAGGCCAGCGGTTTTGCAGCAGAAACGAACGATCTCCGCCCGAGGCGGCGTGTCGTCGTAGTGGTTACGCATGACCATGTTCAACTCAGGCGCGGGCGCAAAAGGCAGTCATTTTCAACGTCCATGGGTCTGCTGTCGAAGGCTTTCGTTAACCATTTCGGACCAACTTGCACGCGCTCGGCCGTGCTGTTGAGGGATCAGGACAAATGGAGAATGAATCAGCAGCAGGCGAGCAACCGGTCCTGCTCCGCGACCGCTGCAGCGTGAATGACGTGGCGGCAGGCGCCGCTCCTGCCCCGCTCACTTCACCGCAGCGCGTCAGGGAGATTGTCAAGGCGCGGGCGGCCCGGCGGAAATTCTTCAACGAGCAGCTCTTCGCCGATCCGGCATGGGACATGCTGCTCGAGCTTTACGCGCTGAAGTGCGAGGATCTGCGCATTTCCGTTTCGAAGCTCAGCCATGCGGCGGGCGTTCCGGGCACAACCGCATTGCGCTGGATCGACAAGCTCGAGCAGGAGCAGCTTCTCTTTCGCAAGGACGATCCGCTCGACGGCCGACGGATCTGGATCGAGCTTTCGGACAAGGGCCTCGAAAGGATGCGCGCCTATCTTCAGCATCTCTCGGGCGGAACGGCCGCGCTCTAGTCTTCGCCGAGACCCCCGATTCAGTCGGGCGCCACCAGGAGAAGGACCGCGGCTGCTCGCGGCGCCCCGCTCGAAGCGGCCTCGGTCATGGTCACGACCAGCGCGTTCGCCGGCCCGGAGCCCGAGCCGCAGCCGGCG
>NZ_WJSQ01000265.1 GCF_009720245.1 Sphingomonas segetis | reverse complement strand
GGCGCCGGCACGTTGTCGGGATCGATGAACCCCATCCTGGAAACCTTTTCCGGGTCCACCAACCTTGGCACGTTGTCGTTCGTCGACACGGTCTATTCGACCGGCAGCAGGGCCTCCTCGGGCAGGTAGCCGACCTCCGCCGCGGCCTCGAGCGGGCGTTCGCGGCCGAGCACCCGGCGGGTGCCGCTCGACGGGTCGATGATCCCGATCAGCATCCTCAGGATTGTCGTCTTGCCGGCTCCGTTGGGGCCGAGAAGCCCGTAGATCGAGCCGGCCGGAACGGCGAGGCTGACGCCGTCGACGGCGCGGGTCTCGCCGAAATCCTTGACCAGATCGACCGCTTCGAGCGCGATCGCGACATCACCCCGTTCGTGCTGAGCTTGTCGAAGCACTGCTTTTCCTAAAGAAAACAAGGACAGGCCTTCGACAAGCTCAGGCCGAACGGTCTAGTGGAACCCTGTGGCTACCAACGAAAGCCTCAAGGAAGCAATAAGCGCGAAAGCAGCCGAGTTGGGCTTCGCAGCGTGCGGCTTCGCGCGCGCCGACGCCGCCGACGCCGCCGGGCTTGAACTGAAGCGCTGGATCGAGGCCGGGCACCACGGCACGATGGGATGGATGGAGGAGCGCGCGCACCATCGCGTCTCGCCCCTCGCGTTATGGCCTGATGCCAGGTCCGCAATCGCCCTCGGCATGAGCTACGCGCCGGCGACCGACCCGCTGACGCTCGCCGGGCGGCCGGACCTGGGGCGTATCTCAGCCTACGCGCAGGGCGGCGACTATCACAAGACGGTCAAGAAGGCGCTCAAGGCGCTGGCGCGGTTCATCGTCGAGCAGGCCCCGTCCGAGCTCAAGGTGTTCGTCGACACCGCGCCGGTGATGGAGAAGCCGCTGGCGCAGGCGGCGGGGATCGGGTGGCAGGGCAAGCACACCAATATCGTCAGCCGCGAACACGGCAGCTGGCTGTTCCTTGGCGTGATCCTGACCGGGCTCGAGCTCGAGCCCGATGCGCCCGCCGGCCACGGGCAGCATTGCGGGAGCTGCACGCGCTGCCTGGATGCGTGCCCGACGCAGGCATTCATCGGTCCACACAGGATCGATGCGCGGCGCTGCATTTCCTATCTCACGATTGAGCATGACGGGCCGATCCCGGAGGAATTCCGGGCCGCCATGGGCAACCGGATCTACGGCTGCGACGATTGCCTCGCGGTGTGCCCGTGGAACCGCTTCGCCGATGCCGCGGCGGCCAATCGGGCCTTCCTGCCCCGCGCCGAGTTGGCGGCTCCCCACCTAGCGGACCTTCTCGCGCTCGACGATGCAAGCTTCCGCCAATTGTTCGCCGGGTCGCCGATCAAGCGGATCGGCCGAAGCCGCATGATCCGCAACTGCTTGATCGCCGCCGGCAACAGCGGCGACCGGACGCTCGTGCCGTCCATCGAACGGAATCGTCACGATCCCGATCCAGTGATCGCCGAAGCCGCCGAATGGGCGCTTCGTCAGCTCGGATATTCGAGCGCGGAGATGCAGGTTGCCTGATCGACGTTCGAGCCGGACGGGGTCCGCGTGTCGACGTGAGTCACGCGCAGCACGCCGCTCTGGCCGGGATAGAGGTAAGCGTCGAGAATGCAGTAGCGGCCGCGGAACTGGAGCTTGAGGCTGGTTCCTTCCTGAATCTGGAGCGCAGGCCGGCCGAAGTGACCGGTGAGGTCGCGCGTGGTCATGCCGGTGAGGCGCTTCGCCTCGCGCTGGACCGGCGCGGCGTGGACCGCCTGTTGCGGCGGAGGCGGCGGCTCGGGCCTGGTGGCGCAGCCGGCGACGAACAAAGCGGAAGC
>NZ_WJSQ01000264.1 GCF_009720245.1 Sphingomonas segetis | reverse complement strand
CAGCCACGGCGGGATCGCCGCGCGGCCGAGCCAGGCCGCGGCCAAGGCGAGCGCGATCCTCGCCTGGTTCGACCGCTACCGTACCGACAGGGGCCGCACGGCGAGCGCGCCGAACGAAGGGGCTTCCCCCGGCGCCGCGCGCTAACTAGTTGCACCTCTGCACCTTTCCGGCGCCGGGCAGCATGCGCGGCCGCCGATCCACTGACCAACTCTGGGGAGAGACACCAAGTGAAGACCTACCGCTGGCTTGCCGCGACCGCGATCGCCCTCGCTGCCGCACCCGTCATCGCCGCCGACACCGGCCCGTTCAGCGCTCAGCGGCTGTCAGAGATCGACAAGTATATCTCGACCGATGCGTTCGAGGGCCGCGGCCCGGCGACACGGGCGGAGACCAAGACGATCAACTACATCGCCGACCAGTTCAAAGCGGCCGGCGTCCAGCCCGCCGGCGACATGGTCAACGGGCAACGCTCGTACTTCCAGGCCGTGCCGCTGGTGAAATCGGAGTTCGCCGCGCCGCCGCAGTTCACGCTCAACCTCGGCAACGGCCAGTCGCTGCCGCTTACCCAGGGCGAGCAGATCGCGCTGCGCGCCCCGATGAACGGCGCGACGAGCGTGAACCTCGCCAATGTGCCGCTGGTCTTCCTCGGCTACGGAGTCACCGCGCCGGAGCGCAACTGGGACGATTTCAAGGGCCAGGACGTCAAGGGCAAGCTCATCGTCGTCCTCATCAACGACCCCGACTTCGAGGGCGGCGACCTCGGCTTCGGCGGCAAGGCGATGACCTATTACGGCCGCTGGACCTACAAATATGAGGAGGCCGCCCGCCGCGGCGCCGCCGGCGTACTCATCGTCCACGAGACCGACCCCGCATCCTATGGCTGGAACACGGTCAAGAACAGCAACACCAACACGATGTTCGACATCGTCCGACAAAATCCAGCCGCCGAGCACCCCTTGTTCGAAAGCTGGATCCAGCGCCCGCTCGCCGAGAAAATCTTCGCGGCATCGGGCCTCAACTTCGACCAGGCCAAAGCCGCCGCGAAGAAGCGCGATTTCCAGCCGATCCCGCTCAAGGCGACGCTCAGCGCCCAAGGCCAGGCGCAGGTTGCGACGATCAACTCGCACAATGTCGTCGGCTATCTACCGGGCACGAAATATCCCGACGAGACGGTGATCTACTCGGCGCATTGGGACCATCTCGGCATCGGCAAGCCCGACGAGACCGGCGACACCATCTACAACGGCGCGCTCGACAACGCGACCGGGACCGCCCAGCTGATCGAGCAGGCGCGGGCGTTCGCGAAGGAGCCGCGGACTGACCGCTCGGTCGTGTTCCTCGCCGTCACCGCCGAGGAGAAGGGGCTGCTCGGCTCCGAATATTACGCCCAGAACCCAATCTTCCCGATCGCCAGGACGGCAGGCGTGATCAACACCGACGGCGGCGCTATCTACGGCCCGGCGAAGAACTTCACGATCTCCGGCAACGCCAAGCTCGGCCTGCTCGACATGCTGATCGCCGAGGGCAAGAAGCAGGGCCGCTACTACAGCCCCGACCCGCACCCGGAAGCCGGCTATTTCTACCGCTCCGACCATTTCTCGTTTGCCAAGGTCGGCGTTCCGGCGATCAGCTTCGGCGACGGCAACGACCTGGTGAACGGCGGCGTCGAGCGCGGCGAAGCGCTCGGCAAGGAATATACCGAAAAGCATTATCACCAGCCGAGCGACGAGTGGCAGGCCAGCTGGGACTTCACCGGCATGGCCGAAGACGCGAACCTGCTCCACAACCTCGGCCGCGACCTCGCCAATTCGCGCGCATGGCCAGATTGGGGCGCCGACAGCGAGTTCCGCGCGATCCGCGACAAGTCCGCCGCCGAGCGCGGCGGCGCGGCTCCCGCCCCCGCCCCCGCTCC
>NZ_WJSQ01000263.1 GCF_009720245.1 Sphingomonas segetis | reverse complement strand
CTGCGCGGCAGGGCGATCGAGTTCGCCGGGGTGGCGGTCATCGCCGTCTCGCTGGCGGGCGCCTGCCTTGCGATGATCGAGCAGGCGTTCGCGCGGCCGCTTGCTATGGTCTCGGCGGCGCTGGCGCCCTAAGGATCAGGCGGCGCGGGTCTCGCGCCAGGCGGCGAGATCCTCGCTGCTGCCGATGCGCTCGCCGTCGACGAGGACCTGCGGCGTGGTGTCGACGCCCAATTCGTCTTCGAAGGCGTCGACCTCGTCCCGCGACGTCAGCAACCCCTCTTCGAACCAATGTCGGCATCCTCGAGCATCTGCATTGCCCGCAGCCCGTAGCGACCTTCATGCTGCGCTGATTGCCCTTTCGAGGCAAGGCGCAGCAATGCCGGAGTGGGACTGCGCTCCGGCCGACGTCAGCATTGTCAAACGGGCTGCGCTCCCGTTCCGAGCCCGCGTTCTCAAACCGTGCCGGAACACTGCTCGCGCCACTGTCCGCTTGCTGGCAGCGGGAGGCATCCGGTGCCGGTCGATCAGGCAAGCGCAGGTCGGCGCGGCCGGCCAAAGAGGAGAGAGAGCGGCAGGACGGGTGAGCGACGGGCGCGGAAAGGCCGTGCCGGCTCTCATCCGGAGACGGTTCATGATCAAGACCATCCCACTCAACAAGCTTGTCGCCTCACCGGCCAACGTCCGCCGCGCAAGCGATGCGCAGGCGGATCTCGAGCTCAGGGCCGACATCGAGGCCCGCGGACTTCTTCAGAATCTCGTCGTCACCGCCGTGACCAGGCCGCGCGGCTGCTTCGCGGTGGAGGCGGGCGAGCGCCGCCGCCGAGCGCTCCAAAGTCTCGCCGACGAGGGCAGGCTCCCGCCGGACCATGCGGTCTGCTGCCTCGTCATCGACAGGGCTTCAGCCCAGGAGACCAGCCTCGCCGAGAACTTCCAGCGGCTCGCCATGAACCCCGCCGACGAATGTCTCGCCTTCAGGCAGCTCGTCGAGCAGGGCTCCGACGCGGAAGGGATCGCTCGCCGCTTCGGTCTGACGGTGCGCTTCGTCGAAGGCCGGCTTCGGCTCGCCGGGCTCGCTCCGGTCGTGTTCGAGGCGCTGGGCTCGGGCGAGATCGGCCTCGATATCGCCAAGGCCTATGCCGCGACACCCGACCGCGAGCGGCAGGCCTATGTCTTCGAGCAGGTGGGGCGTTCCTATGCCGCCAGCCATCCGGACAGCATCCGCCGAATGATGACCCAGGCAACGATCGGCGCTGCGGATCGCCGCGCGCGCTTCGTCGGCGAACAGGCCTATCTCGCGGCCGGCGGCCGGATCGAGCGCGACCTCTTCTCGGACGAGGAGAACGCGCGCTGGCTCGACGTCGCTCTGGTCGAGCGGCTTGCCTGCGAGAAGATGGAAGCGATGGCGGCCGAGACCGCGGCCGAGCAGGGTCTGGCCTTCGTCCGGCCGACGCTCGACAGCTGGATCGGCTATTCGGCGACCGAGGGCCTGCGCCGGGTGCCGCTCGAGCCGCCGCCTCTGACCGATGCGGAGTCGGCGCGAGTCGAGGAGCTCGAGGCTAAGATCGAGGATCTGGCCGAGGCGCTCGAGGAGGAGACGGACGCGCCTGCCCGGGCCGAGGCCGAGGCCCGGGTCCGAGCGCTCGGCGATGCGCTCGATGCGATCGTCAACAAGCCGCCCGCCATCGACGAAGAATTGAAGGCCAGGGTCGGCGCCTTCCTGCTGCTCGACGGTGAGGGCCGGCCGAAACTCGACACGAGCTTCTATGCCCCGATCGCGGACGACGACGGCGCGGGGGGAGATGCGGACGACGATTCGGTGGCCTCGGCCGACGAGGCCCGCCCTTCGGCCGGCGCAGGCCTGTCGCGGCGCCTGGTCGACGAGCTCGCCATGCAGCGGCGCGACATTCTCGCCGCGCACGT
>NZ_WJSQ01000262.1 GCF_009720245.1 Sphingomonas segetis | reverse complement strand
CATCCGCACTTCCGCCGCCGGGATCGGCGGTGCGCTCGCGGCAAGCTCGCGCAGCGCCGCCGAATCGGCATAGCAGAGATCCCCGACCTCGACCTTGGCTCCGTTCGCGGCAACCGGCGCGGGCGGCGCCGGCTCGGCAAAGCCGATGAACGGCTTGCGCGCGCGCGATGGCGGCAATGCCCGGGCGATCAGGAACGAGCGCGGCGACACTTCCGTCGACAGCTCGCTTCCGCGCGCGACGAACGACACCGACGTATAATCGAACGCGTCGCCGGCCTTGTATCGCGTGACGCTGTCCTGGTCCGTGACGAGCACGCCCATCGGAAGCCGCTCGAGCGGTCCGCTCGGGTCGACGATCAGCGCTGCCACCTGCTGCAGCCGTTGCGCTGCCGGCCCGGCGATCAGCCGGTACAGCGTATAGGCTGCGGCGACGTCGAACGCCTCGAGGCGCCCTTCGTCGAGGTGGCCGTCGATCGAATCCCGGATGCGCGCCGCCAGCGCGTTGAGCGCCTTGGCGGGCGCGACGACGCGATAGATCGTCGTGTCCTGCGGCGTGATCAGGATCGCATAATCCTTGCCGCGCAGCTCGGTCAGCTTGAAATAGGCTTCGTCGGGGCGGAGCGACGCGCGGATTTCCTGCACCGTCGCCGGTTGCTCGTCGTAGAGCTTGAGCCGCGGGTCGGTCGCGAGCTCCGCGTCGAGCCGCGTCAGCTTGTCCTGCGCCTCGGCGCGGCGGCGGTCGAGATCCGCGGTCGCGCCCTGTTGCGCGGGGTCGAGCTCGGCGATCTGATAGCGGACCCTGGTCAGCTCGCGCTCGACATCGGCGCGGTCGCGAAGCCTGGCGCCGACCGCCGGATCGGCCTGAAGGATGCTGCGGATGCGGTTCATCTGCCGCTCGATCGCGGGTTTGTTCACCGCCTGCACCGCCCGGAAGAATTCTTCCTCGGTGGCGGCGTCGGCAGCCCCGCCGTTGGCGCCGACGAGCAGGTCGAGATATTGCTCGAGGCCGGCGGGCGGCACGCCACCAGGCATCCCCGATTCGACCAGCGCGTCGAGCGCGCGTGCATATTCCGCGCGCGCCGGCCCGGTCGCGCCTTCGCGCTCCATGATCGCCGCCCGCTCCAGCAGAAGCTGCGCGACCGCCGGCGATGCTCCGGAGCTGGTCGCGATGACGCTCTGGCGAAGCGCATCGGCGGCGCGGTCGTAGGCGGCGAGCGCGCCCGCCCAGTCGCCAGTGCTCGCGGCGAGGCGTCCATGCTGGCGCTCCAGCCTGGCTTGCATCCACAAGGCGACGACCGGGCTGATGTCGGGGGAATGGAACGGCTCGAGGTCGTGATCGGCCGCCTGCAATGCCGCGCCGGCGCCCGCGGCGTCGCCTGACGCAAGCAGGGCGACGCTCTTCGCCCAGTTCGCCTGTGCCCGAAGCAACAGCTTGTCGAGCTCGCGCGCGTTGGGCACGTCGACCGACCGCTGGGCCGAACCTCGCGACGCGGCCGACCGGTTCAGCGCGCTGATGATCGCCGGATCCTCGAGCGGCTGGCCGGCACCCGCCGGCGCTCCTGCAATTCGGTCGAGCAGCTGGATCGCTTCGCGGAACTGGCCCCGGTTGATGAGGTCGAGCGCCTTGTACGTGTCGCGCTTGCTCGCGAGGAATCCGGAACTCGCGTCCGGAGCGGAAGCGATGATCGCGTCGGCGCGGGCGAAATGCTCGGCGGCAGTTTGGCCGAAGCGGATGTTCGAATCCGCCAGGGCAGCCTCCAGCGACAGCTCGGCGCGAGTGGCGGCAGGCGCGTCGGCGGGGAGCCGGCTGAGCGCATCGTTGGCGATCCGGGACGCTTCGATATGCTGGCCGCCGCGGTTGAGCGCGATCGTCTGGAGCAGCGCGGCCTGCGGGTCGAAATCGCCCGCCGCCGTGGTGCCCTGCGACTGCGGCGGAGCGGCGAGCGCGG
>NZ_WJSQ01000261.1 GCF_009720245.1 Sphingomonas segetis | reverse complement strand
CCGAGGCGCTTCCGGACGGGCCGCTCGCACGAGTGCGCGACGGCGACCTGATCCGGCTCGACGGCCGCGCGGGGACTCTCGAAGCCGTCGGCGTGGACCTCGCAAGCCGTCCTCCGGCCAACTCGCCGCCGCCGCCGATCGGCACCGGACGCGAGCTTTTCGCGCTGATGCGCCTTCATGTGAACGAGGCGGAAGCGGGCGCGTCGGCGCTGCTCTCGGCGATGGAGGCGGAACAGGGGTGAGGAAGGTCGCGGTCGCCGATGTCGGCGGCACCCATGTCCGGTTCACACTGGCCGACGTCGACAGCGGCAGTGTCGCCGCATTGGGCGAGCCGGTGACGCTGAAGACGTCCGAGCACGGGAGCTTCCAGCTGGCCTGGCAGGAATTCGGGCGACGCGCCGGGATCGAACTTCCGAACGAGCTCGCGATCGCTTTCGCGGGCCCGGTCGGCGGGGAGGTGCTGAAGCTCACGAACAATCCGTGGGTGATCCGGCCCGCGCTGATCAAGGAGCGGCTGGGCGTCGACCGCTACACGATCGTCAACGATTTCGGCGCAGTCGCCTATGCGGTCGCGACGCTCGGCGACGAGCATTTCAAGCATCTTTGCGGGCCTGAGCGGGGGCTGCCCGACGAAGGCGTCGTCAGCATCGTCGGGCCGGGGACCGGACTCGGCGTGGCGGCGCTGCTGAGGAAAAGCGGCGGCTATGAAGTGATCGAAACCGAGGGCGGGCACATCGACTTCGCGCCGCTCGACGTGCTCGAGGACCGAATCCTCATAGAGCTGCGGCGCAGCTTCCGCCGCGTCTCCGTCGAGCGCATCGCCTCGGGCCGGGGACTGTGGAACGTCTACGAAGCACTCGGCGCGATCGAAGGCCAGTCGCTCGCCTTGCATGATGAGAAGGAATTATGGGCCGCTGCGCTGGCGGGCAGCGACAGCCTTGCCAATGCCGCGCTCGACCGCGTTTGCCTGAGCCTCGGCGCAGTTGCCGGCGACATTGCGCTTGCGCAGGGCGCTGTCGCGGTGGTGATCGCCGGCGGAGTCGGGCTGCGGCTGGCGAAATATCTGCCGAAGTCCGGATTCCGCGACCGCTTCATCGCCAAGGGTCGGTTCGAGCGGCGGATGGATGAAATGCCGGTCAAGCTGATCACTCACCCGCAACCCGGGCTGGTCGGCGCCGCCGCGGCGTTCGCCAAGGAGCACGGATGACCATGGACGACATCATGCGCGCGGCGCCGGTTATCCCGGTGCTGGTGCTCGAAGGCGATGAGGATTGGGCGAAGCTCGCGGAGACGTTTGTCGGCGCAGGACTGACTGTACTTGAAGTGACCTTGCGCACGCCGGGGGCGCTCGACGCGATCCGGCAGATGAGCAAGGTGCCGGGGGCGATCGTCGGTGCCGGCACGATCGTCAACGAGCGGCAGCTGGGCGAGGCGGTGGACGCCGGCGCCCGGTTCATCGTTTCGCCCGGACTGACGGAGCCGCTCGCCAGAGCGGTCACTCGCTCCGGCGTCGCCTATCTGCCGGGGGTGGCGACGGCCGGCGACATCATGCGCGGGCTCGATCTCGGCCTCGACCGGTTCAAGTTTTTCCCTGCCGAAGCGTCGGGCGGCATTGCCGCCCTGAGATCGCTTTCCGGGCCGTTCGGCGGCATCCGCTTCTGCCCGACCGGCGGCATCCGGCCGGACAATGCCGCCGACTGGCTCGCTCTCGATAGCGTCCTGTGCGTCGGCGGGACGTGGCTGTATCGGCGCGGCGACAGCATGGACGCAGTCGCGGAACGCGCTCGCACGGCGGCCGCGCTACGGAACTAAATTTCCTGTTAACCATGTCGGCGTGATATTGCGTTGCGGGTCAACGGGTTGGTGGATGAGGCTAGTGTTCGGCAGGGCAGGGGCAATCGCCGGAGCTGCAACGGCCGTGCTCGCCGCGGGCGCGCTGCTGCTTGCGGCCGGCGGGCGCAGCGGCGCG
>NZ_WJSQ01000260.1 GCF_009720245.1 Sphingomonas segetis | reverse complement strand
GCGGTGGCCGGCCGCCATGTTCGCGGAGGCGAGCTCGAAGCGGGCCTCGTGATCGTCGGGGTTGACGGCGAGCCGGCTCTCGAGGGCGCTCGTGTCCGCCGCTGGCGCGACCGAGGCGACCTCGAGGGCGGCACGTGCCCGCGCGATTTCCGGTTTCTTCGCCTGTTCGTCGCTGAGTCCGTCGAGTAACGTCCGCGCTTCTGTCGCTTCGCTCGCCGCGATCAGCGACCGGGCCAAGCCGCCAATTATCGCCGGATCTTCCGGGGCCATCTCGTGGATCTGGCGGAAAATACCGACTGCACGAGCTGCATCGCCCTCGGCCAGCACCTGCTCGCCCATCGCGACCAGCGGTTCAATTTCGGCCTGTGGAGCGGCCCCGGCGGGCTCGATCTTGAGCTGCGCAACCAGCTGGTCGAGGACCTTCCTGAGTTGCCCTTCGCTGCGATAATTGGTGAGGTCGGCGACCGGCTGGCCCTGGTAGATCGCATAGACCGTAGGGATCGACTGGATGCGGAATTGCGCCGCGAGGAGCTTCTCCTTGTCGACGTCGATCTTGGCCAGCCTCACGCCCTTGTCGGCATAATCGGCGGCGACCGTCTCGAGGACCGGGGACAGCTGCTTGCTCAGCCCGCTCCGGTCGGACCAGAAGTCGAGGATGACGAGCGCCGTCATCGACGGTTCGATCACCTCATTCTCGAAGCGCTCGACCGATTCGCGTTCGGCTTCGGTAAGACCCAGCGTCGCCAACGGCTCCAACCTCTCCTGCTGATTGCGCGGCCATATGGGCCGCCGTCGAGCAGGCGACAAGCGCTCGGGCGCGGCTAACAGCCGCTTAACCAGGTTGATATACGAGGCTGCGCATGGAGGGGAAGCGACGGCGCGAGCGCCTCGGGTGGTGGGCTGCGGTGGGCGCGATCGCGCTTGCCGGGCTGGCGCTGCGCATCGCTGCCGCGCGCGGTGGGCTATGGACCGACGAAGCCTGGTCGGTGGTCTATGCCGCGCAGGCGCGCGACGCCGCAGGCGTGTTCCTGCGCATCAACCACGACAACAATCACCACCTTTACTCGCTGTGGCTGCAGGCGGTCGGCCCGGCCGCCCCGCCGCTGCTTGCGCGCGCACCGGCGATCCTTGCCGGGACGTTGTGCGTCATCGTCGCGGCGCTGTTTGCCGGGCGGCGTTCTCGTGCGGCGGGAATCGTTGCGGCGCTGCTGTTCGCGCTGTCGCCGGCATTGGTCATTTTCGGCTCGGAGGCTCGCGGCTATGCAATGATGCTGCTCGCCGCCTTGCTGATTCTGCTCGTCGTTTCCGATGCGGTCGAACGGCGGCCGCTACGAGGCGCAAGTAGCTGGCTCGCGGCCCTCGCACTCTTCGGCCTGTTCTCGCACCTGACCATGGCGGCACCGGTCGCGATCGCCGCACTGTGGTTCTATCTCGAGCGACGGACAGAGCTGTCCCCCGGAGCTGCGCTCAGGGCGACCCTGCGACTGATGGGCCCTGCCCTTGTCGCAACCGCGGGCGCGGTTATCTTCGTGTTTGCCGCCGCCGAGCTCAGCCCGACGGGTATGCGCCTCGGCGGCTACGAGCCCTTCTCGGCGCCCCATTTCGCCGCCGCGCTCAACGATCTGGCGCTGTGGTCGGTCGGGTTGGGCGCACCGTGGCCGTGGCTCGCGCCGCTATTGCTCGGTCTCGCCGCGGCAGCGATTTTCGTGCTCCGGCCAGCGTCGCTCGGCTCCCGTGCACGCCTTTACGCGCTGCTGATCCTTGCGGTGCCGCTCGGCGCGGGGCTGCTTCAAGCGGGCAATTCGAGCTTTGCGCGCTACTATCTGACGAGCGCGGTCGGCCTGCTCCTCCTCCTTTCCGAGTGGCTCGGCCGCGGCATCGCCGGGCGGCCGGCCGTCCGAACGTCCGCAATGGCCGCTGTTGTCGCATTCGTCGCGGTAGGCCTTTACCGCGACTCGCTGCTGATCGCGCTCGACAGGGGGCGGCCGGCGGTGCCCGTCGCCGACATGGCCGCGCTGTCGCCGTC
>NZ_WJSQ01000026.1 GCF_009720245.1 Sphingomonas segetis | reverse complement strand
GTGCGGCGGCTCACGCGCATCGCCCGCCTCGGCGCGCGCATCCCGCCGACGCCGCAATATGCCGATGCGCTCGTCGCGATCGGTCCCGCGGCGATCAAGCTCGGCCAGGCACTCTCGACGCGGCCGGACCTGGTCGGCCAGGAAGCCGCGGAGAACCTCTCCCAGCTTCAGGACGATTTGCCGCCGGCTCCCTTCCCGCTAATCCGGCGGACCATCGAACGCTCCTTCAACGCGCCGCTCGAAAGCCTCTTCGCCGAGTTCGATGAAACCCCCGTCGGCGCGGCGTCGATCGCGCAGGTCCATCGCGCCGTCACGACCGAGGGGCGCGACGTGGCGGTCAAGGTGCTCCGGCCCGGCATCGAGGAGGAGTTCGCTCGCGCCATCGACACTTACGAGTGGGCGGCCGCGCAGGTCGAAAGCTATGGTGGCGAGATCGAGCGCCTGCGTCCCCGCCGCGTGGTGGCGCAGTTCCGCCAGTGGACCGCGCGCGAGCTCGACCTCCAGCGCGAGGCGGCCTCGGCGTCCGAGCTCAAGGAGAATATGGTCGCCGAGCCGGGCTATTATGTCCCGGAGATCGACTGGCGCCGGACGGCGCGGCGCGTGCTCACGCTCGAATGGCTCGACGGGATCAAGCTCAACGATCGCCAGGCGTTGATCGAGGCAGGCCAGGACTGCAAGGCGCTCGCGTCGACTCTCGTCCGCGCCTTCCTTCGGCAGGCGGTGGTCGACGGCTTCTTCCACGCCGATCTCCATCACGGCAATTTGTTCGCGCTCCCCGACGGCCGCATCGCCGCGATCGACTTCGGGATCATGGGGCGGATCGACCGCCGCGCGCGGGTGTGGCTCGCCGAGATCCTCTACGGCCTGATCACCGGCAATTACCGGCGCGTCGCGGAAATCCATTTCGAGGCGCAATACGTGCCCGCGCACCACAACGTGGAGGAATTCGCGACCGCGCTGCGCGCCGCGGGCGAGCCGATCCGCGGTCTCCCCGTCAAGGAAATTTCGGTCGGCCGGATGCTCGAAAGCCTGTTTTCGATCACCCGCGACTTCGACATGCCGACACAGCCGCATCTGCTGCTGCTGCAGAAATCGATGGTGATGAACGAGGGCGTCGCCACCGCGCTCGACCCCGACATCAACATGTGGGAAGCGGCCGAGCCCTTCCTCAAGGAATGGATGCGTTCGGAACTTGGTCCCGAAGCTTATTACGCCGACCGGATCGTCGAGCTGGTGCGCGCGGCCAAGAAGGTCCCCGAGCTCATCAACCGTCTCGATGAATATTATCCACCGAAAGGCGCGGCCCCACCGCCGCCACCGCTGCCGGAGATCGCCGTCATCCAACGCGGCGCGTGGTGGGGATATGCGCTTGCCGGCATGGTCGGGCTGATCGCCGGCGCGGCGGCGGTCACGCTTTTGTTCGTCTAGGCCGAGCTCGGCGGCACCTCGTCAGAAACAATCCGCTGCTTGACATCCGTCAGCGCCCACAAGGTGACGAAAGTGATCGCCGAGAGGACGACGGCGATCCCGTAGCTTCCGAGCCCGACGGCAACCCCGATCGCGCCCGTCACCCACAGGCTCGCCGCGGTCGCGGTGCCCTTCACCGAATTCTTGGTCTGCAAAATGGCGCCGCCGCCGATGAAACCCATGCCCGTGATCACGCCTTCGACGATCCTCGCCATCGCGCCCGGCTCGGCCGCGATCAGCGGTTCGGCCGCCTGGATGAACCCGCATGCGGCGACCGCCACGAGCGGGAACGTGCGCAGCCCGGCGCTCCGGTCCTGCCGCTCGCGGTTCCAGCCGATAGGGAAAGCGAGCGCATAAGCGATCGCCAGCGCGATCAGGTTCGGCAGAATGTCGAACCGGTTCGCGCCCAGTACCTCTTGCCACATCCGTCTTCCCCCAACTCGCTTCGCAATCGACCGTAACTCTCGACTCGCGCCTTCGGGCGCGGCAGAGCGGGCGCATGGCGCGCGTTCTCCTCATCGTCGGCGGCGGAATCGCGGCTTACAAGTCGCTCGAGCTCGTCCGGCTGCTGAAGAAAGCGGGACACGAGGTCACGCCCGTCCTCACCAAAGGCGGCGAGCATTTCGTCACGGCGATGAGCCTCGGAACGCTTGCCGAAAGCCAGGTCCACAGCTCACTGTGGGAGCTCAAGGACGAGGTCGAGATCGGGCACATCCAGCTGAGCCGCGCTGCCGATTTCGTGCTGGTGTGCCCCGCGACCGCGGACCTGCTCGCGAAAATGGCCGCGGGCATCGCCGACGACCTCGCGACGACGCTCCTGCTCGCGACCGACAAGCCGGTGGTGGTGGCGCCAGCGATGAACGTCCGCATGTGGCTCCACGCCGCGACCCGGCGCAACGTGCAGCAGCTGGTCGCGGACGGCGTCAAGGTTATCGAGCCCGCCGAAGGCGAGATGGCGTGCGGCGAGCATGGCCCCGGCCGCCTGCCGGAGCCGCAGGACATCGTCGGCTGGCTCGAGCAGAACGGCTTCTTCGGCGGCAAGTGACGCTCGCCGGCAAGCACATCCTCGTCACGGCAGGCCCGACCCACGAGCCGATCGATCCGGTGCGGGTGATCGCCAACCGCTCGTCGGGGCGGCAGGGTTTCGCGATTGCGGCGGCGGCTGCCGAGGCGGGCGCGAAAGTGACGCTCGTTTCCGGTCCCGTCAGCCTCGAAACACCGTCCGGTGTCGACCGCCTCGATGTCGCGACCGCCGAACAGATGGCGCAAGCGGTCTTCGCCGCCCTGCCCGTCGATGTGGCCGTCCTCGTCGCCGCGGTAGCGGACTGGCGGGTTGAACCGTCAGCAACCAAGCTCAAGAAAGGCGAAGGCCCGCCCAGGCTCGAGTTCGTGCCGACCCGCGATATCCTCCTTGAGCTCGGCTCGAGCCGCCACCGCCCGCCCCTGCTGGTCGGATTCGCGGCGGAGACGGAGCGGGTCGTCGAACAGGCGGTCGCGAAAAGGCGGGCCAAGGGCGCCGACTGGATCGTTGCGAATGATGTCTCGGGCGATGTGATGGGCGGTCACCGCAACCGCGTGCACCTCATCACCGCAGAAGGCGTCGAGAACTGGCCCGAAGGAACCAAGGAAGAAGTCGCGCGACAGCTCGTGCTGCGAATTGCCGGAGCCTTAGCCTGAGCCGCAGGCGCGGCAGCCCGGGTCCGCCGGGATACGGATCACGCGCCAGCTCAGTGCCTCTCCGTCGAACAGGTGCAGCTGACCAGCCTGCTCTCGCCCGACGCCGGCGATCATATTGATCGCGAGCAGCGCCGCGAAGCTGCCGACGGTCGCAGGAAGCGCGCCGAGCACGCCGAGCTCCGAGCAATTGTCGCAATCGTCGGCGTCGAACGCATCGCCGACGAAGCAGCGATAGCAGGGCTGCGCGCGGAACAGGCCGACCTGTCCCTGGAACTGCACCGCGGCCGCGGAAAGCAGCGGAATCGCGAGCGCCACGCAGGCGTCGCTGACCGCTAGCCGGGTTGCGAAATTGTCGCTGCCGTCGATCACCAGATCGTGGCCGGAGAGCAGCATCTTCGCATTGTCCGTCCCGACCCGCTCGCGCTTCGCGTCCACCTCGACGAAACGGTTGAGCCGCTTGACGAACGCCGCCGCGAGGGCAGCCTTGCTTTCGCCAGTATCGGCCTCGGCAAACAGAGGCTGTCGGTGAAGGTTGGCGAGTTCGACTACATCGGAATCGATGATCGTCAGCCTGGCCACGCCGGCGCCCGCAAGTGCCGGAATGACGGCGGAGCCGATGCCGCCCGCGCCGATGACGGCGATGCTGGCGGCGTTGAGCTTGCGCTGCCCGACGCCGCCGACCTGCGGCAGGACGATGTGCCGCGCGTAACGCTCGAGCTCTTCGTCGGAGAGGCTCACTTCCCGGTGGAGCCGAAGCCCCCTGCCCCGCGGCTGGTTTCGCCCAGCTCTTCCACTTCGCGAAACTCCGTTTTGAGCACCGGCGCTGGCACGAGCTGGGCAATCCGCTCGCCGCGCCGCACCTCGAACGGCTCGCTGCCCAGATTGGCGAGGATCACCTTCACTTCGCCGCGATAATCCTCGTCGATCGTGCCGGGGGTGTTGAGGCAGGTGATGCCGTGCTTGAGCGCGAGCCCCGAGCGAGGCCTGACCTGGACCTCGAAGCCCGGCGGAATGGCAATCGCGAAGCCGGTTGCCACCGCGTGCCGCTGTCCGGGGGTAAGCGTCAGGTCCTCGGCCGCGACCACGTCCAGTCCGGCCGAGCCGGACGTCGCGTAAGCGGGCGCCGGCAGCCCCTCCCCGTGCGGCAGGCGCTTGAGCTCGATCTCTATCATTTCGCCTTCTTCCGCGCGGGTTTTCGGCGGCTCTTCTTCGCCGGGCCTTTCGCGGCGCGCTCGTCGATCAGCCGGATGCCTTCGTCGAGGGTGACGGTTTTCGGGTCCGAGCCCTTCGGCAACGTCGCGTGTGTCGTCCCGTCGCTGACATACGGACCGTAGCGGCCCTCCATGACTTTGACGTCCTTGCCGTTCGGATGCTTGCCGAGCACGGTGATCGGTTCGCGCGACGTGCCGCGCTTTCCTGCGCCCGACGCCGCATCGGCGAGCTTCGCGACGGCAGCGTTCATGCCGGTCTCGAACACTTCGGCCGTCGAGCCGAGCTTCGCATATTTGCCGTCGTGTGCGAGATAAGGGCCGTAGCGGCCGATTGATGCGGTGATCGGCTTACCGGTTTCGGGATGTGCGCCGATCTCACGCGGAAGCGAAAGCAGCTTCTCGGCAACCTCACCGGTCAGATCGTCGAGCGGCACGTCCTTGGGAATCGATGCGCGCTTATCGCCGCGCTCGACATAAGGCCCGAAGCGGCCGGTCTTGAGCAGGATGCCGTCGCCAAGCTCCTGCGGGCCGTCGCTTTGTGCCTGGTCGCCGCCCTGGCCGAATTTCTGGGTGTAACGGCATTCGGGATAGTTCGAGCAGGCGACGAACGCGCCGAACTTGCCGCCGCGCAGCGAGAGACGCCCTTTGCCGCACTGCGGGCACAGCCGCGGGTCGGTCCCGTCCTCGCGCGGCGGGTAGAGCCACGGCTCGAGAAACTCGTCGATCGCCTGCGTGATCTCGCTCGGCTTCTGGTCCATGACCTCGCCGGCCTTCGGTTTGAAGTCGCGCCAGAAATCGTCGAGCAGTTTCTGCCAGTCGAGCCGCCCGCCCGACACGTCGTCCAGCTCCTCCTCGAGCTCGGCCGTATAATCGTAGCTGACGTAGCGCTCGAAGAAGCGCTCGAGGAACGCGGTCACGAGCCGACCGCTCTCTTCGGGCACGAACCGGCCCTTGTCGACGCGCACATATTCGCGGTCCTTCAGCGTTTGCAGGATCGATGCATAGGTCGACGGCCGGCCGATGCCGAGCTCCTCGAGCCGCTTGACCAGGCTCGCCTCGGAATAGCGCGGCGGCGGCTGGGTGAAATGCTGCGTCGCCTCGACGCCGGTCCTGAGCGGCGCGTCGCCGTCCCGCAGCGCCGGCATGCGGGCGCTCTCGTCGTCGTCGGCTTTCTCGTCCCGGCCCTCCTCGTAGAGCGCGAGATAGCCGGGGAAGAGCACAACCTGGCCGGAGGCGCGAAGCACCACTCTGCCCGCTCCGTCCGTCAGCTCGACCGTTGTCCGCTCCAGCCGCGCCGATACCATCTGGCTGGCGAGCGCACGGTTGTAGACCAGCTCGTACAGCCGCGCATGGTCTCCCGATGCAGCCCGCGGGCGATCGAAATCGGTGGGCCGGATCGCCTCGTGCGCCTCCTGCGCGTTCTTGACCTTGCTGGTGTAGTGGCGCGGCTTGTCGGGCACGAATCCGCCGTCGTAGCGATTGGCGATCGCCCTCCGCGCGGCGCTGACCGCCTCGGGTGCCATGTCGATCCCGTCGGTCCGCATGTAGGTGATGAGGCCGTCCTCGTAGAGCGACTGCGCCACCCGCATCGTGTGGCTTGCCGAAAAGCCGAGCTTGCGCGCGGCCTCCTGCTGGAGCGTCGAAGTGGTGAATGGCGGCGGCGGGTTCCTGGCGAACGGCTTTGTCTCGATCGACGAGACCGTGAACCGGCCCGCTTCGACTGCGGCCTTCGCCGCGTCCGCCTCGCCGCGGCTGCCGATCGTCAGCCGGTCGATCTTCTTTCCGTCGAACTGGACCAGCCGCGCGGTAAAGCTCTGCCCGTCCTTCTCGAAAGCGGCGCTGACTGCCCAATATTCCTGCGGGCGGAAGACCTCGATCTCGCGCTCCCGGTCGACGATCAGCCGCAACGCAACGGACTGGACGCGCCCCGCCGACTTCGCGCCGGGGAGTTTGCGCCACAGGATCGGCGACAGCGTGAAGCCGACCAGATAGTCGAGCGCGCGGCGCGCCCGATAAGCGTCGATCAGATCCTCATCCAGGCCGCGAGGCTTTTTCATCGCCTCCGTCACGGCCGAATTGGTGATTGCGTTGAAGGTTACCCGCTGGACGATCGCCGGAAGTGCCTTCTTCTGGCGGAGCACCTCCTGGACATGCCAGCTGATCGCCTCGCCCTCGCGGTCGGGGTCGGTCGCCAGGATCAGCGTGTCGGCCTTCCTGGCTTCGTCCGTAATCGCCTTGAGCTGCTTCGAGCGGTCGGGCGAAACCTGCCACAGCATCTCGAAATCCTGCTCGGGATCGACCGAACCGTCCTTCGGCGGGAGGTCGCGAACATGGCCGAACGAGGCGAGCACGCGATGCCCGCTTCCCAGATATTTTTCGATGGTTTTCGCCTTGGCGGGCGATTCGACGACGACCAGCTTCACTTATTTTCCTCACGCATACGCGTAAGTGGGGTCGGGTGAATCGAGCCGTCAAGCGGTCCCGAGGCTCACCTTGTTGCCCGCATGGCGGTCGAGCCGGCCGCCGAGATCAAGCTCCAGCAGTGCCATCAGCACGGCCCCCGCCGGGGCTCCCGACAGCCGGATGATCTCGTCAACCGGCGCCGGCGACGGCCCCAGCAGATCTTCGACCGCGCGAAGCACGTCCTCGCCGTCGAACGCCTCGTCCGAGGCGTGGTCGTACGAAGATGGTGCCGAGCGCACCTGCGATTGAAAAGGACGAATTGCCTCGACGACATCGGCGGCGTTCTGGACGAGCGTCGCGCCGTCGCGGATCAGCTGGTTGCAGCCCTGCGCGCGGGGGTCGAGCGGCGAGCCGGGCACTGCCATCACTTCACGCCCCGCCTCCGCGGCCAGCCGCGCGGTGATCAGCGAGCCCGAGCGCGGCGCCGCCTCGACCACGACCGTCCCGGCGCTGAGGCCGGCGATGATCCGGTTGCGATAGGGGAAATGCCGCGCCCGCGGCTCGGTGCCGGGCGGCATTTCCGCGAGGACGAGGCCGCGCTCGTACAGCGCCTGCTGCCGATCCTTGTTCTCCGGCGGGTAGAAGATGTCGATGCCGCCCGCGATCACCGCGATAGTGCCCATTTCCACGGCCCCGTCGTGCGCTGCGCTGTCGATCCCGCGCGCCAGGCCCGAGACCACGGCAAGCTCGTGCTGTCCCAGATCGTGCGCCAGCCCACGTGCAAACCGGCACGCCGCGGCCGATGCATTGCGCGCGCCGACGATCGACACTGACTCGCGGTCGAGGAGGCTCAAATCGCCTTTCGCGATGAGCAGCGGCGGCGCATCCTCCAGTTCTGACAACAGCCGCGGATAGAGCCCCTGCCCCAGCACCAGAAACTTGCCGCCGAGCTTTTCGACCTGTGCGATCTCACGCTCGGCCGCGTCGCGAGTGCACAGCGCCGGCGCCCGACCGCCGCCGCGACGGGCAAGGTCGGGCACCGCCGCGAGTGCCGCTGCCGGCGTTCCGAAGCGGACGATCAGCTGACGATAGGTCACCGGACCAATGCCCGGCGTGCGCAGCAGCCTCAGCCGGTCGGTGAGGTCCTCTTCCCTAATCAGGGTGTCTCATTCCTCGTCAATATCATCGCCGTGCCGCTGTACCTCAGCCAGCTGGGCGTGGAGCAGTACGGCCTGCTCGGCTTTGCCATCGTCGTGCAGACCTGGGTCAACCTCCTCGAAATCGGAATGAGCGGCACGTTGGGGCGCGAGATGACGCGGCTGAAGATCCGGGATGTAGGCGAGGCGAGCGTGCACTCTTTTCTCCGCTCTCTCGACTGGTTGTTTCTCGGAATCATCCTGGTGCTCCCACTGCTTGGCTGGCTGTTGCGCGGTTGGTGGGCGCAGGAATGGTTTGAAGGTGCAACGCTCGACCCGCGCGCGATCGGCGACTGCGTCGTGCTGATCATTGCCCTGGCGGCCGTCAGGCTGACCGGCACCCTCTACAAGGGCGGGCTGATGGGACTCGAACGGCAGGTGCTCGTAAGCACTGTCTCCATCGTCGGCTCGGTTGCAAGGCTCATCCTGCCGCTACCGTTCATCTGGGCCATTCCCGATGTGCGGATCGTGGTAGCGGCGTGGCTGATCGTCTCGGTCGTCGAGCTGGTCGCTGTCCGCCTTGCGCTGTCGGTCGCATTCTCGACGCGCTTCAGATGGACCCATTTCTCCTTCGCCGAGCTAGGCCGACGCGCGCATCTGTGGGGCAGGATCGCCTACCTGGCCGTCGCCTGGACCGCGATCACCCAGACCGACAAGCTTATCCTGTCGCGCATCCTGCCACTCGCGGACTACGGCCGGTTCACGCTAGTCATGATTGTGGCGAACGCGACGCTCGCCATTCCGACGCCGATTCTTTTCGCTTTCCAGCCGCGCATGACGGCAGCCGCCGCGAAAGGCGACCAAGACGAACTATCGCGACTGGTCCGCAGCGCGACGCGGCTCCTGATCATATTCCTCATCGCGCCTGCGTTCGCGCTTGCAGCTGTTCCCTATCTGGCGATGCTCGGTTGGACCGGCTCTGCCGGGGCAGCCAGGCCCGCTTCGGCCTATCTCGCGCCCTACGCGCTGGGCTCGGCCATCGCGGGTTTTTCGGCGCTGGTTTACAGCATCCAGTACGCGCATGGCGATCTGAGGCTGAACGTACGTGCATATAGCTGGTTCGCAGCGCTATTGATCCCTGCCGAAATCGTGGTCGCGGGCCGTTTCGGCGCCATCGGCGCAGCCTGGCTGTGGCTTGCGGTAAATGTCGGGATGCTGGTCGCTTATTGCCCGTTGGTTTTGCGCCGGTTCCTCCCGGGTGAGGCGATGCGGTGGCTGGGAATCATCATCGCGCCGCCCGCGGTTGCGAGCGCGCTCGCGGCGTGGGCTATGGTCTCGCTGGTTGATGTCGGTACTGGCGATCGGCTGACGGCAGTGGCAATCACGATTGCGACCGCAGCAGCCGCCTGCGCCGCGGCAGCACTCGTGACGTTGCTCGTTGCGCTGCTGGAACGACAGCGACTGCGAGGATCGGACGTCCGTTCCGCGCGACGCGCTTGAAGTGGGTCAACTCGAAAGCTACGCCGTCAGGCCCGTGGTCGCGACATGCCCGATTCACCAGTCACCCGTATCCGTTGAATTCCGGCTGACAAAGGACGGTTACGACCTCTACCTTTGCGGCGAGTGCAATCATCTCTTCGTACACCCGGCGCCGACGGACGAGGCGCTGCGCGCCCTGTACACCTTCGCGCAAGGTTATCATTGTCCGGATAGCCAGGCCCCAAAAGAGAAGATGATCGGGGGTGTGCCGAAGCGCTTCGTCGATGCATTGCGTGCAATCGAGAATGCTCGTGGGCCCGGGTCGATTCTGGATGTGGGCTGCAGCACGGGGCGCTTTCTTGAAGCTGCGCGAGTTCGTGGGTGGGCCGCACTCGGGGTCGAGATGAACGCCGAGTCCGCGGAGCTGGCGCGGCGCGGCGGGCACGAGGTGATCACTGGAACGATTGATTCGCTCGACCCGCGGAAACGGCAGTTCGATGCGGTGCACATCGCAGAGGTCATCGAACATGTGAGAGAGCCGAAAGAGATGCTCGCCAGCGCGCAGCGCCTGCTCAAACCAGGCGGCGTGTTGTATCTCACCACGCCGAACAGCGACGCGTTTTTCGCCCGCTCGACCTGGATGCTCTACCGCTTGTTCCGAATCCCGTGGTCGCATGCGACACCACCTCATCATTTGCATCAATTCAGCACCGCATCGCTCGCTCGTCTTCTCACCGACTGTGGCTTCAACCCGCTCTCGTTCACCTATGTCGCGCCAAATCTTCGCTACGAGATCGGACAGACGGGCGTCATTCCCACGTTTCGGACGGCGTTGCGGGATGGAATTTCCGCGCATCTGCTAGCGAGCGCGGTGAAATTCGCGATGACCGTTTCGATGTACCCTGCCTTGTACGCTGCCAATTGGATAAAGTCGGCCAGGAGCCAAGATTGCTGCTTGCAGTGTTTGGCCCGCGCCTCCTGACCGGCGACTGCGCCTGCGCCGCGCCATGCATGGGCGTGAGCAGGTGAGCACGATGGCGCCCGCAGTGACCGTTTGCGTAACCTGCTATAATCAGGAGGCCCTTATTGGGCAGTGCCTCGACGGCATCCTGGCGCAGGATCTCGAGGACTTGGAGATTCTCGTCGGCGACGATTTCAGCACCGATCGGAGCATCGAGATCATCCAGGACTATGCCAGCCGCGACGCCCGAATCCTGCTGATCCGCCGTCCGAACAACCTCGGCTTCATCGCCAATGAGGAAGATCTGTTCCGCAGGGCGAGAGGGAACTTCGTCGCAATCTGCGAAGGCGACGACATCTGGACCGATCCGCACAAGCTCAGCCGGCAACTGGCAATCATGAGCGCCAGGCCGGACGTCAGCCTGTGCATCAGCGCCGGGACGAAGATCGATGATGATGGAAACACGCTGCCCGGCGTCCTGTGCATCTCGAACGTCAGTCGCGAGCTCAGCCTTCCCGAACTGATCGGCGAAATCGGGGGACGCGTACCGACGGCCTCGCTCCTGATGCGCCGCACCGCTTTGGAAGCGCTCCCGGACGACATCTACCGCCACGTCGGCATCGACTATTCGCTCCAGGTACTTCTCGGCATGTATGGCAAGGTATGGTACGACGCTTGTCCGTCGGTCGCGTACCGGGTTTCCTCGCGCGGCTCGTGGACCGAGGAGCTGGCGGAAAGCAGCAGCAAGTATCTCCAGCACCACGAGGCGCTGCGGAGCTACCAGGATTTTCTGCAACGACAGCTCAGCCCGACATTGGAGCGGGAGTTGAGGAAGGCTTTTGAGCCGCTAATCCTCGGCTTCTACATGTCATCGCGGATTTCGCCCGCGGACAAGCGCCGGAACCTGCCGGACGACGTTCCGCGCCTGAAACGGCCCGCCCAGATTGTCGCTACCCTGCTCACCCGCGCACCCTTCGTGGTTTCCGCCGGCGCTTTCGCGCGCCGGCGAGCGTGGCAGCCGGTGCGACAGCTGCTTTCGAGCCGGTGGTGAGTTAGCCGGGAAATTTCCCCGTCGCCTCGACCCACTTCTCCACCAGCGGCTGGTAGTCCTCGGTGCGCTTCTCGGGCAGGCCCTCGGTGTTGAGCCAGGCGCGGTGCATGCTCTCGGCGCCGAAATGGTGCTTCGGCACAAATCGCGATGGATCGTCGAAGCTCGCCACCGTCAGGTCCATGTTGTCGCTGCCTTCCTTGAACTGAAAGCCGAGCGACGTGCCGCATTCACGGCAGTAGGATCGCTTCGCGATGGGCGAACTGTCGTACCAGTCTGGCTCGCCGTTCCATTGCACGTCCGCCCGCTTGACGCTCTTGAACGCGATCGAGACGGACCCCGTCGAGCATTGGCACATGCGGCAGTGGCAGAGGTAGGCGTCGTCGTCCTCGACCGCCGCGGTGTAGCGAACGCGCCCGCAGGCGCAGCCGCCGGTCATTGGCTCGGACATCGGCGATCTCCTTTCACTTGCCCTTGGAGGGCTGCCCTTTGCGCGGCTAAGGGGCGGCATGTCCAGCGCTCCCAGTGCCGACGAGATCGCGAGCGACGCGACCTGGCTGGCGCAGGCGCTCGACCCGGCGGAAGGCGCCGCCCGCCTCGTCGCCATGGACCGCGACAGCTATCGCGCCGCGAGCTTCCTCGACGATCGCCTGCTCCAGGCGTCGGTCGATGCGCAGATAGTCCCCTGGACGCTGATCGAGGAAGCGATGGCCGGCGACCTGCGCTCGGATGCCCGCTGGATCTTCCACATCGGCCATGTCGGCTCGACTTTGGTGTCGCGACTGCTGGGTGAGATCGAAGGCGTCCTGGCTGTGCGTGAGCCGCGGCTGCTGCGCGACCTCGCACTCACGCCGGCGGACATCCGCGACCGATACTCGGCTCCGGTGGCGAAGCTCATGTCGCGGACGTTCGCAAAGTCGGAGGTCGCGTGCGTGAAAGCGACGAGCTTCGCCGCTGAAATCGCCGACACGCTCGTGCCCCCCGGCGGGCGGGCGCTGTTCATGTACGCGGCGCCGCAAATCTACATCGCGAGCATCCTAGCGGGAGCGAACAGCATTAAAGAAGCGCGCCTGCTCGCCGGAAGCCGCGCGCAGCGGCTAAACGCCCGCGGAATATATGTTCCGGCGCAGGATGACGCATCGCTTGCGGCGGCAGCATGGGCTTGCGAGATGACCGCGCTGGAGCAGGTCGCGGAGCGGTCGGCGGATCGCGACATCCTCTGGGCAGATTTCGATGCGATGCTCGGGGACATGGAGGGAGCCCTCGGGCGCGTCGCCGGCTTCTTCGGCTGCGAAACGGCGCGCGTTCCGCAGATCGCGGCAGGCCCGCTCATGAGCCGCTACTCCAAGGCCATGGAACATGAGTACAGCCCGAGTCTGAGGCGAGAGCTGATCGGCGAGGCCTCGGAGCGGTTTGCGCCCGCGATCAAGGAGGCGCTTGCCATGCTGGAACGCGCGGCCGAAAAGTCGCCGCTGCTCGCGCGGGCTCTGGCGCGGGCGCGGGAGGGTTGATGTACCGGGTTCTGCAGATTTTGACCGACGCGGAAGTAGCCGAATGCCGGCGGATCGCCGCGTCTGCTCCGTTCGTCGACGGACGCATCTCGAACCCTCACAACAAGGCCAAGCAGAACGAGCAGCTGCACGAGCCCGCCGCCTACCAGAAGAGCTCCGACCTGCTCCGAAAAGCGATGCTGCGCTCGCCCGAGTTCATGGAGTTCGCCTTCCCCATCGCCATGGCTCCGCCGATGATGACCCGGTACAAACCCGGGATGAAATATGGCGCGCATGCCGATGCCGCCTTCATCCAGCTTCCCGGCGCGACCATCCGGAGCGACCTTTCCTGCACCATTTTCCTCAACGATCCCGCCGATTATGACGGCGGCGATCTGCACGTCAGCCTCGGCGATGGCGAGCTCAGCTTCAAGCTGAAGCCGGGCGAGGCGATCATCTACCCGTCGGACACGTTCCACCAGGTGATGCCGGTCACCCGCGGCGAGCGCCTCGTCGCGATCACCTTCATCCAGAGCCGAATTCCAGATCCGTTCCGCCGCACCCTGCTGTTCGAGCTGAATGAGGTGGCCGCGCTCGAAGGCCTGAAGATGGATCCGGAGAATTACGCCCGGATGCAGCTCGTCCAGCAGAAGCTGTTGCGTTACTGGGGCGACATGCCCTGAGGGGGCAGGCTAGGGCTGTCCGCCGGGCGTCGGCGGCATCGACACATGCTCGTGGACGATCTTCCAGCTGCCGTCCTTCTGGCGCTGGAACACGTCGGTGAAGCGCGCGCTGACGGTCGGGGTCGCAGCGCCGGCGCGCACGGTGAAGACCTCCGTGCCGGAGCTTACGAAGGCATCTGGCCCGACGATCTGAATGTGCCGGTCGGGCACGTGATACTCGGCCGGCTTCATGCTGACGAACGACCTTGCCCAGCCCGTCTGGACCTTCCGGTCGGTGCTCGGCGCCGCGTTTGACGCGTCGATCATGACGGCACCGTTCGCATATTGCCGCATGACAGCGTCAACATCGCCGGTGGTGAAGCTTGCCTCGGCGCGTTCCGCGATCGCCGTCGCTTGCGCCTGCGTGACGGGCGCATGTTCCGCCTCCCGTTCCTTGCAGGCGGCCAGAGCGGTCAGCAGGATCAGCGCAGCGGCGGCGCGGCGCACGCTCAAGCCGCCTTCTGCAAATGCTTGCGGCCGAGCAGCTCGGCGATCTGCACCGCGTTGAGCGCGGCGCCCTTGCGGAGGTTGTCACTGACCACCCAAAGGCTGAGGCCATTCTCGACCGTCGGGTCCTCGCGGATGCGGCTGACATAGGTCGCATAATCGCCGACCGCCTCGACCGGGGTCACATAGCCGCCGTCCTCGCGCTTATCGACGACCATCACGCCCGGCGCCTCGCGCAGTATCTTCCGCGCCTCCACCGCCGAAATCTCGTTTTCGAACTCGATGTTTACTGCCTCGGAATGGCCGACGAACACCGGCACGCGCACGCAGGTGGCGGTGAGCTTGATCGAGGGATCGAGGATTTTCTTGGTCTCGACCACCATCTTCCATTCTTCCTTGGTCGAGCCGTCGTCGAGGAAGGCATCGATGTGCGGAATGACGTTGAAGGCGATCTGCTTGGTGAAATATTGCGGTTCGTTCGCGTCGCCGACGAAGATGTTGCGCGACTGGTTGAACAGCTCGTCCATGCCCTGCTTCCCGGCGCCCGACACCGATTGGTAGGTCGCGACGACGACACGCCTGATCTTCGCCGCATCGTGAAGCGGCTTGAGCGCGACGACCAGCTGGGCTGTCGAGCAGTTGGGGTTGGCGATGATGTTCTTCTTGCGATAGCCGGCGATCGCCTCCGAATTCACCTCGGGCACGATCAGCGGCACGTCGGGGTCCATCCGATAGAGCGAGCTGTTGTCTATCACCGTGCAGCCCGCCTCGGCGGCCTTGGGAGCATAGAGCTTCGACACCTCGGAGCCGGCGGCGAACAAGGCGATGTCCCAGCCTGTGAAATCGAAATGTTCGAGGTTTTTGACCTTCAGCTCCTCGCCGCTGTCGCCGAAGTCGATCACGTCGCCCGTCGACCGTGACGATGCCAGCGCCGCCACCTCGTCGAGGGGGAATTGCCGCTCGGCGAGGACGTTGAGCATCTCGCGCCCGACATTGCCCGTCGCCCCGACGACCGCGACCCGATAACCCATGAGAACTTCTCCAGCCTGCGCGCCGCACCTATCGCAAGCGGCGGCGCAAGGCGATATGGCTCGCGGGCCAGCGGGCACAAGGGGGGAGCATGCGCAGAGCGACGGTACTGCTTGCGATCGTCATGCTGGCGCTGCTCGGCGCGATGGCCGCTGCGCCGCTGTTGACTGAGCCGCCACCGCTTCGCGCCGAGAACGCAGCCGGCCAGTTCGATGCCCGGCTCGCCAAGGCACGACTGGCGTTCATCCTGGGCGACCAGCGGCCGCACCCCGCCGACACTGCCGCGGACGACGCAGTCCGCTCGAGGCTGCTCGCAAGCCTCGCGGGGATGGGCCTCAAACCCGTCGTTCGGGACCAGTTCGCCTGCAACGAGCTGTACAAGGAACGCGGCGTCTCCTGCGCCCGCGTCCGCAACGTCATCGCCATTCTCGGCCCGCGCACCGGCAAGGCACTGCTGCTCAACGCCCATTACGACAGCGTTCCTGTCGGTCCCGGCGCGGGGGACGACGGGATCGGCGTCGCCACGCTGCTCGAGGTCGGCTCGACCCTGAAGGAACGGCCGCTCAAGCGTCCCATCGTCCTGCTGTTCAACGAAGGCGAGGAGCTGGGCCTGATCGGCGCCCGCGCGTTCCTCTCCGATCCGCTGAGCCGCAATGTCGACAGCTTGGTCAACCTCGAAGCGCGCGGCGTGCGCGGACCGGTCAACATGTTCGAGACCAGCCGCCCGAATGCGGCCGCGATCGGCTTGTTCGCGGCTGCCGTGAAGCATCCGGGCGCCAACTCGCTGTCGACCGACGTTTATCGGTTGATGCCCAACTACACGGATGTGAACAGTTTCTCCGAGCGCGGCTGGCTGACGCTCAACCTCGCGCCGATCGGGAACGAGACGCGTTACCACTCATCGGGGGACGATGTCGCGGCGCTGAGCCCGGCGACGCTTCAACACATGGGCGACCAGACCCTCGCGCTTGCCAAAGCGCTCGCCGACGGCACGCCCAGGCAACCGGCCGCCAACCGCATTTTCATGGACCTCTCCGGCCGCGCGTTGGTGACGCTGCCGCTGACTCTCGGCTTGCTTTTGCTGGCCGGGCTCCTGCTGGCGTTCGCCGCGCTGGTTTTCGCCCGGGGAGGGGCGCTTCGCGGCACTCTCGTCGTCATCGGCTCGCTCGTTGGCTCTGGCGCGTTGTCGTGGCTCGCGCTGACGCTGATGGGATTCGTTCGGGAAGGCATGTTCTGGCGCGCGCACCCTGTCTGGACCCATCAGGCAACCTACGCAGGCGCGCTGCTCGTCGCCACGGTGCTGCTCGCAAGCGTCGGACGGAAAGCCAGCGTTCGCCAGCTCCGCACCCTCTTCTGGCTAGTCTTCCTGTGCGTCGGCGGTCTGATCGGGATGTTTGCGCCAGGCGGAATCATTTTCTTCATCCTGCCGCCGCTGCTGATCCTGATCGGCCTTGCGCTATCGCGCTCGTGGAGGCCGGCCGAAGCCATCGGCTCCGCTGCCGCGATTTTCTTCCTCTATCTCACCTGGGGCGCGATGCTCGGGCTCCTGCGGGAACTGCTGAACGGCGGCCCCATGTGGCTGTTCGCGCCGCTCGCCTCGCTCCTGCTCCTTCCCGCCCTGATCGAAGCCAAGCCGCTGATCGATCGTGTGAAGCTCGGCGCGGCGGCCGCGCTTGCCGGAGTTCTCGTCCTCGCCGGATGGGCGGTCGCAGCCGCGGCACCTGCTTATTCGGCCGACCGCCAGCAACGGTTCGTGATCCAGCACGTGACGGACTCGGGCAGCGGCAAGTCGTGGTGGTCCATCGTCAACGATCGCGCACCGCTCCCGCGGGCCTTGGGAAGCGGCTGGAAGCGCGGCAAGCTCCCGATCGGCGACTCCGTTCGATGGATCGAAACCGCGCCGGCAGACCCGAATTCAAAAGCGCCGGCGGTCCAGCTGATCTCCGAGCTGCGCAATGGCAACGAGCGGCGGCTGACGCTGCGCCTGTCGGCGAACGGCAATGAGGACATCGACCTGGTCGCACCCGAGGACGCGAACATATCCGATGCCGGTGTGCAGGGATTCGTCCGCCCGATCCGCCGGACCGAAGGCGGCAAATATTACATCGGCTGCTCGGGGCGCAGTTGCGACGGCGCGACGCTTGAGCTGACGACCCGGCAAGCCAAGCCAATCGGCTTCCTCGTCATCGGCTCGCGGCCGGGCCTGCCTGCGTCAGCCGAGCCGTTACTCCGGGCGAAGCCGCGGTTCGCCCGCCCGCAATATGCTCCGGACGCAACGATCGCCTTCGCGCGGATCAAGCTCTGACCAACTCGGCCGCACTATGCTATGGCCGTTGCAGGCGCCCGGCGCGCCTTTGAGCGCCGGACGGCACCCTGGTCAAAAGGAGTTGTCATGGCGGCCAATTCGATACCCGCGTCCCCTTCCGCGCCGACCGGCGCCATTCCGGTCCGTACGATCACTGATGATGACCTGCGCTTCTCGCTCAGGCAAGGATGGGAGGATTTCCGCGATCTGCGCGGGGACCTGATTTTCGCCGGGCTGATCTACACGCTGATCGGGCTGGCCGCGGTGGTGATGACAACCAGCCGGCCGCTGATGCCCTTCTTCCTGCCGGTAGTCGCGGGCGTCGCATTGCTCGGCCCGGTCGCTGCCGTGGGCTTCTACGAACTGGCCCGCCGGCGCGAGCATGGCGACGAAGTGCACTGGTTCAACTTCCTCGACGTGCGCAAGCGGCCTTCGCTCGACGACATGGGCATCGTCGCGGGGCTCCTGCTGCTCATATTCCTCGGTTGGCTGCTTGCGGCCGGCGCGCTCTATGCCTTGATCTTCGGCTGGACGACGCCAACCTCGATCGGCGGATTCCTGTCGATGGTGTTCACCACGCCGCGCGGATGGGCGTTGATCGTCGGCGGACTCGTCGTCGGCGCCATCTTCGGCTGGTTCGTGCTGGCGCTGAGCGTCGCCTCGCTGCCAATGCTGGTCGATTGCGACGTCACCGCGGCCCAAGCAGTGTCCGCTTCGTGGCGCGCGTCGCACCGCAACAAAAGTGAGATGGTCCGTTGGGGAATCGTGGTCTCGGCCCTGCTCGTGCTCGGATCGATCCCGCTGTTCGTCGGCCTCGCCCTGGTGCTGCCGTGGCTCGGCTATTCGACCTGGCACCTCTACACGCGCTTGATCGACCGCGAGGCGGTTGCGGGGGGACGCTGCGACTAGTCGCCGTTCGTGCTCACGACCTTCTCGTCGAGAAAGCGCTCGATCGTGTTCTGGACGTGCGCCTGGCGGCCCTCGCCCGCGGGGCGGTGGGTCTGGCCGACGTAGAACATCATCTCGAATGGCCGGTTCGCCGCCTGCAGTTCGTCCGCCAGCATGGTCGAGTTCCGAAACACGACATTGTCGTCCGACATGCCGTGGATCAGCAGGAACGGCTCGTCGATCTTCAGCGCACCCTCGAGCGCGTCCGATGACTGATACGGCTTCGGATCGACAGCGGGGTTTCCGAGGAACCGTTCGGTATAGTGGGTGTCGTACAGCGCCCACCTGGTCACCGGCGCACCGACGATGGCGGCGGCATAGAGCCCCTTGGGCGCCTTCTCGAGCATCTTGAGGCTCATGTAGCCGCCGTAGGACCAGCCCGCGGTGGCGATGCGGTTTGCGTCGACAAACGGCTGCTTCTGCAGCCAGCGCGCGGCGGTCGCCTGGTCCTCAACCTCGACGCCGCCCATCGCATGATAGATCTGATCCTCGAACGCGCGGCCGCGGTTGGGCGAGCCACGATTGTCGACCTGGAAATAAATCCAGCCCTTGCCGATCCAGTATTGCGCCATCGGGTTCATCCAGGCGCGCTTGACCTGCTGCGATCCGGGGCCGCCGTAATGTTCGAAGAAGACCGGGTATTTCTTCCCGGCCTCGAGCAGCGGCGTGATCATTTCCCAGTGGAGCGTACTTCCGTCCGCGGCCTCCAGCGTACCGAACTTCACCGCGCGGTGGGCGGCCATGTACGGCGCGTAGGGATGCGACGCGTCGAGCCTGTTCTCCTCGACCCAGGCGATGCGCTTGCCTGAAGCGTCCGCGAGATAGGTCTGCGGCGGCTGATCGGTCGAGGAGCGCGTGACGAGCAGGCGCGTGCCCGCCTTGTCCATGTCGGCGGTATTCCAATAGCCGGCCTCCGTCAGGCGCCGGGGCTCGGCGGGTTTGAGATAGTCGACGGAATAGACGTGGCTTTCGAGCACGCCGTCCTTGTTGCCGGTGAAGAACAGCCGGTGATCTCGCTCGTCCACGCCGACCAGGCCAGTCATACTCCAGTCGCCGGTCGTGATGGCAGTCAGCTTCCCGTCCACCCAGCGGTACAGGTGATGGAATCCGCTGCGTTCGGAACCCCAGATAAAGCTGCCGTCCCTGAGCGGGTGGAAGTCGTCGTTGAGATTGATCCAGGTCTTGGCGGTTTCGGTGAGCACCGGCCGGCTCGCACCGGTCGAGGGATCGACGGCGAGCAGGTCGAGCCGTTTCTGGTTGCGGCTCTCGCGCTGGACATAGAGCGTGCGCCCGTCCTTCGACCAATCGACCCGCGCGAGATAGATGTCCGGGTCGGAGCCGAGATCGACCTTGGCGCGCCCGGTTCCGTCGGGGTTCATGAGCCACAGCGTCACCGCAACGTTGGGAGTTCCCGCCGCAGGATAGCGCTGCTCGAAGGTCTTCGTCCCACTGGCGCCGATTGCCGCACGCGTGACGACCTGCACCTTCGCTTCGTCATAGCATTCGACCGCGACCCGGCTGTCGTTCGGCGCCCACCACGTGCCGGTGCGGCGGTCCATCTCCTCCTGCGCGACGAACTCGGCGGTGCCGCAAGTGACGGTGCCCTTCCCTTCCGTAGTCAGCGCTCGCTCCGCGCCGCTCGCAAGGTCGATTGCGTAGAGGTTCTGGTCGCGCACGAAGCTGACGAAGCGGCCGCCTTCGGAAACGTGGGCATCGATCTCCGTCGCGAGGGTGCTCGTCAGGCGGCGGACAGCGCCGGTCGCGACGTCGGCGAGGTAAAGGTCGCCGTCGACCGGAGCGAGGATCGACGTGCCGTCGGGGGCCCATTCATATTCGACGATTCCCTTGCTGCCGCCGACGCGGGCGCGCTCGCGCCGCATCTTCTCCGCTTCGGAAATCTCGCCTCCGCCGATCTTCGTCGAATCGACAAGCATCCGCAGCTTCCCGGTCGACGTGTCCATCGCCCACAGGTCGAAGCGCTCGCGGTCCTCCTTGCGCGGCTGCAGCAGTGCCGCGTAGCGCCCATCGGGCGAGAGCTTGAGCAGGCGCGGGGTCTGGCCCGAGATCGGCGGACTGGCGAAGATCCGCTCGATCGTCAGCTTCTTCTGGGGAACGCCAGGCGGTGGCGCGAGGGCGAGCAGAAGCGGCGCAACAGCCGCGGCAACAAGGAAACGCATGCGGCCTTGTACCCCGGCGAAGGCCGGGGTCCAGCCCTAGACAAAGAAGCGGCGCGGAGCGCCGCCCTGGGCCCCGGCCTTCGCCGGGGTACAGGTCGGAGCTTATGCCTTCGGCGCGTTCTCTGCTCGCGAAGCTTCGGTCTCGGCGCCCTGCCCGCCAGTGACATCGCGACGGACGTCGCGGCGCTCGGCGATGCGGGCGGCCTTGCCGGTGCGGCCGCGCAGGTAATAGAGCTTGGCGCGACGCACTGCGCCGCGGCGCACGACCTCGATCCTGTCGATGATCGGCGAATAGAGCGGGAAGACGCGCTCGACGCCCTCGCCGAAACTGATCTTGCGGACGGTGAAGCTCGAGCCGACGCCCTTGTTCGAGCGGGCGATGCACACGCCTTCGAATGCCTGCACGCGAGTGCGGTCGCCCTCGATGACCTTGACGCCGACGCGTAGCGTGTCGCCGGGGCGGAATTCGGGGATTTGTCGGTCGGCGGTCAGCGCATCGATCGCTTCGCGCTCGAGAGTCTCGATCAGGTTCATTGGTCGTCAGCCTTCGTATCTCGTCGCCGCGCGCCATAGGGCGGTGCCTGCGATGCGCCCCCGTGGCGCTCGATCAGGTCCGGCCGCCGTAGCCGTGTATCTTCCACCGCGCGTTCGTGTCTCCACGCAGCGATCTTCGCATGATCCCCCGATCGCAGCACTTCGGGGATCGTGCGTCCTTCCCATTCAACGGGTCGGGTATAGTGCGGATATTCGAGAAGCCCCGTGTCGAAGCTCTCTTCCTCTCCGCTGGAGGCCGCGCCCATTACCCCGGGGAGCAGCCTTACGCAAGCATCGAGGATCGCCATCGCGCCGATTTCGCCGCCCGAGAGGACATAGTCGCCGACGGAGACGGCTTCCAGCGGACGCGCCTCGAAGATGCGCTCGTCAAAGCCCTCGAACCGGCCGCACAGCAGGATGAGCCCGTCGCCCGCCGCAAGCTCGCGCACACGAGCCTGCGTGAGAGGTGCGCCTCGGGGTGTCAGCGCAAGCATCGGCCGCCCGTCGGCGACGCTGTCTAGCGCAGCGGCCACTACGTCGGGGCGAAGCACCATCCCCGCACCACCGCCAGCAGGCGTGTCATCCACGCTTCTGTGCTTGTCGGTGGCGAACTCGCGGATGTTGGTCGCGTCCAGCGACCAAATGCCGTCGTCCAGCGCCCGACCTGCGAGGCTCAGGTCGAGTGGCCCGGGGAACATGTCCGGGTAGAGCGTCAAGACTGAGGCGCGGAAGGTCATGGGGAACCGCCGCTATCACAATCCATTGGGCTGCGCATGGACAAGCCGATCCTCGATTGCCTGATCATCGGCGGGGGCCCCGCGGGCCTGACCGCCGCCATCTACCTCGCCCGCTTCCACCTCGACATCATGGTGGTCGATGGCGGCAAGAGCCGCGCATCGTGGATCCCGTGCACGCGCAACGTCTCGGGCTTTCCGGACGGGGTCGAGGGCACGGAGCTGCTCCGGCTCATGCGCGACCAGGCATGCAAATATGGCGCGAAGATCAAATCGGAATTCGTCACCAGGCTCGAGCTCGACCACGAAACCGGCCTGTTCACTGCGACCTGGGGATCGGGCGAAGCGAATGCCCGGACGATCCTCATCGCGACCGGCATCGCCAATCGCGCCCCCGCCATGGACGAGGAGCTTCATGACGACGCGCTCGCTCGCGGGCTGATCCGCTACTGCCCGATTTGCGACGGATACGAAGTCACCGACAAGCGGGTCGGCGTGATCGGCAGCGACAGCCACGGCGTCGCCGAGGCGCTGTTCATCCGCAGCTTCACGGCCGACGTGACGCTGATCGCGCCCGACAAGTCGCTGCGGCTCAAGCCCGAAGACAACAAGAAACTTAAGGACGCCGGGATCGAGTGCGTAGACGGCCCCGCAGAGGCCGTCGCGATCTCCAGCAACGGTATTACGGTCGACACGGCCGAGGGCCACTACACCTTCGACAGCATCTATCCGGCGCTCGGCTCGGACACCCACACCCAGCTTGCCGAAATGGTCGGCGCAACGCTCGCGTCGGATCGCTGCATATCCTGCGACGATCATCTGCGCACCAGCGTTCCGGGTCTCTATGCCGCAGGCGACGTGGTCCACGGATTGGACCAGATCAGCCACGCAATGGGAGAGGGCGGGGTCGCGGCGACAACCATCCGCAACGACCTCGCGAAGCGGCGGCCATTGTGGCGCGAGCCCGCGGGCGAAGCTGCCGACGCTTAGGCGAGGAATTCGCGGTCGACGACGACACGGCCGCCCTCGAGATCCGCGATGCCGTCCTTGAACGGGATCAGCGACGTCCTGCCGTCCGTCAGTTCGATCTCGAGCAAATCCCCCGCGCCGAAATTCTCGACCGCGGCGACGCTGCCGATCGGAGTGCCGCCGCGATCGACCGCCGGAAGGCCGATCAGATCGGCGTGATAATATTCGCCGTCCTCGAGCGGCGGAAGCGCGGAGCGATCGACTTCGACAAGGGTGCCGCGGAGCGCCTCCGCGGCCGATCGGTCGCCGATTCCCTCGAAGCGCGCGACAGCCGCCTTGCCGCTGGCGCGAGCGGCGAGGAGGCGCCGCTCGGCGCCTCCCACGTACAGCCTTTCATGCCGTGCAAGGCTCTCGATGCTGTCGCTAAACAGCTTCAGGCGAACCTCGCCCTTGACGCCATGAGCGCCGGCGATTGCAGCGAGCGCGATTCTTCGCTCGCCGCTCGCGCTCATCATTACGCCTTGGTTTCCTCGGCCGCGCCTTCGGCAGGCGCGGAAGCAGACTCGCCGCTCTCGGCGTTTGCCTCGGCGGCCTGCGGCGATTCGGTGCTCGGCGGCGGCACGTCCGCGGCCCCTTCCGCGGGCTCCGCCGTCGATTCGCCCTCGTTCGTCGCGTCGGGCTGTTCGGCGGCGACTTCCTCGGCGGGAGCCTCCACGGCAGGCTCCTCTGCCGGAACCTCTTCAGCGACCGGCGCAGTCTGCTCGGCAACTTCGTCGGCAACAGCTTCGGCTTCGGGCGCCGGCTCGGCGGTTGCGGCCTCGACCTCGTCGGCGACGACCGCCTCGGCTTCCTCCTGCGGCGCGGCAGCGGCCTCGGCAGCTTCCGCTTCGCGTGTCGCACGCGCT
>NZ_WJSQ01000259.1 GCF_009720245.1 Sphingomonas segetis | reverse complement strand
CGCGCCGCGGATCGCGCGAACCTCGGCCGCGTCGCCGCCGAACAACGCGCCGTCAACGAAAGGATTTCGAATGACTATCAATCGCGCCTTGCCGCCGCTCGCTCTCTTGCTCAGCGCCTGCGCGGGAAGACCGCAGTCGCCGCAGCCGATCCCGGCGCTGGCGGAGCAGCGCCAATGCCCGGCCTACCCGCTGCCCCCGGCGGAGCTGCTCGAGCCGCCCGCGAAAACGGACTTCCTGACCCCGACGCCCTCCTCGCCACCGAGCAAGCCATCCAGCTCGACGAGCTGATCAGATGGGTGAAGGCCCAGGGGGCGATCGATCCGAACAGGGAAGGAAAATAATCTCACGCGAAGCCGCGAAGAACGCGAAAGCGGTTCTCGCGCAGAGGCGCAGAGGCGCAGAGACGTTGGTAAAGCGCGTGCGGCAGCAAAAATCCGGACTGCTCGCGCCGGTGCTGCCGAATGAATCCAAGTGCTGCCGCATGTCCGATCCTCGGCCGCTCTGCGTCTCCGCGAATCTGCGCGACAATTTCTACTTCGCGTTCTTCGCGGCTTCGCGTGATTCAAAATTCTTCCTCTCGATTGCTTCGTCGCATAGGCTGCTCGGAACAACAGGCGGGGGAGCGCTCGGCAGATTATGAAACCCGGCCGCCTCAACGCGTTCACCGACGGCGTCGTCGCGATCATCATCACCATCATGGTGCTCGAGATGCGGGTGCCGGAAGGCTCGGGGTTCGAAGCGCTGCGTCCGGTACTGCCGATCTTCGGCGCCTATGTGCTGTCCTTCATCTATGTCGGCATCTACTGGAACAACCATCACCACATGATGCAGACGGCGAAGCGCGTCGACGGGCGCGTCCTGTGGTCGAACCTCCACCTGCTGTTCTGGCTCAGCCTGTTCCCGTTCGTGATCCGCTGGGTCGACGAACGCGGCGTGACCAGCTTCCCGGTCGCGGCGTTCGGCTTCGTGCTGCTGATGGCGGCGATTGCCTACCTCCTGCTCGAAAAGGCGCTGATCCGCGCCGAAGGCGATGGCTCCGTCGTCGCCCAGGCGGTGGGCTCGAAAACCAAGGAATGGGTGAGCGCGCTCGCCTACGCAGGGGGCATTGCCGCCGCCTTCTGGCTGTCACCGCTTGTGTCGATCGCGCTTTATGTCGGAGTGGCCGCCACGTGGCTGATTCCCGACCGCCGTTTCGAGCGCCGCTTGCAGCGCTGACTCCGGCAACCCACCTCAGCAGCATGGAACAATATCACGGAACCACGATCCTCGGCGTCAAGAAGGGCGGCAGGACCGTCATCGCCGGCGACGGCCAGGTCAGCATGGGCAACACGGTGATGAAGCCCAACGCCAAGAAGGTCCGGCGCATCGGCGCGGACGGCAAGGTGATCGGCGGCTTCGCCGGTGCGACCGCCGACGCCTTCACTTTGTTCGAGCGGCTCGAGAAGAAGCTCGAGCAATATAATGGCCAGCTGCTGCGCGCGGCGGTCGAGCTCGCCAAGGACTGGCGGACGGACAAATATCTGCGCAACCTCGAGGCGCTGATGATCGTCGCCGACGCCGAGCAGATGCTGATCCTGACCGGCAACGGCGACGTGCTCGAGCCCGAAGGCGGAATCGCCGCGATCGGCTCGGGCGGCAATTACGCGTTGTCCGCCGCCAAGGCCCTGGCCGATTACGAACAGGATCCCGAGATCCTTGCCCGCCGCGCCATGCAGATCGCGGCCGAGGTCTGCGTCTTCACCAACGACCGGCTGACGATCGAGACGGTTGAAGCATAGCCCGAGCGGCGGCTAGTCAAGCCGAATGCTCCTCGACCGCCGAACCTTTGCCGCAGGCTCAGCCGCCTTGCTCACTGGCTGCGCGACGACCGGCGTGGGCACGCGCACGGTCAGCGACTGTAACCCGCTCGCACCGGTCGAGGCTGATCCGAGCCGCCTGATCCGCGCCGTCGCCGGGCTGCGCCCGTACCGGCGCAGCGGCTTCGTGGTCCGCGCCGAGGCGCTTGGCGACAAGCGGCTGGTGCACAATTACGGCCACGGCGGCGGCGGCATTACCTTGAGCTGGGGCA
>NZ_WJSQ01000258.1 GCF_009720245.1 Sphingomonas segetis | reverse complement strand
AGCAACCGCAGCCTGCGGCTCCTGAGAGCTGGGAACCGTCGATTCAACCCGGCAACGCCGCGCCCGAGGCCCGGCAGGCCATCGCCGGACCAGCCGCGCATGCGCCCGGCCGAGGGTTCGAGTGGGGCGAACGGCGGCCGGTCGCCGAAGAAGTCCCAAGCACCGACGGCTGGGGACCGACTCACGATGCTTCGGACATGCCGGACGGAAGTTCGGTTTGGGAGGGACCCAAGGCAGCGGCCGACCCATCCTCGGGATGGTCGAGCCCCGCCGCCGATGCCCCCCGCGCGGCCGGGCCGGCGGACATCTGGGGACAGATCGCCGAAGACAATGTCGTGGATTGGGCGCGCGGCGGGTTCGGCGCTCCGGTCGAGCCTCCGCCGTCCGATCCGCTCGGCCTCGAGGACGACAGTTCGATCAGTTCCATGCCGCTCCAATCGCCAGCGGAAGCGGCCGCTGCCGTCCCGCCGCCACCCGCGCAGACCTCAGCGCCACGACGCAGCGCGCGTGCTCCGGCCAAAGCCTCTCGGGCGACTCCCGCGCAGTCTCCGGCACCCGCACCAGCGGCGGCAGACACAGAACGGCTGCTTGCGGAATTCTTCACGGCGGCGGGCCTCGACTCCGGGGCCGTCAAAGGTCCGCCGGTGGAGGCGTTCGCGCGCAGCGGCACTTTGCTTCGCCGGCTCATCGCCGGGCTCGTGATTCTTGTCGAGGCGCGCGCGCGGGCAAAGTCGCAAATGGGCGCGGAAAGCACGCGCCTGGAGCTCGACGGCAACAACCCGATCAAGTTCGCACGCGCGCCCGAGCAGGCGCTGGCGCAGTTGCTCAGCCCTCCCGAGCGCGGCTTCATGAGCGCCGACCGTGCCGTCGAGGACGCCTTCTACGATCTGCAATCGCACCAGATGGCGACGCTGAAAGCGATGCAGGGCGCGCTGCGGGCCACGCTCGATCGCTTCTCCCCCGACGCGATCCGCAGCCGCGCCGAAACTGGCGGCTTTCTCGCCAGCATTCTCCCGGCGGCGAAGGATGCAGCGTTGTGGCGGGCCTACGAACGCGAGTTCAGCGGAGTGGCGCGCGGCTCTGACGAAGCCTTCATGGACGTCTTCGCCAAGGAATTCCGAAAGGCGTACGAGGAGCAGTCGAGGATCGCGCACCAGGCGCCCGGGCGTTAATCCTCGACCTTAAACCAGAGCATGTCGGCCTTCCATCCATGCCGCGCGGCATAGGTGGCGAAGCGCTCTTGCCAGGCAATGTTGCGAGCGCCGAGGGAGGGTCTCACGATGTCGGCAGGGAATGGGCCCTGTCCGGTGATCAGGACGAGGCCCGACCACCCCTCGTGATTGATATCGAGTTTGAACTCGTATCGGTTGGGCCCGGTCTTCGTAGGATTGGTTTCCTTCGCATCTCCGGCGCGGAGCGCGGCGAGCGATGCCTGTACGCCATCCTCGAGATCGCTGCGACTGTCGATCAGGTGATCGATCAATCCGGACGGCGCGATACCGATGATGGCGAGATCCGTGCGCGGATCGTCCGTCGAAAAGCTTATCAGTGGCTTGGCGACGCGTTGCCCCTTGTAGTCTCCGGCGTCCGCGACCGTATTCCTATGCCAGATCGGCTGCGGAGTGTTGAGCCGCGGCGCTTCCGAATTGCGGATTTGGCGGTAGGCATCGAGCGCCGAACAGCCGCCGGGTTCGATCGGAGCAATTGCCGAGGCGTCGATGTTCGCGTTCGGCAGGCTGGCGCGGGTTAGAGCCGAGGCCACCTCCGCCTGAGCCTCCGAAGGATCGCCGGCGACGCCGCCGAGGAGCACGGTGAGATCGCCAGCGCTACCTTTGACCGACACGTTGAGCCAGCTGCACGGAATCGACGGAATGATCGAGTTTATGGCCGCGTCCGCGGCACGGACCGGATCCCGCTGTGCGAGCGATTGCGAGCCGCGTGCCGCCGGCGCCTGGCCTGATTGCGACTGAACGGCCGCGGGGCCGCCGCCGGCCTGCTCCGACCCGCTGGTCAGCCAGAACGTCAATCCCCCGAGCAGCAAGATCGCCGTAGCGCCGCCGCCGACGATCGCTGCGCG
>NZ_WJSQ01000257.1 GCF_009720245.1 Sphingomonas segetis | reverse complement strand
CGCCGAGGCGCGGCGGCCGATCGCGCGGGCGCGCGCGAGATGGTGATCGACCTGGCGCCGCATCACCAACGCCTCGCGACAGACGGTGTCGACGAGGTCGGGGGCATGCGCGGTGGCGGCGTTGGTGATCACCGTCAGCGGCGTCTTCAGCGCATGGGCGAGGTTGCCCGCGTGCCGCCGCGCTTCCTCCGCCTGCGCCTCGCTGTGCGAGAGCAATTGATTGATCTCCTCGGTGAGCGGCCGGATCTCGGCTGGGAAATCCTTGCCGATCCGCGACTTTTCCCCTGACCGAATTGCCGCCACGTCGCGCCGCACCCGCCGTAGCGGCCAGAGGCCGTAGACCGTCTGCAGCGCGGCGAGGATCAGCAGGCCGACTCCGAGCGCGGTGAAGCTCCAGAACAAAGTCGAGCGCAGCCGGTGGATTTGTTCGTTGATCGTCTCTCGCGATTCGGCGACCTGGAATTTCCAACGAACCGGCGAGCCGGGCAGGATCACGTCCTGCTCGACGATCCTCAGCGCGTCTTCGTGGCCTGGCAGGCTGAATTCGTTGCTGTCGTAGAGGTGCGGCTTGAGATCGATGTGGCTGCTGTTAATCCGCAGCCGCCGGTCCCACAGCGAGCGCGATGCGAACGTGTCCGCGCCGGCGCCGCTGATCTGGAAATAGAGGCCGGAATAAGGGTCGATGAAGCGCTGGTCGGCGGGCGGGCGGCTGAACCTTACTTCGCCGTCGGGACCGATTTCCGCGGCGCCAAGCATTCCGTTGAGGATCGTGACCAGCTGCGAGTCGACATTGTCGACGATCGTATGGGTGAGGATGCGGTCGAGCGCGAAGCCGCCGCTCAGCAGCAAGGTGACGATCCAGATCGCCGCGACGCCGATGATGCGCCGAGTGAGGGAGCCGGTGCGCACGCGGTGGGCCCTTCGGCTGGCGGCGGAGGGAGGGTCGGACGCCGCCGCGACGCTGGCGGCTTCCTTGTTCAAGCGGTCCGAACCTCCGCCGGCTCCTCGAGGCTGTAGCCGAGGCCGCGAATAGTGGTGATCACGTCGGCGCCGAGTTTCTTGCGAATGCGCGTCACGAACACTTCGATGGTGTTCGAATCGCGGTCGAAATCCTGGTCGTAGATATGCTCGATGAGCTCGGTTCGGCTCACCACCTTGCCCTTGTGGTGCATGAGGTAGGAGAGCAGCTTGTATTCCTGCGCGGTGAGCTTCACCGGCTCGCCCGCTTTGGTCACCTTGCCCGAGCGGGTGTCGAGCCGGATATCGCCGGCGTTGAGCTCGCTACTGGCGTTGCCCGACGATCGCCGGATCAGCGCGCGCAGCCGGGCGATCAGCTCCTCGGTCTGGAACGGCTTGGCGAGATAATCGTCGGCGCCCGCGTCGAGCCCGGCGACCTTGTCCGACCAGCTGTCGCGCGCGGTCAGCACCAGAACTGGCATCTTGCGCCCTTCCTTGCGCCAGCGGTCGAGCACGGTCAGCCCGTCGATCTCGGGAAGGCCAAGGTCGAGGATCACCGCGTCGTAGCTTTCGGTCGAGCCGAGATAATGGCCGTCCTCGCCGTCGGTCGCGAGGTCGACGGCATAGCCTGCGCCTTCGAGGGTCGAGCGGAGCTGGCGCCCGAGATTGGGTTCGTCTTCGACGATCAGGACACGCATCGATGCTCCCCGGAACTGTTCATCTTCACGCCGTCAACCCGCGTTGAGGCGAGAGGTTGCTTATCCGGAACAACTGGGAAGGCGCGCGAAAAAGTCAATCGGCGCGCTGAACTGACGGTTACGGGCGCGACCGCCGGATGATCCGCCCGGTCTGTGGGTCGACGTCGACCCAGATCACGCGGCCGTTCTGGATGAACTTCATCCGGTACGTGCCATTGTTCAGTTCAGGGCCGAGATAGTCAGCGCCGTCCATGAATGGGATCACCCGGCGTTCGAGCTGCGGCAGCGGCATCGAACGGCCGTGCCGAGTCGCTTCGAACGCCCGCTCCTGCTCTCGGTGCGGCTGCTGCGACTGCCGATCCGATTGTTCCGCGCGCGGACCGCGGTCGCGCGGCCGGTCGGCCAGCGCCGGGGCGCTGCTGAGGCCGGCTGCAAGCACGCCGGCAAGGAGGAGGG
>NZ_WJSQ01000256.1 GCF_009720245.1 Sphingomonas segetis | reverse complement strand
GGCAAGGGCCGGTCGACTCCAGCTGCGCCGCCGACGCGCTGCTCGGCGCCCCGCTCGACGGCCACGATTTGTCGGTCCAGGGCGGCCATGTCGACCTTGCGTCCGCCACCGCGAACGGCAGCGGCAGCGATCTCATCGTCCGCGCCACCAGCGGCGACCTCGCCATCGCCAGTGGCGTGGCAGGCGGCTCGATCACCCTCGTCAAGCAAGGCGCCTCCGGCACGCTCACCGCAGGGACGCTCGCTGCCGGAACGGGCGCTTCGCTGACGTCGTCGACCGGCATCTCGGCGAGCAATGTCCAGAGCACGAGCGGCGACATCGACTTCGACGCGGCGCAGGGCGTGAGCGTCGGAACCGTGCTGGCGCAAGCCGGCGACGTCAACATCCTCGCCGACGACCTCGACATCCTGGGCGGGATCACCGGCTCGGACGTGTCCATCACCAACCGCGAGGGTGGCAACCTCGTCACGGCGCTCGGCGACGCCGACCCGACCGACGCCTTTGCGCTCACCGAAGCCGAGCTCGGCCGTATTCATTCCGGCACGCTGACCATCGACTCGCTCGGTCAGGACCTGCTCGTGGGCAATGTGGCCTTTGCCGACGGCGCCGGCTCGACGCGGATCAACCTGTTCGGCACCGGACGCGTCGACATCGTCGGCGAGGTGAGCGGGACCGGCACCGGACGCACGCTCCAGATCGGCGGCACCCGCGACGCCGCGGACCCGAACGATCCGGCGACGCTTGCCAGCATCATTCGAATCGCGCCGATGAGCTCTGGCGGCGGGCGGATCATCTTCGCCGGCGGGTCGCTCGACTTGCGCGGCGCGAAGATCGGCGTCGGCCTCGACGACGGCTTCCTCACCCCGCTCGGCCTCACCGCCGGCGGCTCGCCAGCGTCCACCGCCGTCGTCCAGGACGACTGGATCGGCAATTTCCGCTCCAGCCTCTACGGCATCCCCGGAGGTTACGCCGATCCGGTCGTGATCAGTGCCGGCACCATCACCGTCACCTACGCCGACTACGCGCTATTCCAGAATACCGCAGGGCGCGGGCCCGGGAGCGGGGTCAACGCCGATGTCCTCAACATCGTCTCTTCCGGCGACGAGACGAACGGCTTCGAGCTGTTCGGCACCATCGACCAGGTCGGGGGAATTGGCGCTGCGTTCCTCGTGCAGCCGCAATTCGTCTCGCTTCCCAACAGCCGAATCAACGGATGCCTGATCCTGACCGGCGGCGGCTGCGGCAATCTGCCCGGCGGCGGGACGGTGACCACGGGTGTCATTACCGGCAACCCGACGGGTGATGCCAACAACACTGATCCATCGCTGAGCGGCGGCGGCGCGGCAGGCGACGATTTTTCCCAGCAGGACCTGGTCAGCTCCGGCGACGACGAAGCGTTCAGCTTCGACTCGCTCGTCGGCACCAACAACGAAGGCCTGCTCGGCATCATGGGCGTCGATGACGCCAACGATCAGCCGTGCGCGCCCGACGACAAGCGCGAAAACTGCAGGGTCAAGGAGAGAGCGAATGAGCAATAATCCGCACTCCCGGCGGTCGCTCCTGCTGCTTGCCGCGTCCAGCCTGATCCTCGCCGGCTGCGCGACCCGGCCGAATCCGAGCCTGCTGGCGGGGTCGCTCGACGTCGGCCGCAACGCCCAGGGCGATCCGTGCCGCGCCAACCGCACGTACGACGACGCGACCCTGAAGGGCGAGTTCGACGCGGGCTTCGTCATGACCTGCCGGAGCGTCACCGCCAGCCGCTCGGTCGGCACGATCCGCTCGCTCGTCGACGGCTCCGGATCGCAGGCGGCGGTTGAAGCCACCTTGTCGTGCGGTCAGCCGCTTCCCGTGCAGGTCGCCACCCTGCGCGGCACCGCGCGCCGTTGCTACGACGATTTCCTCCGGTCGGAGTCGGTGGTGATCGTCGCCGACGTCGGTGATCGCACGGTCATCGGCTCCGCCGCGCCGGGTCTCGTCAAGCCGCTCGAGCGCGGCCTGCTCGCGCTCGCCGGGATGCCGGTCGGCGCGCAGGATGCAATCGAGCCAGGGGTCAATGTCGCCGCGCTCGCCGCTCCGCCGCAGTCGCAGGGCACCACGGCGGCGGGCGATTTCGACCCGCAG
>NZ_WJSQ01000255.1 GCF_009720245.1 Sphingomonas segetis | reverse complement strand
CGGTCGCGGCGAGATAATGGTCGAGGGCGCTCGACGCGACCTTGTTGCCCCAGATCGCCTCGCCCGCGGGCATCCCGACCTCGACTTCCTTGCGGTTCGTGTGCGCCGCGAAATAGATCGCGCGGCCGCAGACGGGCCGGTGGTACTGACGGCGACCGGGCAGGCGTGGGTCCGGGTGACCGACGGCGGAAAGACCTTGTTCGAGGCGACGATGCAGCCCGGCCAGACCTATCAGGTTCCGCCAACCTCGACCGCGCCCATGCTTCGCGTTGGCGCGCCCGAGGCGGTCCGAATCAATGTCGGCAATGCGGTCGCGCCGCCGGTCGGGCCGGCCGGGCAGGTAACCTCCAACGTCAGCCTCAAGGGCACCGATCTGATGCGCGGCGGAGCGCAGCCCGCGGCTCCGGCGGGCCAATAAGGATTCATGCCCGGGCAAGGCGCTGCGCGGCAATGTGGGTGGGAACCTAGGGTGGGGATATCTTCCGTGAGACTTTTGCGTCCGATCACCGTGTTGGCCGGCTGCGCGACTATAGCGCTGCTGCCCGCCTCGTCTGCGCTCGCCCAGCGCCAGCAGCCCACGCCCGAGCAAAGGATCGAGCGGCTCGAGCGGCAGGTCAACGAGGTGCAGCGGCGCGTTTTCCCGAAGGGCCGGCCCGCCGATACCGCGGGCTTTTCCGACGATCCGGCCGCGACGCAGGCGTCGGTGATCAGCCTCGACCAGCGCCTCGACGCGCTCGAGCGGCAGCTTGCGAACATGCTCCGCCAGAGCGAGGAGAACAGCAACCGCCTGCGCACGATCGAAGCGGGCATGAACCAACTGCGAAGTGAGCAGGCCGACCGCATCCAGGCGCTCGAGCGGCGGATCAACGAAGCCGCGGCCGCAGCGCCCGTGACGAGTGAAGCGGCTCCTCCCGCGGCGACGACCACTGCGCCTGCGAAGCCCAAGCCCAAAGCCTCGTCCGAGGCGCCCAAGACCGTCGCCGTGACGCCCGCCGCCGGAGGGCCCGACGGCGATGCTGCCGCCGCCGAAGCGACCGATCCCGGCGAGGACGCCTACAGCGAAGGCTTCCACCTGTGGGAAGCGGGCAATTACGACGCCGCCATCGCGTCGCTGAAGAGCTTCGTCTCGGCTTACCCGAAGCATCGCCGCGTGAGCTACGCCAACAACCTCATCGGCCGCTCCCTGCTCGACACGGGAGACGCCCGCGCCGCCGCCACCGCGCTCCTCGGCAATTACCGCAGCAACCCCGGGGGAGAGCGGGCGCCGGACAGTCTATTTTATCTCGGCCAGGCGCTGATGAAGCTCGGCCAGCCGGGCCAGGCGTGCAAGGCCTATTCGGAACTCGACGCCGTCTACGGAGCCAAGATCCGCCCCGACCTCAAGAAGCTCGAAACTGACGCAAAGGCCGCGGCCAATTGCGGGTGAACAGTCCGTCATCCCAGACTTGATCCGGGTCCCGCCTTACTCGGTTCCGTCATGCAAAACTGGTTTCAGCATCCATTGTGGTGACGGCGGCGACCTTCCCCTAGATGGAACCTGAACCGAGTTCAGGGTGACGAATGGATGTGGATCTGATCGACCGCTTCGGGCGCGACCTCGACGCACTCGTCGCGCCTGGCACCAGGATCGGCATCGCCGTCTCGGGCGGCCCTGACAGCCTCGCGCTTCTGCTCCTCGCCGCCGAGGCGCGGCCGCTCAAGGTCGAAGCGGCGACCGTCGATCACGCGCTTCGCCCTGAAAGCCGCGCCGAAGCGGAAACGGTGGCACAGGTCTGCGCGGGGCTCGGTGTCCCGCACATGATTCTCACCGCGAGGTGGGACGAAAAGCCCGAAACCGCGATCCAGGAGCGTGCGCGGGCGGTGCGCTACCGCCTACTGGCCGAATGGGCGCGCAAGCGTAAGGTCGCCGCGCTGCTCACCGCCCACCATCTCGACGATCAGGCCGAGACGTTCCTGATGCGCCTCGCGCGCGGCGCGGGGGTGAAGGGCCTCGCCGGACTGCGACGCTTGGGCCGCGGCCCGGGCGGCTCGCTTGCCGTCGTCCGCCCGCTGCTCGGCTGGCGCCATTCCGAGCTCGAGGCGGTCTGCGCCTCCGCCGGGATCGAGCCGGTGCGGGACCCGAGCAATCATGATGAGCAGTTCGAGCGCGTCCGCGTCC
>NZ_WJSQ01000254.1 GCF_009720245.1 Sphingomonas segetis | reverse complement strand
GGCGGCGCGGGGGCGCTGACCGGCGCTCGCGCGGGGCCGACGTCCGCCTCCTGCGCCTGGACCGGAGCGGCGAACGCTGCCGCCGACGCCAACAACATACCCCACCGCATCACAATCCCCTGTTCGGACAATTTCGAATTCTGTCCTGATTAGCCTAACAAGTCCTTGCGCGGGAGGGTTTTTCGAAAGTTTTGACGCACCTCAGCTTTCCCGGCGGGCAGAACCGGCCGCGGAGTGGTGCCAATCGGTGCGCGGTTCGCGAAATCTTCGGCACGGTACACAGTTTGACAGCAATTTGACTTGCTTGCGGCGGAGAATGCTTCAGCGCACATTAGCGGCACGCAGGGGGTACGATGGCAAGCCTCTTCCTCAGCTACGCCCGGCAGGATTCAGCGCGCGCACGGGAACTCGTCGGCGTGCTCGAGGCGGACGGGCACGAGGTGTGGTGGGACGAGCGCATTCCGGGCGGCGACCAGTTCGCCGAGGCCATCGAACGCGCGCTCGCCAACGCCGATGCCGTCATCGTCCTTTGGACCGAAGCGTCCGCAAGGTCGGCGTGGGTGCGCGACGAAGCGTCGGCGGCAAGGGACAATGGCCGGCTGGTGCCAGCCACGCTCGACGGCTCGCAGCCGCCGCTCGGCTTCCGCCAGTTTCAGACCATCGACCTGTCGAAATGGGACGGACAGGCCGGCTCGGCTTCGCTTGGCGCGCTGAGGAGCGCGATCGGTTCGAGGCTGGGCGAAGCTTCGGGGCAGGTTCCTCCGCTCGTCGCCGCACCCACGGCTTCTCGGCTGCGTTCGCGCCAGCGCCTGATTATCGGGGCAGTCGCCTTGCTCGTCATCGGGGCGGTGCTGTTCCGTTTTCTTTCCGCACCGGCATCCGCGGCGATTGCGCCGAAGGTGGCGCTCGGCGGGTTCGCGATCCTGTCGCAAGACCTGCCGCGGCAGCTCGCCAAGACAATGAACGAGGAGATCCTCTCGGCCTTCGGCACCGAGCACGAAGTCTCGCTGCTGACCGGCGCCAGGCAAAAGGCGCCCTTCCTGCTCGACGGCAGCATCCAGAACAGCAACGACGCGCTGCGCTTCACCGTCAACCTGCGCAACATGGGCAGTGGCGGACTCGTCTGGTCGCACAGCTTCGATCGGGCGCTCGAGGATTCGCTCGCGCCTCGCCAGGTCGCGGTTGCGGCGACGCAAGTGGTGCGCTGCGGCATCTGGGGCGCCTCGGCCTACCGCAAGCGGATGAGCGACCAAGGGCTCTCGCTGTATATCGACTGGTGCAACGAATATTGGGGCGGCTCGCCCGACGAGGACCGCATGCTCGACGCCGCGCGGCGGGCCGCGGCCGCGCTACCGGATTTCTCCTTCGCCTGGTCGGCGCTGGCGCTGTCGAGCGTTCCAATCAGTCACCGCGCCGGCTACGCCGATGCCGGCGATGTCGGCCGCGAAGGCTGGCAGGCGGCGGAGAAGTCGATCCGGCTCGATCGCCGCAACCCAGAAGGCTATATGGCCGAGGCAGGTCTGCTTCCGAGCAGCAATTTCGCCGACCGCGAGCGGCTGCTGCGCAAGGCGATCAGCGTTCGTCCTACCGAGTGCGGATGCGAACGCCAGGCTTACGGCGATTTCTTGACGGCGATCGGCCGCAACGACGAAGCCGTCGACCAGTACGACCGCGCCCGGGCGATGATGCCGCTGGCGCCGATGAGCAACGTCCGGCTTGCCCAGTCGCTGCTTGTGGTTGGCCGCAGCGACGAGGCGAACGAGATCATCGCGAACATGCTGCAGGTCTGGCCTGACGCCGAGATCGTGCAGCTGCTGCGAGTCAAATCGGCGCTGTGGACGGGGCAATACGCCGACGCCGCGCAATTGCTTCGGGCGCCGGAGCTTCATCTCGTGAATTCGGAACGGCACGCGCTTTTGCAAACGTTCGAAGCCTTGCGCTCGAAAAGCGCGCCGGCGGCGTCCGCGGCAGTCGCCGAGCTCAAGGCGCTGGCTGCCGACCGGCGCCGCAACGACCGCCTGGTCGTTGCAGCGCTCGCCGCGCTCGGGGCCGGGGACGATGCGCTCGCCGCCGCCGACGCACTGATCCGGTCGAGAGGGCCGGCGCTCGCCGACGTCCTGTTCGAGCCCAATCTTGCTGCGGCGCGCGCTTCCCCGCG
>NZ_WJSQ01000253.1 GCF_009720245.1 Sphingomonas segetis | reverse complement strand
CAATCGACGAGCGCAGCTTCGCCGCGATGGCGCAAGCCGCGGCAGAAGCGCCGCTCTCGCCCGAGCCGTTCCTCGTGCGGGGCGTCCGGACGCAGCTCTCGGGCGATCTCGACGGAGCGCTGCGGGCCTTCCTCGCCGCGCAATGGCGCGACCCGCGCTCGCTTCCAGCGGCCTATTTCCTCGCGAACCATTATCTGCGCCTCGGCGACTCCTATCGCGGGCTCGAGCAGACCTCGCTTCTGGCCAGGCTCTCGCCGGGCGGAACGGCGGCCGCCGCGCCCTTCGTCGCGGCTTATGCGCGGGACCGCTCGAACTGGCCGATGATCCGGTCGCTTTTCCGCTCGCAGCCCGAACTGGAGGACGGGGTCCTGAACGCGCTTGCTCGCGACCCCGGCAACGCCGACGCGATCCTGGCGATCTCCGGCCCCGCCCACCGGCGCGCCGACAGCGCGTGGCTCGCAACATTGCTCAACAGCCTCGTCACGGCCGGGCAATATTCGCGGGCGCGCGCGATCTGGTCGGCGATCGCCGGAGCGAGAACCGGATCGGCGCTGGTCTACGATGCCGACTTCACGGCGCCGCAAGCGCCGCCGCCGTTCAACTGGTCGCTCGCCGGCTCGACGATCGGCCTTGCCGAACGCCAGCCTGGCGGCGGCCTCCATCTGATCTTCTACGGCAATCGCGACGGGGTCCTTGCGAGCGAGCTGGTGATGCTGGCGCCGGGGACCTACCGGCTCGATCTGCAGCTCGTCGGTGCCGCGGTCCGCCCCGAACTGCTGCGCTGGTCGATCCGCTGCGACAGGAGCTCCGAGCCCATCTCGACCGCCGCACTGGACACGGTCGCGAGGCGCGGCTGGACGTTCGCGATACCGGCTAATTGTCCGGCGCAATGGCTCGAGCTTTCGGGCCGCTCCGGGGACATTGCCCAGCAGTCGGACGCGACGTTCGCGCGCCTCAGGCTCAAACGCGCGGGGGCCGATGCCTAGCCGTTCGCGCGCGCTCGTCGCGCCCGCCTATCTGTTCGCCTGCCTCGTTCTCGGCGGAAGCGCCCAGGGTATCTGGCAGAACATGCTGCTGCAGCTCGCCGGGCTCGCGATCCTCGGCTGGGCGGCGTTGGACAAAGGGGAGGAACCGGTAGCGCGGCCGGCGAGGCAGCTGCTGATGATTGCGATTGCCGGACTTACCCTCGTCGCACTGCAGATGATCCCTTTGCCTCCCGAGGTCTGGACGCATCTCGGCCCCCGGGCCAAGGTCGCCGAAGGCTTCCGGGCGCTCGGAGTTGCGGTCCCGTGGGAGCCCCTCTCCCTCGCGCCCGCATCGGGAATCGACGCCCTGCTCAGGACCATCCCGCCGCTTGCGCTCCTCTGCGCAATGGTCCGCCTCAGAGCCTTCCGCCGCCAATGGCTGGCGGTGGCGCTGGTCGCCGGAACGCTCGCCGGAGTGCTCCTCGGGGCACTGCAGGTTGCGAGCGCCGACCCGCTGACCTCGCCGTGGTATCTGTACGACGAGACGAACTGGGGCAAGGCTGTCGGATTCTTCGCCAACGCTGACCACATGGCGACATTGCTCGTCGCCGCAATCCCGTTCACCGCAGCGATCGTCGCGGCGGCAGGGGGAAGGAGCTTCCAGCGGCGGGCGGCGCTCCTCGCCACCGGCGCGGCAATCGCCCTCGTCCTCGTGGTCGGCGTGGCTCTCAACGGTTCGCTTGCCGGCTACGGCCTCGCGCCGGCGGCGCTCGCCGCGAGCGCCCTCATCCTGCTTCCCCGACGCAGCCGGCTTCGCTCGTGGGTGGTCGCCCTGACCGCGATTTTCCTCGCTGCCGCCGTTGCCGCCCTGGAGATCACTCCGATCGGATCGGGCCATGTCGGCGAGCATGCGAGGAGCGCAGTCGACTCTCGGAGCGAGATCCTGGCGACGACGTCGCGAGCGGCCGCGGACTTCATGCCGTTCGGCTCCGGCCTCGGCTCGTTCAGGAGCGTCTACCGGCTCTACGAGCGACCGGAGCAGGTCACCGCCACCTACGTCGTTCACGCGCACAACGATTATGCCGAGCTCGCGCTCGAGCTCGGTGTCGCGGGCATTGCCCTGATGCTGCTGTTCCTCGCCTGGTGGGCGGCGGCCGTGTGGCGCGCTTGGAGCAGCCCGGAAGCGGGGCCCTTCGCGCGCGCGGCGGCGGTCGCGT
>NZ_WJSQ01000252.1 GCF_009720245.1 Sphingomonas segetis | reverse complement strand
GCCGCCATCGGCGACGATCGCCCGCGCCGTCTCGGTTGCTCCGGCGGAATCCACGTCGGTCACCGCGACGACGGCGCCTTCCCGAGCCAGCGCCCGGGCGACCGCGCGGCCGATCCCGCGTGCCGCTCCAGTGACCAGCGCAACCCGGCCGTCCAGCTTTCCCATCGCCTCACCCAATGCCTGCGCCCGCCGGTTGACGGGGCCCCTCCCCTTGTTACCGGTATCGCAATGGATTTCCAGATCATGGAAGGAGACGATTGTGGCAAATGACAATTTCGACCGCGGGCTCGCCTTGCGCAAGGAAGTGCTCGGCGATGACTATGTCGAGCGCTCGCTGGCATCGGCCGACGATTTCAGCCGGCCGATCCAGGAACTCTCGACCGAATATTGCTGGGGCAGGATCTGGTCCCGGCCGGGCCTTTCGAGGCGCGACCGGAGCCTCCTCAACATCGGCATGATCAGCGCTCTCAACCGCCCGCACGAGCTCAGGCTTCACGTCAAGGCGGCGCTCACCAACGGCCTCACGCGCGACGAGATCCGCGAAGCGCTGCTCCAGGTCGCGGTCTATTGCGGAATACCCGCGGGGCTCGATTCGACCCGGATCGCGCGCGAAGCGTTCGCCGAGCTCGACTCCGCGCCGGGCTGACCGCTCAGGTGCTCGCCCGCTGGACGATCTCGAACCCGAGGTCGACGAACGTGACCGGCATGCTCGCCTGCTCCATCCGGTCGAGAAGCATCTGCGCGCTTCGGTGGCCGATCTCGTAGCGGGCGAGCCGGAGCGACGTGATCGCCGGCCGCACGTGGCGCATCAGCTCGAGGTCGTCGAAGCTCGCGATCGCCAGCCGGCCGGGGACCCGCCAGCGCCTTCGGTCGCATTCGAACAAGGCGCCCGCCGCAAGCACGTCGCCGGCGCAGAACAGGGCGTCGGTGTCGGGGAGCCTGTTGGCGATGCAGGCGATCGCCTCCGTCCCGCCGGCGAAGCCGCGCGAAACGCTGACCACGCGCGAGGGCTCCGTCGCGAGGCCGGTTTCGCGCAGCGCGTCGAGATAGCCGAGCCGGCGCTGGTCGGCCCGCGGATTGGCTGCGAGTCCGGCGAAGGCGATCTTCCTGTAGCCGAGCCGCGCGAGGTGGAGCGTCATCGCCTTCGCCGCGGCCCGGTTCGAATAGCTCACGACCATGTCGATCGGCTCGGCCGGAAAGTCGCCGTTCTCGACCACGGGCGTGTTCGAGCTTCGCAGCATCCGCACCGTCGCCGGCGTGTGGTTGGTCGAATGGAGGATGATTCCGGCGATCCGCTGAGCAACGAAGGCGGCCACGACCTGCTCTTCGTCCTCGGGGTCGTCGGTGCTCTCGGCGACCATCAGGTGGAACCCGATCGGCCTCAGGATGTCCGATATGCCCTTGAGGGTCTGCGCGAAGATCGAATTCTCGAGGCTCGGAAGGACCAGGCCGATCACGTTCGAGCGCTGCGACGACAGGTTGCGCGCAAGCTGGTTGTGGACATAGCCCAGCTCCGCCACGGCATCGAGGACGCGCTTTCTGAGGCCCTCGTTGACCGTGCCCGGCTTGTTCAGCGCGCGCGACACGGTCATCCGCGAAACGCGCGCCCGCTCGGCGACATGGCGCATGGTGATCGCACCGGACCTGGTCTTTGATGCAGGCAAACGCGCCTCCCCCAGCGGAGTGCCGCTCCCGAGCACGGTCGCCGTCGACCGCCGCAGCCCGCTGAATTAAGCGCAACGGCCACCGTCCGCCAATCTTTCTTGTGCCTGTCCCGCCGACTGACTAACGGTTCATGTTACCGGTAACTTGGCGAAGGAGCGGAGGACGGAGTGACGTCGCGGTCGCAGACCATCTCGCAATGGGTCGCCGGCGCGGCCTTCGAGGATCTGCCGAGGCGGATCGTCGAAGTCACGCGCCTGCGCATCCTCGACGTCATCGGCCTGTCGATCGCCGGCCGGTCGACGCAGTTCGGGAAGTCGCTCGCGGATTCGGCCGGCGATCTCTATCCGGGAACCGAGTCGCGCCTGTGGGGAACGGGCGCGCGCTCAAGCGCGCCAGGCGCCGCATTCGTCAACGGAGCGCTGTCCCAGGCGCTCGAATATGACGACACCCACAACGAATCGATCGTTCATATCAGCAGCCCGTCGGTCGCCGCCGCCCTCGCGCTGGCCGACAGGCGCGGCGCCAGCGGCCGCGACCTCGTT
>NZ_WJSQ01000251.1 GCF_009720245.1 Sphingomonas segetis | reverse complement strand
TCCGGCCCGGTCCAGCGTGGGCAGCCGAACCGCGAGCACGCGCTCGCTCCCGGCGAGCTGGTGCAGGCGCGCCAGCGTGCCTTCGAGGTCCGCGCTCGCGCTGCGGTACGGATCGAGGAACTTCGGGTCGCGCGTGACGGCATAGCCCCGCGCCGCCGTCTCGATGTCCTTGAGATCGGACAAGTAACGATCAAGCTCAAGGAGGGCCTGCTGGCTGCGCTGGGTCGATGAATAGACGTCGAGCAGGCGATAGGTACCTGCGAGCGCCACGGCGCTCACAGTCGCTAGGAAAAAGACGGCAATCCAGAAAAGCTTCGTTGACCGAACTAGCAGAGGTCCTGCTTTGACATACATTCATATTCCCCGTTCGGCACGCCCTCGTGTAACATGGCGAACGGTCCGGGCCAGAATTTATTTCCCGATGCTCCGACAAGTCCCGGATGGGGACAGGCGGCAGCGGGCGAACCTGGGTGGGTGGGTCAGAAGCGCCCGGTGTCGGCGAGCTGCTCTGCCGACAGGCCGCCGGACAGCTCGATCCCGGCCGAGGTTCCGTCCGCCCAGCGCACCGTCCCGCGCAGCCGGATGCCGGCCGCCATCGCCAGCTCCACCGGCATGCCGGCTGAAAGCTGTCCCGAGTGGCTGAGGCCGACGCCGCGCTGCGATATATTGCAGACGATGGTCGCGAAGCTCGTCGAGCCGCTCCTCACTTCGGCGGAGGCCTGGACGGACAGCCGCGGCGGGCGCGCGGTTGCGGCCCAGCGGTCCCTCGCGACCTTGCGGATGAAGGCGGCGCTCGAGATCGGGACCAGGAAGCGGATGCCGGCGCGGTTGCCGTCGCGCCAGACGATCCGTCCCTGGACCGAGTTCGTGCAATCGAAAGCGATCCGTACCGGCGTTCCGAGCGCGCAGGGGAGCACCGTTTCGATCAGCGCGCCGCTGTCGGAGAGGTTGCGGACGGCGCCGAGTCCGCGGTCACCCGGGACGTCGAAACGGACGATCCTGCCAGGCGTGGGATGCCTTCGGCTGCCGCGGCGTTCACCGTCGAGCTGAGCGCCGTGCTCCGCGGATGCGGGCTCTCCGACGATCGGAAGCACCGCCTGTCCCCGATCAGCCATGGTCAGCACCTTCCGGCGCGGCCGCACCGGCGCACTGGCCGGGGATCGCCGAGCACCATTGCTCGAGCGAGCGGTAATGCTCGGCCATCCGGAGATGGATGCTTCGAACCTCCGCGTTCGACGGCCGGCGGCTGCTCGCGAGCGCCTCGCGGCGGCGTCTCGACCAATATTCCTGCATGATGCTCTCCGGCCGCGCCCGTCACGCGGCGAGCGCGGCGGCAAGCGCTGAGCAATAGGCCGCCATTCTGGCGCGGGTATCGAGCGACAGTTCGAGATATTTGCGCCTTTTGTCGGTTGCGTCGTCGAACCGGACGAGCATCCCGGCCTCCGTCAGGTTGACGATCCACCGCAATGCGGTCGTTGGCGGCGCGTCGACGCGGTCGCAAAGGTTGGAGATGGTGAGCCGTTGCTGGCGCGCGTCGGCAAGCGCCATCGCCAGGAGAATATCCCAGGCCGGATCGGAAAAGAGGCCGCCCGGGAGAAACGAGGCGCGGTGCCGGCGCTCGGCGATCAGCCGCTCGAGGATCGGCTCGATTGCCACCCGGCCCGCCGGGTCTGCCGGGAAGAATGCGCCAGGTCCGGAGCCGTAGCGCTGCAGGTCGATCTGTACGTTGCCCATTGCTGTTTCCCCATGCCCATGGATTTCGCCTTGCCTGAATCCTATGGGACAAGGAGGTTGCAGCGACAGATCGGTAATCTACCGACGGTAGTCTTACGGTCGGGAAGCGGGCACGTCATTGGACCCGCTCGCGCCCGCGCTGCGCAGCCGCAGCTCCTGAGGCGGGCTGAACTCCCGTCGCATCAGCCCGCATCGGGCCGGCGGTCGCAGACTGCCGAGAACGGTGGGCGTCGCCTCGGGGAGCTGCGCGCCATGGCCGTAGAAACACCGTCAGTAGTTCTCCGGGATGGTTAGCGGAAGGTAAATCACGGACAAGCCCGCCAGCCGCTCGTCGGCTGCTTCGGATCCATCGTGGAAGGAATATCGCAATGCGCGTGCTGCTGATCGAAGACGAGCCGACGACCGCCAAAAGCATCGAGCTGATGCTCGGTACGGAAGGCTTCAACGTCTATACGACCGACCTTGGCGAGGAAGGCCTCGATCTCGCCAAGCTGT
>NZ_WJSQ01000250.1 GCF_009720245.1 Sphingomonas segetis | reverse complement strand
CCGCAAGCGGCCGGTCGGGCGTCGCCCCGCTCGAAGACCTCCTTCGCCGCGGGCGGATGCGCTTCCGCGGCGGCGGCGGCGGCCTTCCGGGGCGGCCCGACGGATCGCTGATCCTGTGGGCCGTGGTCGGCTTCATCGCCATCTGGCTGATTTTCACCAGCGTCCATTCGATCGCTCCGGGCGAGCGCGGCGTCGTCACGCGTTTCGGCCGTTACAGCGCCACCCTCGGCCCGGGTGTCGGGATCACCCTGCCCGCGCCCATAGATCGCGTGCGGAAGGTCGATGTCGAAAGCATCCGCAGCGTCGACCTCGGCTCGCAAAGCAGCGAAGACCTGATGCTCACCGGCGACCAGAACCTCCTCGACATCGCTTATTCGGTGCGCTGGAACGTCCGTACGCCGGAGCTCTATCTGTTCCAGCTCGCCCAGCCCGACGAGGCGATCCGCCAGGTCGCCGAAAGCGCGATGCGCGCCGTGGTCAGCCAGGTGTCGCTTCAGGACGCGATGGGCGACAAGCGCGGCGAGATCGAAGCGCAGGTGACCGACCGCATGCAGCGGATTCTCAATGCCTATCGGTCGGGCATTTTCGTTCAGGGCGTCGCGATCCAGCAGGCCGACCCTCCGGCCGAGGTCAACGACGCGTTCAAGGAAGTGACGGCCGCGCAGCAGGACGCCAAGTCGTACGTCAACCAGGCCAATGCCTATGCGCTCCAGCTCACGGCCAAGGCGCAGGGCGAAGCGGCGGCCTTCGACAAGGTCTATGAGCAGTACCGGCTGGCGCCCGAGGTGACCCGCCGGCGCATGTATTACGAGACGATGGAGCAGGTGCTCTCCAAGGTCGACAAGACGATCGTCGAGGCGCCGGGCGTCACGCCCTATCTTGCGCTCCCGCAAGTGCAGAAACAGCAGCAACAGCAGCGGGAGCGGCAGCAGTGACCGACTTCATCCGCCGCCGCCCGCTGGTCTCGGCGATCGTCGCCGTCCTCCTGCTCGTGCTGCTGCTCAGCAGCTTCCCGATCGTTCCCGAGACGAAGCAGGCCGTCGTCGTGCGCTTCGGCAAACCGGAGCGGATCCTCAACCGCTTCGAGCCGGGGCGCCCGATCGGCGCGGCTGGCGCGGGCCTGTCGTACCGCATTCCCTTCATCGATCAGATCGTGTGGATCGACAAGCGCGTCCTCGCCGTCGACATGGAGCCGCAGCCGGTGCTTTCGACCGACCAGCGGCGGCTGATGGTCGACGCCTTCGCACGCTACCGGATCGTCGATCCGCTGCTGATGTACATCCGCTCGCGCAGCGAGGAGAACCTCCGCAGCCAGCTCCAGACGATCCTCCGGTCGGAGGTGCGCAACGAGCTCGCGCAGCAGCAGTTCGTGGCCTTGCTGTCGCCCGAGCGGCAGGGGGTGATGGACGACGTCGGCAAATCGCTCAACGTCCAGGCCGCGAAGTTCGGGGTCGAGATCATCGACGTGCGGATCAAGAAGACCGACCTGCCCGACGGTACGCCGTTACAGTCGGCGTTCGAAAGCATGCGTACCGCGCGCCTCCAGGAGGCCCGCTCGATCCGCGCTCAGGGCGCCAAGCAGGCGCAGATCATCCGTGCCCAGGCGGATGCCGACGCTTCGAAAACCTATGCCGCCAGCTTCGGCAAGGACCCGCAATTCTACGATTTCTACCGCGCCATGCAGTCTTACCAGACGACCTTCGTCGGTGACGGCCAGGACAAGCCCGCCCCGACGAACATCATTCTGTCGCCGCAGAACGACTATCTGAAGGAATTCTCTGGACGCACCAAGTGAACTGGCGCGTTCAAATGGCGTTAATGGGCTAGGGACATTTACCGCCCTTGCGTCTCACACCAAATGATGGAGTATCGATGCGCTCGAAGGAGTCCGGAAAAGTGCGCTACGCCTACGGGGTCGCAATGGCCCTGCTGCTCGGGGGATCGGCTTTCTCGCTCGCCACGGGCCAGGCGGGAGCGCAGGTCCCGCAGAACGCACCCGGCACTTCGGCGCTGGCACCGCGCCCCGGCGCGCCGATGTCGTTCGCCGACCTCGTCGCCAAGCTCCAGCCGGCGGTGGTCAACATCTCGACCAAGCAGCGCGTGCCGGTTCGCTCGCAGCGAACCTCGACCTGCAGGTGGCGGGCGGCGGCGAACTTTCATGGCTGGACCTCATCGGCGACGACCTGCCGGCGCGCAAATTCTTCCGGCCGAAGGGCGAGATCAACTTCGGCTGGCA
>NZ_WJSQ01000025.1 GCF_009720245.1 Sphingomonas segetis | reverse complement strand
TGCCCGGCTCGCCCACGATCAGCAGCGGGAGGCGGTTGCGCGCCGACTTGGCGGCGACGGCAAGCGCAGCGCGGAACTCGGGAGCGGCGCCGACCAGCTCCTCGAGCTCAAGCGCGGGCGCCAGCTTCTCCGAGACGGGCGCGAGCTCGCCGGACGGGCGGCGGCGGTCGGCATTGACGGCAAGCGCTTCGAGCAGCCGCTCGGGCGCGACCGGCCGCACCAGGAAATCGGACGCGCCGGCGCGCATTGCCTCGACTGCTGTCGAAACGGTGTCAACGTGTGAGAGGACGATTACCGGCAGCTCCGTGCGATGGGCGCGCAGCGCATCGATCAGTTGCGGTCCTTGCCCGGCCTCCCAGCTGCCGAAGATCGCGGCCCGCACTTCGCGCCCGTGCGGCCCCTGGAGCAGCGCGATCGCCTGCTCCCCGTCCGCGGCGCCGACGACGCTCCATCCCGCGCGGGACGCAATCGCCGAAATCAGCCTGCGCTCGTCGGCATTGGCATCGAGGAGCAAGAGCGAGCGTGTGGGTTCTTCGCGCATATCCCGCCTTTCGCGGCCACCCTACGGGTGGACCGGTAAAGGGGGACTTAAGCCGTCGCCTTTGCGGGGCTTGGGGAGTGCGGCCGGCCTTGTTATGGACGGCTGCAATCGCTTCGAACGCAAAGGGGTAAATGATGGCCGAAGAGGAGCTGCTGCTCGCCAGTCCGCCGACTCAGGACGTGGCTGTGCACGTCCATGACTACGGGCGCTTCACCAGGATGATGAAGTGGGGCGCGGTGATCTGCCTGATCGTCGGCCTCATTGTCCTTCTGATCCTCAAATAGGGCATGAAGATCGCGGTCCTGAAGGAAGCGGCGGGCGAGACGCGCTGCGCCGCGACGCCCGAGACCGTCAAGAAATTCGCCGCGCTCGGAGTGGACGTGGCGGTGGAGAAAGGCGCCGGCGAGAGCGCCTCGGTTTCCGATGGCGACTTCGAGGCTGCGGGTGCAACAACGGCCAGCCGCAAAGACGTGCTCAAGGGCGCGGGCATCATCCTGTGCGTCACCGGACCCGAGTCGCAGTCGCTTGACGGAGCCGAGGCCGGTGCGCTTCTCGTCGGCGGGCTCGATCCGATGCGCCAGCGCGAGCGCGTGGAGGGCTACGCCGCCGCGGGCCTCGAGGCCCTGGCGATGGAATGGATGCCGCGCATCAGCCGCGCGCAATCGATGGATATCCTGTCGTCTCAGTCGAACCTCGCCGGCTACAAGGCGGTCGTCGAAGCGGCGGACGCCTACGGCCGCGCCTTCCCGATGATGATGACCGCGGCGGGGACCGTCAGCCCGGCCAAGGTGTTCGTGATGGGCGTCGGCGTCGCGGGCCTGCAGGCCATCGCCACCGCCAAGCGCCTGGGCGCCCAGGTCAGCGCGACCGACGTGCGCTCGGCGACCAGGGAGCAGATACAGTCGCTCGGCGCCAAGCCGATCTTCGTCGAGAATGTCGCCGGCATCGAGGGCGAAGGCGCCGGGGGCTATGCGACGGAAATGTCCGAGGAATATCAGAAAGCGCAGGCCGAGCTGGTGTCGAGCCACATCGCCAAGCAGGACATCGTCATCACCACGGCGCTGATCCCCGGCCGCGCCGCGCCGCGGCTCATCAGCGACGCTCAAGTCGCGACCATGCGCCCGGGCAGCGTCATCGTCGATCTCGCGGCCGATGCCGGCGGCAATGTCGAGGGCACGGTCAGCGGCGAGCGCGTCGAAAGCCACGGCGTGACCATCATCGGCGCGACCAACCTCGCGCGCACCCTTGCCGCCGATGCCTCGGCACTGTTCGCGCGCAACCTCTACAATTTCCTGAGCGCCTTTTGGGACCAGGATCAGGGCCGTCCCGTGCTTACGGACGATGACGAGATCGTGAAGGCGGTCCGGCTCACCCAGAGCGGCAAGGTGGTGAACGAGCGCCTGACGGCGGCGTGAACGCGCCCGACATCATCGTGATCGGCGGGGGGATTGCGGGTCTCTCCGCGGCCGCTGCGCTGTCCGGTCACGCGCGGGTCGCGGTGCTCGAAGCCGAGGAGCAGATCGGCTATCACTCGTCCGGCCGAAGCGCGACCATGCTCCACTATGCGCTCGGCGACCGCCTGGTGCGCGCGCTGACCCTCGCCAGCCGGCCGTTTTTCGAGAACCCGCCGGAGGCCTTTGCCGGCACGCCGCTAGGCCATCGCATGCCGGTGCTGGTCCATGCGCGCGAGGAGGAGCGTGCAGCGCTCGACGCGCTCGACAGTGAGATTTCCCAATTCGCCCAGCTCGAGCGGCTCGATGCAGCGGGAGTCCACCAGCTTTGCCCGCTGTTGAGGTCCGACGCCCTCTACGGCATCGCCGACTTCGACGGCATCCGCCTCGATCCGCACGCACTGCTCCAGGGCAATCTGCGACAGCTGCGAAGCCGCGGCGGCGAGTTGCACACGGGCGCGCGCATTGCGCGGATCGAGCGTGCGGCCGGCTCGTGGACGGTGACGAGCGACAAGGGCGACCGGTTTTCGGCGCCCATCCTCGTCAATGCCGCCGGCTCCTGGGCCGACGCGGTGGGGAAGCTCGCCGGCGTCCTGCCGCTCGGCCTCGAACCGAAGCGGCGGACGATCATCACCTTCGACGCGCCGCACGGGGCCGCGCTCGACGCGCTGCCCTTCACCAAGACGATCGGCGACGAGCTCTATTTCGCGCCTGAAAGCGGACGCCTGTTCGCCTCGCCGATGGACGAGGTGCCGAGCGATCCCTGCGACGCGCAACCGGACGAATATGAAGTCGCGCTCGCCGCGTTCCGGATGGAGGAGCGCACGACGGTCGAGGTCCGCCAGATCCACAGCAAGTGGGCGGGCCTTCGCACCTTCACGCCCGACCGCCACCCGGCCGCCGGCTTCGCTCCCGATGCCAAAGGTTTCTTCTGGCTCGCGGGGCAAGGTGGTTACGGCCTGCAAACCTCGCCGGCGATGGCCGCGGTCGTCCGATCGCTGATCGCGCGAACGCCGTGGCCGGTGTCAGACGTCTCGCCGGAGGAGCTAAGCCCCGCCCGCTTCCTCCGGCAGCCGGCATAGGTCGACCCAGCGGTCGGCGACCAGGTCGAACAGGCGATCGACGGTAACCTCGACGGACGTGTTGAGCGACCCGCCCGCCGGATAAACGACGTCGAACGCCTTCAGCGACACGTCGAGATAGACCGGCAGCGGCTGCTTGAGGCCGAATGGGCAGACGCCCCCGATGCGGTGCCCGGTCACCTCGAACGTCTCTTCGGCACCGAGCATCCGCGGGCGGGCGCCGAGCTCGTCCTTGCACTTGCGGTTGTCGAGGCGGGCGTCGCCGCGGGTGCAGAGCAGGAACAGTTGCTCCCCGGCGCGGACGGCCAGAGTCTTTGCAATCCGGCCCGGTTCCACGCCAAGCGCCGACGCCGCGGTCGCGACCGTCGCGGTGGTCCCCTCGACCTCGATCAGCTTGAGGTCGGGCGCGTGCGCGGCAAGCCACGCCTTGACGGAATCGAGGCTCATTCGCCGATCAGGTGTAGCGCGATTTGCCGCTCCGGCGTGCCGCGGCGGTGCTCGAACAGGAAGATACCCTGCCACCTGCCGAGGACCGGCCGTCCATGCGCGACAGGGATCGAGAGCTGCGTGGCGGTCAGCGCCGAGCGGAGGTGCGCGGGCATGTCGTCGGAGCGTTCGTCGTCGTGTTCGTACGGGCCGCCTTCAGGGGCAATCCGCTCGAAATAGAATTCGAGGTCGCGGCGCGCTGCCGGCGCGGCATTCTCCTGAATGAGGAGCGAAGCGGAGGTGTGGCTGCAAAAAGCGGTGAGGAGGCCCTCGCGGAAGCCGCTTTCGTTAACGAATTCGCGCACGTCCGACGTGATTTCCTGGAGACCTGGACGACTCGCGCGAATCGTTATCGTTGTGCTGGCCTGGCGGAGCATCGGGTCCGCCTAGCCTGGTCGGTGACCACGTTCCAGCCGCCCGAAATAAAAGCGCCCGCGAAACGCGGGCGCTTTCTAACTGTTTGAAATGTTGCGGCGTTTAGCCGTTGCCGCCGCCCGAAGCCCAACCCGAACCACCAAGCCAGCTCCAGAAACCGCGAGTCTGTGTCTTTTTCATTTTCCGTCCCCGTTCTTCCAAGTGCGATTCGGCAGATGAAGGGACATTAACCTTAATCGATATGGTTAGCAAACGATTCACCAAGAAATCGGGGGAATCGTCCAACACGGATGATTGTCGAAGAAATTGGGGGCGCTCATGGCGCCCTGATTACTTTGGGGTAGGTTAGGCCGCGCTGCGGCGGCGGCGGTCCGAGGCCGCGCGCTTGGCGAGGCTCTCGAGGCTCATCGGCCGACCGACGGCGAAGCCCTGCGCGATGTCGCAGTCGAGATCGACGAGCAGGTCGAGGATGTCGCGGTGCTCGACTCCTTCCGCGACGACCTTGCGGCCGAGCGAATGGGCGAGGCCGATGGTCGACTGTACCATCAGCCGGTCGCTGCGGTTGTCGACGATGCCTTTGACGAAGCTCTGGTCGATCTTGATCTCGTTCGCCGGAATCTTCTTGAGATAATCGAGGGTCGACTGGCCGGTCCCGTAATCGTCGATCGCGATGTTGATGCCGAGGTCGCGAAGCCGCGCGATCATCTCCAGCGCCTCGCCGCTGTCGGCCAGCGCGGCCGTTTCGGTCAGCTCGAGCGTCAAATGGGTCGGCGACAGGCCGTGGCGCGCGAGCAGTGCCGACAGGCGTAGCGTGAAGCCCTTGTCGGTCAGCAACCGCGCCGAGAGGTTGACCGCGATGTTGAAGTCGCCGTCGCGCTTGTTGATCTGGGCGCCGGCCGCGATTGCTTTCTCGAGCACGAAATCGGTGAGCTTGCCGATTCGGTTATGCTGCTCCGCGGCGGCGACGAACTCCGATGCGGCGATCGGGCCTTTGTCGGGGTGTGTCCAGCGAGCCAGCGCCTCCGCCCCGATGATCCGGCGAGTCGCGATGTCGAGCTTGGGCTGGTAGGCGACCCACACCTCGCCCCGGTCGATCGCCTCGTCGAGCTGGCTGAGCATCGACAGCTTCCATGACGCGTCCTCGAGCGACTCCGGATCGTGATATTTCCATTTGAGACCCTGGTGCGCCGCTTCGTCGGCCGCCACGAGCGCGCTCGCGAGGCGGTTGGGGAGGGAGCGGCCGCTCCCGATTTCCACGCCGAACGCGATCGAGAGGTCGATCGACAAGCCACCGACACGCGCCGGGTTGCGGAAAAGCGAATAGAGCGCTTCGAGGTGGTTGCCGACAGGCTGGAGCGGCTCCTCGAACCAGGCGAAGACGCCGCTGTCGCCCTGGTACACCAGGCGGGCCGGCGATCCGACCTTCAGCCGCGCGACGATCTGATCGATCAGCTGCCGCTCTTTCTCCGGTGGTAGCGTTGCAGCGATCTCTTCGTAGTTGAGAACTCGCGCTGCGACGAGCGCGCGATCGCGTCCTTCGCGATTGAGCCGCAGCGCGTTTAGGTTCGGGAGGTTCGAAACCTGATTTACGAGCCCGCGCGCCCGATAGCGCCGCCACCCGAGGACGGTACCAACGACCAGCAGCACGAACAGTCCAGGGGTAACATCGACGAAGATGAGGTTTGCTTCGAGGAACACGGGGACGAACAGCAGGGTCGCGCCGGCGACCCCCAAAACAAGCAGCCGGATCGTGAGCCGATTCATCCGCAGCGCGAGCACTGCCGCCCCGAAGCCGCACAGGAAGGCAAGAAACCAGCCGAGATCCGCGGGCTTGCCCGACCGCAGGGTCTCCGCCGCAATTGCGTGCACATAGACTCCGAAGCTCCTGCCGTAGCCCGGGATGAAGAAGACGTCGCCGATCACATCTGTGCCGATGCCAATGATGACGTCTTTTCCGGCGAGCTGTTTCTTGCCGATTTCGCCAGTCAGGACATCTCCTGCCGAATAAGCGGGGATCGTCGAAGGTTCGATCGAATAGTCCACGCGGAATTGGGTATCCGGAGTTCCATGGGCGTTGGCTATTGCGCTCGCAAAGGAGGGAATCGTGGTTTGGCCGACCCGCGCCGAATAGAGCACCTTCCAGACCGCGTTCTGGTAATTGTAATGGAAGCTGCCGGTCGCGACCCGGGCGTTGCGCGCCAACATGGGCACCGGCGGATCGACGATTGCAGCCGATGAAGCATCCGCTCCTCCCTTGGATCGGGTGAAGAGCGTCACTCGTCCGGAGCGGCGCAGCGCCTCGGCGAATGCCTTGTCCTCGCTTGCCTTCGAGGCGAAGGAGAAATTTACGTCGAAGAAGATGTGTTTGGCGCCCGCGGCAGAGAGCTTGTCGATGAGCTTGCCGTCGGTACTTCGCGGCCAGGGCCAATTTCCGATCTCGTGAAGCGACTTGTCGTCGATTGTGAGAACGACGAGCTGGCCGCTTGCGCTGTGCTTGTGCAGGTTGTTGCGCGCGATGCGAAGCCAGTCCTCGGCGATTTCGCCGAAGCCGATCAGCCCGAAGACGAGTCCGGCAACGGCCGTCCACAGAAGCAGCTTCCACGGCGGCGGTTCGGCGGCATGCATTTTGCGCTTCGAGCTCAAGCGCACTTCCCTTCCCAATTGGCCTCCCACGCATGCGCGCGAAAAGGTTAGGAAAGCGCTAACCGAGCGGAAATTAACGTCGTGAACGAGGCATTTTGCCAGCGGTATCGGCGGCCGTCCGACATTGCCTCTGTCCTACAGCCGTTCAAATGTGCAATGTCGCGCTGATGCAGTGGTTCGGCAGGCGTCTTCTGATGAACTCCGGCAGACGTCCGGTCCGTGGACGTGCCGGCAACTCGCGGAATCCGACATATCCGACAACCCCGCGCTTCAGCACCAAAGTGTCGGACAGGTGTCGGATTCGTCCATTTCCGATTGCGGAGGCCTGATGGACTTCATCTCGATCCTGTCGATTTTCGTGCTGGCCTGCTTCGTCGGCTACTACGTCGTCTGGTCGGTCACTCCGGCGCTGCACACGCCGCTGATGAGCGTGACCAACGCCATTTCGTCGGTGATCGTAGTCGGCGCGCTGATTGCCGCGGCGGCCGGCGGCAGCCCCAGCTCGAAATGGCTCGGCCTGATCGCTGTTGCTCTCGCCAGCGTGAACATCTTCGGCGGCTTCGCGGTCACCCAGCGGATGCTGGCTATGTATCGGAAGAAGGACCGCTAGGCCGATGCACACCGACCTGATCGTCGCGGTGCCCGCCTGGGTGCTCCTCGCTTATCTGATCTCGGGCGTCTGCTTCATCCTCGCGCTCAGGGGTCTGTCCAACCCGGAAAGCAGCAGGCGCGGCAACATCACCGGCATGGTCGGCATGGCCATTGCGGTGATCACGACGGTGGTCACGCACGCGCCCGTCGAGACAATCAAGACCGGCATCGATGCGTACAATGTCAACATCGATGGCCGAACTGCCCTCGAAATCCTTGCCGCGATCCTGATCGGCGGCGGGATCGGGCTGGTGATCGCACGCAAGATCCAGATGACGGCGATGCCGCAGCTGGTCGCGGCGTTTCACAGCCTCGTCGGCATGGCGGCCGTGCTGGTCGGCGCGGCAGCGTATCTCAACCCGGAAGCATTCGGCATCGCGGTCAGAATCACGCCGATCGCGTCGCCGTCGTTCGTGAGCATCTTGCCCGTCAGCCGGATCGAGATGGGGCTCGGAGTCGCCATCGGCGCGATCACCTTCTCGGGCTCGGTGATCGCCTTCCTCAAACTGAACGGCAACATGTCGGGCAAGCCGATCCTGCTGCCGCTGCGGCATGTGCTCAATCTCGGCACGCTCGTCGCGATCCTCGGGCTGATCGCTTATTTCGTCCAGGACCAGCACCCCCTGGTGTTCTTCACGATCGTGGGCCTCAGCTTCGCGATCGGCTTCCTGCTGATCATCCCGATCGGCGGCGCCGACATGCCGGTCGTGATCTCGATGCTCAACAGCTATTCGGGCTGGGCCGCGGCGGCGATGGGGTTCACGCTGCACAATACGGCGATGATCATCACCGGCGCGCTGGTTGGAAGCTCGGGCGCGATCCTCAGCTACATCATGTGCCGGGCGATGAACCGCAGCTTCATCTCGGTCATCGCCGGCGGCTTCGGGGCCGTGGCGAGCGGCGGCGAGGCGGCTGCCATAGACCGGCCGTACAAGCGCGGCTCGGCCGAGGACGCCGCGTTCCTGATGGCGCAGGCGGACCAGGTGGTGATCGTCCCGGGCTACGGCATGGCGGTTGCGCAGGCGCAGCACGCGCTTCGCGAAATGGCCGACCTGCTCAAGGCCAAGGGCGTGACGGTCAAATATGCGATCCACCCGGTCGCGGGACGCATGCCCGGCCACATGAACGTGCTGCTGGCCGAGGCGAACGTGCCCTATGACGAGGTGTTCGAGCTCGACGACATCAACAGCGAGTTCGCGCAGACCGACGTCGCCTACGTGATCGGCGCGAACGACGTCACCAACCCCGCCGCCAAGAACGACAAGAGCTCGCCGATCTACGGAATGCCCGTGCTCGACGTGGAGAAGGCGCGGACCTGTCTGTTCGTAAAACGCTCGATGGGCGGCGTCGGCTATGCCGGGATCGACAACGAATTGTTTTACCGCGACAACACGATGATGCTTCTCGGCGACGCCAAGAAGATGACCGAGGAGATCGTCAAGGCGCTGGGCTGACGCGAGGCAGGTGGACGTCGGCGATCATGCAGCGGACGCTCCCGCCGCCGATGGTTTCGATCGTGGGAATGGCCGCCTCCGCCAGCTCGCCGAAACTTTCGAGCTGTCGCAGTTGATCCCGGCGGAAACCTCGCCGGGCAGCTGAAGAGAGTGCGATGACCGGACCATTGCGGCCTTTCAGCTCGATGACGTTGCAGCCGAACTGGCGCATCTGGTCGTAATCGACCTCGATGAGGGCGCGCCCGGTGGCCTCGATCTCGTCGGTCAGGACCTCGCGGAATTCGGGGGTGACCGCGTCCGTGCACAGGATGGCGAACCGGGTGCCGAGGCTGAGCAGCACGTTGGTGTGGTAGATCGGCCGTCCGGCGCGGTCGCGGGCGTCGAACAGCAGGGTCGAAAAATCGAGCCGCTCGTCGAAGTCGGCGATGACGACCGCGTCGGTGCGCGGGCTAATATTCGCGAACGCGCGACGCTGCGGCCGGTCGAGCACGAGGCTGCCGGTGCCTTCGAGGAAATGGCCGTGATTCTCGTGGAAGCTGAGGTCGACGATCCGGCGAACCTCGAACCCGCTCGATTCGAGCAGTGCTCTCAGTCGTTCCGGATCGCGCTCCAGCCGGCGAGCGGCGGTCGCCATCGGGTAGAGCGCCATTGTGCCGTCGGCGTGGAACGACACCCAGTTGTTCGGGAACACGGCGTCGGGCTTGGCGGGGTCGGCGCGGTCGTCGAAGACCAGCACCTCGACTCCGGCATTGTCCAGCACTTCGACCGTCCCGTCGAACTCACGCAGCGCGTCTCCGAAGTCTGCGTCGGATGACGCTCGGGCGAAGGCGTTCGACTGCGCCGCCTCTGCGTGGAAACCGAAGCTCGCGGGCCGCACCATCAGCACCGTCCCGCTGGTCTGCGCATCGTCGATCATGGCGCGTCTTTTCGGCTGCTTCAACGGTTCGCCGCAAGCCGATTCATTTCGCGGTAACCCAAGGCGTTACCGCCTTGCCGCGGAAGGTGAGTTGCTGGACAATTCGGCGCGGGCGCCGAGTCAGTCGGCCAATCGGGAAAGGGGGCGCTAATTGCGCAAACTGGGCATCATCGGCGGGACGAGCTGGCACTCGACGGCGCTCTACTACGAGCACATCAACCGTGGAATCGCCCAGCGGCTCGGCGGGCTGCACAGCGCGCGGCTGGCGATCGAAAGTCTCGACCTGGCGCCCTTTGCAGAAATGGAGCTGGCGGGCGACTGGGACGGAGTCGCGCGGGTCACGGAGGAGGCGGCAAAGCGCCTCGAAGTTGCCGGCGTGCAGGCGGTGATCATCACCTCCAACACCGGGCACAAGGTCTATGACGCGGTTGCGCCGAAGCTCGGCGTGCCGATGCTCCACATCGGCGACGCGACGGTCGCCAGGCTCGCCGCCGACAGGCGCACTCGCGTCGCCTTGCTAGGCACGCGCTTCACTATGACAGAGCAGCATATCCGCGGCCGGCTCGAAGCCCGCGGCATCACGCTGGCGCCGATCGACCAGGTGGCGATCACCGAGGTCGACCGGATCATCTTCGAGGAGCTTGCCGCCGGCCGTGTGATTCGCGAGAGCCAGCGCAAGCTCAAGACGCTCATCACGGAGCTTGCCAAGCAGAAGGTCCAGGCGGTCGTGCTCGGCTGCACCGAGCTGGTGCTCGCGGTCGATGTCCGCGCCAACGTGCTTCCGGTCTACGACACGACCGCCATCCACGCCCGCGCCTGCGTCGAGTGGATGCTCGCCGAAGAGGAGGAGGCGCGGGCCGCGGCGTAGCAATTCCCACGATTGCTGGGCTCCGCTATAATCGCGCGAGCAAATAGCGGAGGGGGCAGATGCCGCGATTTGGATTAGCTGCTTGCGCAGCGGCTCTGATGATCTCAAGCGCATCCTTGGCTCAGGTCCCGGACCGGCCGGAGGAGCATCATCATTCGATGCCGACCGGCGACAAGCTGGGCGATCTGACATTCCCGAACAGCGGCAACCAGGCGGCTCAGGCGCCGTTCCTGCGCGGCGTGAAGCTACTGCACAATTTCCAATATGAGGGGGCCATCACGGCCTTCCAGGATGCGCAGAAAGCCGATCCCGACTTCGCGCTCGCTTACTGGGGCGAGGCCATGGCCCACAATTACACCTTGTGGGCGGAGCAGCATGCGGATGAGGCGCGCAAGATCCTCGCAAAACTGGGACCGACCCCGGAAGCGCGCGCCGCAAAGGCCAAGACCGACCGCGAGAAAATGTGGTTGAGCGCGGTCGAGGCCCTCTATGGCACCGGCACCAAATATGAGCGCGACGAGGATTACGCGGACAAGATGGACGCGCTCCACGCCGCCTATCCAGACGACACCGAAGCGCTCGTGTTCGATGCCCTGGCGACGATGGGACGCAGCCACGGGACCCGCGACACGAAAGCCTATCTACGTGCTGCCGCCATGCTGGAGCCGGTGTTCAAGGCGAACCCGCATCACCCCGGCGCGACCCACTATCTGATCCACGCCTATGACGAGCCCGCTTATGCGGAGCGCGGCCTGCCGATGGCGCGGGTCTACAACAAGATCGCGCCCGATTCCGCCCACGCCCAGCATATGACGAGTCACATCTACCTCGCTCTCGGCATGTGGCCCGAGGTGGAGCAGGCGAATATCGATGCCAGCGAAGCCATCGTGCGCTCGATGGGAGAGGAGATGCGGCCGCGCATGGCATGTGGTCATGGCGGGATATGGCTCGCTTACGCCCGCCTGCAGGAAGGCAAGAGCGTCGATTCCCAATTGGCGGAATGCACGAAGGTCGCTGCCGACGACATTGCGAGGGTCGTGGGCGAGGGCCACCAGCCCTGGATCTCCGGAGGCGGTGAGGACGACGTGGGGAGCGCCGCCGACATCCGTGTTCGCCGGGGAGTCGAGACCGGTAATTGGGCACCGCGCCAGAAGCTTCCGGACGGTCGCCTAAACTACGCTCGCTTCGTCGACGATTACGGCGACGTCCTGGCTGCCCGCCACGATTCCGCCAAAGCGGCTGCCGCCTTGCACTCGCTCAATGCCAGTTATGAAGTGTTGAAAACCGCCTATCCGGAGCAGTTCCCGGACGATCCGCAGTCCATGCCCTGGCTTGATGTCGCCCGCGCCGAGGCGGCGGCAGTGACAATGCTGGCGGAGGGGCGTTCGGCAGAGGGCATGGCGGCGCTCCGTGCGGCTGCGGAACGGGAGAAGGCGCTGCCCGCGGTCTTCGGCCCGCCGATGCTGCAAAAGCCGACCTGGGAGCTACTTGGCGACGAGCTTTTGGCCACAGGCGACAAGGCCGGCGCCGCAGAGGCGTACAAGGAGTCGCTAAAGCTTCAGCCGGGCAGGCGGTTGTCGCTTGCCGGCCTCAAGGCCGCGACCGCGCCTTAAGCCTCGCAACACCCGGACGGAATCACTAGGTCGGAGGGATGGACCGCACTCCGGCCGACCGTCCCGACCAGCCCAATGCCGCCGATCGATTCAACGAGGATCAGGCGACGTACACCGTGCGCGGGTCGGAGCAGCCGGACCTCGACGCCGGGGTGGCGGCGATCCGCGAGGTGTTGAAGACGCTTCCGCGCAGGCCGGGCGTGTATCGAATGCAGGATGCGCGGGGCGACGTGCTCTACGTCGGCAAGGCGCGGGCGCTGCGGAATCGGGTCACCAATTACACCCAGGTCGCCAAGCTTCCGAAGCGGCTCCAGCGCATGGTTTCGCAGACGCGCTCGATGACGATCGTCACCACCCGGACGGAGGCCGAGGCGCTGCTGCTGGAGGCGCAGCTAATCAAGCGCTTCCGGCCGCCGTACAACGTGCTGCTGAGGGACGACAAAAGCTTTCCGTTCATCCTGCTGCGCGAAGATCATGCGTTCCCGCGCATCCAGAAGCATCGCGGTGCGCGGCGGATCAAGAAGGCGCATTATTACGGGCCGTTCGCAAGCGCGGGATCGGTCACTCGAACACTTAACGCGCTGCAAAAGCTGTTCCTCCTAAGAAGCTGTTCCGACAGCTATTTCGAGAACCGCTCGCGCCCCTGCCTGCTCTACCAGATCAAGCGCTGCTCGGCGCCGTGCGTGGGCCGCATTGGTGTCGAGGAATATGACGAGCTGGTCGATGACGCCAAGGCCTTCCTCGCCGGCAAGTCGACCGGGGTCCAGGCTCGGCTCAGCAAATCGATGGCGGAGGCGGCGGAGCGGCAAGACTTCGAGCTCGCCGCCGTCTATCGCGACCGCCTGCGCGCACTGACCTACATCCAGGGCAGCCAGACGGTGCATGCGGAGGGGCTTGGCGACGCCGACGTGTTCGCGCTCGCGTGCAAGGGCGGCACGGTCTCGATCCAGGCCTTCTTCATTCGCGGCGGGCAGAATTGGGGCCACCGCGCGTTTTTCCCGGCGCATGTGAACGACGTTCCCGAAACCGAAGTGCTGTCGAGCTTTCTCGTCCAGTTCTACGAGGACATGCCGCCCCCGCGGCGGATCCTTCTCGATCGCGCCCTTGCCGATCGGGAACTGCTCGAGGAGGCGCTGTGCGAGCGCGCCGGCCATAAGGTCGGGATCGAGGTCCCGCAGCGCGGCTCGCGGCGCAAGCTGATCGAGCAGGCGAAGCGCAACGCCGAGGAAGCGCTCGACCGCCGCCTCGCCGAAACCACGACCCAGGGCAAGATCCTGCGAGAGCTCGCCGACACGTTCGAGCTCGCCGACGTACCCAAGCGGATCGAAGTCTATGACAACAGCCATATCATGGGGACGAACGCGACCGGTGCGATGATCGTCGCGGGGCCGGAGGGCTTCCGCAAGAACGGTTACCGCAAGTTCAACATCAAGCGGCCGGAAACGAACCCGGGCGACGATTTCGCAATGATGCGCGAAGTGCTCGAGCGGCGCTTCGGGCGGCTCGAAAGGGAAGATCCAGACCGGCAGAGTGGCGAATGGCCGGACCTGCTGCTGATCGACGGCGGCAAGGGCCAGCTATCCGCGGTATGCGAGGTAATGGAGGACATGGGCGTGCACGACGTGCCGGTGGTCGGAGTGGCCAAGGGGCCGCATCACGGGCGCGAGGGACGCGAAATTTTCCATCTGCCGGGTGGGCGCGAGATCACACTGCCGCCGAACTCGGGCCTGTTGTTCTATCTCCAGCGCCTGCGCGACGAAGCGCACCGCTTCGCGATCGGCACGCACCGCGCGAAACGGGCGAAGAGCCTGACCATGTCGACGCTCGACGACGTCCCCGGCATCGGTCCGACGCGCAAGCGGGCGCTGCTGATGCACTTCGGGACGGCGCGAGCGGTCAAAGGCGCCGCGCTCGAGGATCTGGAAAAGGCGCCGGGGATCAGCCGGGCAACGGCCCGCCAGGTCTATGACTATTTCCATCCGGGCGGGTGAACTTCAGCCTGCCTGCCGCAATCAGCAATCCCAGAAGCACCCAGAGATGGCGCGTGTCCTCGAACGATCCGCCGAGGCCCTGGTAGACGAAGGCGTCGAGGAAGGAGAGACCGAGCGCCAGCCTCAACGCTGACCCGCGCCTTTCGTCGAGATGGAGTCGTCCCGTGAGCCGCACTGCGAGCGCAATCACCGCGCCAAGTCCGGCCAGCCCGGCGAGGCCCGCCTGCGCGCCGATGCTGAGGAACAGGTTGTGGGCATCGGTGAGTTGCTCGACGAAGCCGTCGGGCCGAGGATAGGTGACGGCAGCGGCATCGATGCCGATGCCGTGCCCGATCAGTGGGTGACGAAGGAACTCGCCCGCTGCCGATGTCCAGGTCAGGAAGCGGCCGGACGGGACAAGGATGGCGTCAGTCAGCGGTACCCGGACGACGAACGGCGCGGCCGGATAGATGACCGGAGTGACGGCAAGCGCGACGGCGAAGAGGAGCGCAAGGCCGATGCCGGCCGCCAATCCCCATTTCGCGATCATAGGCGCCGACTTGCGCTCAGTCAGCCAGGCCCAGAGCCCCGCAAGCAAGGCAATCCCGCCGAGGCCGGGTGAAAGGCTCGTCAGTGCGGCGAAAAGGATGCCGGCCAGCAGCAGGTTAAAGGGCGCGCGTGCGATCCATCCGCAGCGCTTCGCCGCGAGGAGAAGACCGAGCGAGACCGTCAGATAGTTGCACATCATGTTCGCATTGATGAAGGTCAGCGCGAGCCGCGGGTAATTGCCGGGAGGCAGCGAGCCGAAACCGTAGCTGGTGTAATCCAGCAGCCCCGAGCCGCTCGAGAGCGCGAACGCGGCGACGCTGAGCGGCGCCAGAAGCCCCATCGCGGCAGTGGTCCCGAGCCACACCAGGATCGCACGCCGCAGCTTCGCCTCGCTGTTTATCAGCAACGCGGTCAGCCCGGCGAGCGTGACGAGATAGAGGCTGCCCGCGAGCTTGGTCAGGCTGGACGCAACGTCGCCGCTGGCGAGAAGCGACGGCGCAAGGCCTACTGCGTAGGCGAGGAGGACCCAGTTCGCCTGCGCCCACTCGATGCGTCGCCGGCGCAAGAGCAGATCGAAGCCGACAGCGGCCGCGAGCATCAGGAAGAGAATGTCGGGAAGAACCAGCGGGTAAGAGAGCGGGGGCTTCATCAGCGGAAGCGCGGCGATGAGCGCAAGGAGCAGCCAATCGGACGGCGCTGCGCGGCTGGTGCCTGGGTCCGGCGCTGGCATCGGTCAGCGGCTATACGGCAGACTTGCCCCGCGGCAAACGAGAGCGCAGCGCTGAGCCATGCGGTACGGCACGATCGCCATTGTCTGCGCATTGAGGAGCCACGGCGAGCACGGCGCCGTGGCGCGGCTGATGACTCCCGGGCACGGACTCCAGGCGGCCTATGTGCGCGGCGCGCGCGGGCGGCGCATGCGCCCTGTGCTGATGGCCGGCAATGTCGTCGAGGCACAGCTTTCCGCTCGGACAGAGACGCAGCTCCCGCAGGCGACCGTGGAGCTGGTCCACAGCCGCGGGCCGTTGCTGTCGGAGCCGCTCCCGGCTGCTGCGATCGAGTGGGCGACGGTGCTCACCGCGACCGCGCTTCCGGAGGGCCAGCCCTATCCAAGGCTCTACCAGACACTCGAAGCGCTGCTCGACGCGATCGAGGCGGCGCCGTCGGCCAGCGGATGGGGCGCCGCGCTGGTCCGTTATGAGTTGCTCCTGCTTGCGGAGCTGGGCTTTGGGCTCGATCTGGACCATTGCGCGGTGACCGGCGCGAGCGACCAACTCGTCGCGGTGAGCCCCAAGTCGGGCCGGGCGGTGAGCGCAGCGCAGGCCGAGCCCTATGCCGGAAAGCTGTTGCCGCTTCCGCCCTTCGTCCGCGAAGGTGGGCAGGGGACGTGGGCCGAGATCGACGAGGGACTGGCGCTGACTGGCCATTTCCTGCTGCGCGACCTCATCGCGGAGCGGTCGCGCGGCCTTGCCGAGGCGCGGTCGCGACTGGTCGAACGGCTTCGGCGCGCAGGCGGACTCGGCTAGTTGTGCGGCGTGATGCGCCCGCTAAGTTAGGCGCGTGACGATCGACGCCCTTGCCATGCTGTTCCCCAATGTCGCGGTGACCCGTGGCATCGCCGTGCGCGTGGCGGTCAGCTTCCTCGCCGAGCAGTCGGACGCATCGGCAAACCGCTGGTTCTGGTCCTACCACGTCCGCATCGAGAACGGCTCCGAGGTCGCGGTGCAGTTGCTTTCGCGCAGCTGGTCGATCGCCGACGGGCGAGGAACGATCCATGAGGTAGTGGGCGAAGGAGTGGTCGGCGAAATGCCGCTGATCGCCCCCGGCGGCAGCTTCGATTATGTCTCCGGATGTCCACTCGACACGCCGAGCGGAGCGATGAGCGGAAGCTACCGCATGGTCGACGAGGACGGCACCGCCTTCGACGTCGAGATCCCCCGCTTCGACCTGGTCAGCACCTGAGCGTCGCAATTCGGGAGCGGTTCAGGAGCAGTTTGCGATCTGGATCGTTCTTCATCCGCTCTGGAAGTTCTTGCCAGGCGACAGGCAGGTCGGGCTAAGGGGGCCGATGTTCAATTTCGCTGCGCGACAGGAGATCGGCCCGGCGGGCCCGCGCGGATGGCGGGCCTATGCGGTGGGCGACATTCACGGCCGTCTCGACCTGTTGGAGCAGCTGCTGGCAAAGATTCACGGCGACATCGCCGACCGCAAGGGGCGCAAGGTCCTGCTCGTCTTCGTCGGGGACCTGATCGATCGCGGGCCGAGTTCGGCGCAGGTCGTGGAGCGTCTCCGCACCTACGATCACCCCGGCGTGCAGGCGGTCTTCCTGCTCGGCAATCACGAGGAGGTGCTGCTTCGAATCCTTGGCGGCGAGGCCGACTTGATCGCCAAATGGCGCTCGTTCGGGGGGCGCGAATGCCTCGCCAGCTACGGTGTGGACGCGGGGCAGATGGCCCGGTTGAGCGATGATGACGCGCTGGCGGTCGTTCGTGAGGCAATCCCGAAGGATCATGTCCAATTCCTGGAATCCTTCGACGATTCCTGCCGCTTCGGCGACTATCTGTTCGTTCACGCGGGAATCCGCCCCGGAGTCGAAATCGACCAGCAGCGCCAGTCCGACCTGCGCTGGATCCGCGAGCCGTTCCTGTTCGATGAGACGGACCACGGCTTCATTGTCGTGCATGGGCACACCATCCGCCCCGAGGTCGAAATGCGCCCAAACCGCATCGGGATCGACACTGGCGCCTACCGGACGGGCGTGCTGACGGCGCTCGCGATCGAGGGATCCGACAGCTGGTTCCTGGACACTCGAACGGTCGAAAAGGAGGTGGCGTCGTCCTGACTTGCGCGATTTTGGACATTAGTCCCTCAACAAACGACCAAATTTGGAATAGGGCGCCCCTCCGACACGGGAGAAGCGATCGTGTTTATTGATCTGACTCCACGCCGATTTCTGGCTGTGCTTTCCGTTGGAGCTGCGATTTTGGCTGCTGGCTGTGCGGACACGCGCGGGGGCACGATCCCCTACGATCGGCCGCTCGCGGCTCCCGATGCTCCGACGGTCCAGGCGCTCGAATCCAACTACCATATCTCGCCGCTCGACAAGGTGTCGATCAAGGTCTTCAAGGGCGAGGAGATCTCCGGCGACTACGAGGTCGATCTCGCAGGGCACATTTCACTCCCGCTCGTCGGCGAGGTCGATGCCGTCAACATGACGACGGCCGAGCTCGACGACAGGCTGACACAGCTGCTCGGGGCCAAATATTTCGAGCATCCCGACGTCAGCGTCGCGATCAAGGAGTCGCGCGCCCACGTGGTGACGGTGGACGGGGCGGTCGGCCAGGCCGGTCAATTCCAGGTCGCCGGGCCGATGACTCTGATCCAGGCGATCGCGCTTGCCCGCGGCACGCGAGACGATGCCAATCCGCGCCGCGTCGCGGTATTTCGCACTATCGGCGGCCAACGGCAGGCAGCGGCGTTCGACCTCACTGCAATCCGCCGCGGCCAGGCGCGCGATCCGCGGATTTATGCGGGCGACATCGTGGTCGTCGACGGATCGAGGATCAAGGAAGTGCAGCGGCAGATTTTTTCGAGCATCCCATTGATCAACCTGTTCAGGCCGTTCTGATGCACGGCGGGGCAATACAAGCGCGAGGCGAGTAACGTGAACACCAGCCTGGCAGTACCCAATGAGGGCGCATGGCCGGTCGGCCCCTACACCGGCGCCGAACAGCTCGGCCGCGGACAGCGCAATTATTCCGCATCGACGATCCTCGACCTGCCCGCACTCATGCGCATCGTCCACCATTGGCGCTGGCTCGTACTGGGTGCCGTCGCGCTCGGCCTTGCCGGCGCGATCCTAGCGACTCTGCTCACGCGTCCCGTCTATCGTGCGGGGGTGACGCTGGAAGCCAATCCGCCGACCTTCGAGGTGACCGAGCAGGACCGCGACCAGCAGGTCGTCTCCGGCGGGGACAGTTACAGTTTCGTGGCGACACAGGTCGGCCTGCTCGAGAGCCGCAGCGTAGCCGAGCGCGCTGCCCAGGAGCTTAACCTCGCCAATAACCCCGAGGTCGTGCCGCAGGACGTCAACGCGTCGCGGCGGCTGCGCATCGCCACCGCGCTGGTCGCATCCAACCTCACCGTCATCCCGCCGCAGCAGGGCCAGCTGATCAAGTTCACCTTCGATTCCACTTCGCCCCAGCTCGCCGCGAGCGTCGCGAACGCCGTTGCTGACGGCTTCATCGATACCGCGATACAGCGGCGCTACGAATCCTCGGCCTACGCACGCAACTTCCTCGAGCGGCAGATCAACAAGACGCGTGGGGTTCTCGAACGATCGGAACGCTCGCTGGTCGCTTATGCCCAGCAGCAGGGGATCGTGAACACCGGCAATACGCAAAGCGGGAACGACACCACTTCGCTGCAGGGCGATGCGCTGATGAAGCTCAACGATTCGCTTGCCGATGCGACCGCGCGGCGGATCGCGGCGGAAGGCGCGTACCGGCAGTCGCTTGCGACCGGCCCGACGACTGAAGTCACGCAGAGCACGCAGCAGATGCAGCAGCAGCTCGCGCAACTTCAGGCCGACTATCAGCAGAAGCGCACTTTCATGAAGCCCGACCACCCGGAAATGGTCAGCCTGAAATCGCAGATCGACGAGTTGCGGCGCCAGATCGGTCAGCAGGCGGCGCGCGTCACCTCCGGCCGCAACAACACCCTGCTTGCGCAATATCGCGCCGCCTTGTCGGCGGAGCGGCAGCTCCAGGCGCAAGTCTCGCGGCTCAAGGGCGCGGTGCTGGACCTGCGCGGCCGAAGCATTCGTTACACCATCCTGCAGCGCGACGTGGACACCAACCGCGCGCTCTACGATGCACTGCTGCAGCGCTACAAGCAGATCGGCGTCGCGGGAGGCGTTGGCGTTGCCCCGGTGTCGATTGTTGACCGGGCGACCGTGCCGCGGCTGCCGTTCAAACCCGATCTGTTCCTCAACCTCCTTCTCGGCCTCGGCCTCGGCCTTGCCGCCGGCATGGCTGGTGCGATCGGGCTCGAGTTCATCAACGACACGATCAAGAGCCGCGAGGACGTGCGCCGCAAGCTTTCGCTTCCGTGCCTCGGTGCGGTGCCGCGCACGCCGGCCAAGGACGCCTTCGTCGACGATCTGAAGGATCCGACCTCGGTGATTTCCGAAGCCTATTCGGCCATCGTCGCCGCACTTCGCTTCAGCACCGAAGCGGGCATGCCCAAGGTGCTGATGCTGACCAGCACGCGGTCGGGTGAAGGCAAGTCGTCCTCGGCGCTCGCGCTTGCCCAGAATTTCGCGAGGCGCGGAAGGTCGGTCCTTCTCATCGACGGCGACTTGCGCAAACCGGCGTTCAAGGCGGCAAGCGAGAAGGTCGGGTTGAGCAAGCTGCTCACCACCGACGACAAAGTCGAGGACCATGTCGTCGAGACCCAGCACTCCAATCTGTGGCTGCTGCCGAGCGGTCCGATTCCGCCGAGCCCTGCCGACCTGCTCTCTACGGGTCGAATTCGCAAGGTGATGGCGGAGGCGAGCGAGCGCTTCGAACTGGTGATCATCGACGGTCCGCCGACTCTCGGGCTCGCCGACGCGCCGCTGCTCGCGGCCGCCGCTGGAGAAGTACTGTTCGTCATCGAAAGCTCGAGGACCCGCACACGCGCGGCCGTCGAGGCCCTCAACCGGCTCGAAGCTACCGGCACCCACATCCTCGGTGCGGTGCTGACCAAGGCGACCGACGCTGGGGGAAGCTACGGCTACGGCCGCTATGGCTATGGTTACAGCTATGGCTACGGCTATGGTTACGGCTACGGCTACGGTTACGGCAAGGGCAAGGTGAAGAGCACCGAGATCCTGATGATCCCTCAGTCCGAGGAAGAGAAGCGCGAGTCGGCGGCCGCCGAGGAGTCGGAAGCCTGACAAGCGGCGGGGGAAGGGTTTGCTGATCGTTCGCCGCGTCCTTGTCGTCGTCCTTGCGCTGCTGCTTGCCGTCCAGGTGGTTCGCAACGCCGCGGTTGCCGCACTGGCGCCGCTCCGGCCCGCGTCTGCGGCAAGGTTCTGGGCAGGCCATCCGTCGGTGGAGATCGCGCGCGGATTGGCCGAGATCGGTACCGCGTCGCGCGAACGCAGGCCAATCGACCCGCATGTCTTTCGAATGTTCGAGGATGCCGCGGCCAAATCCCCTTTGTCGCCGGAGCCGTTCCTTGTCCGCGGAGTCCGGGCGCAGACGGCAGGCAACGGCAAAGCCGCGAAAGCCGCCTTTCTTGCCGCGCAGTGGCGCGATCCACGCTCAATGCCCGCAGCTTACTTCCTCGCCGGCTATTATCTGCGCTCGGGCCCTCTGCTCAAAGGCCTGAAACAGGTGACGATTCTCGCAAGGCTTTCTCCGAACGGCGCCGGCGCGGCAGCGCCGTTCGTCGCCGCTTATGCGAAGAACCGCAGCAACTGGCCGGAGATGCGCGCGCTGTTCCGGTCCCAGCCGGCGCTCGAGAATGACGTTCTGACCGCACTCGCGCGGGACGCGCGCAATGCCGAGGCGATTCTCGCGCTCGCCGATGCGGAGCACCGCACGCCCGAAAGCAACTGGCTCCCGATCCTGCTCTCGAACCTGGTCGCAAGCGGCGACTATGTGCGCGCCCGGGCGATCTGGTCGTCGGTCGGTGCGGGCCCGGGCCGTGCGGGCGAGCACGACCTCGTCTTCGACCCGGGCTTCTCGATGCCGGAGCCCCCACCGCCTTTCAACTGGTCGTTTGGCTCGTCTGATGTCGGGATCGCGGAGCGGCAGCGCGGCAGGAAGCTCCACGTCATCTTCTACGGCAATGTCGATGGCCCGCTGGCGAGCCAGCTCGTCCTGCTGCCGGCGGGCCGGTACCGCCTGCAGATGCAGCTCGCGGGTTCCTCCGCGCACCCGGAATTGCTGCGCTGGTCGATCCGTTGCGACAAATCGAGCGAGCCGATCGCCGACATTCCGATCGACCAGGCAGCAGTGCATGGCTGGACCTTCGAAATTCCGGCGAATTGCCCGGCGCAGCGGCTCGAGCTGATTGGCCGCTCCGCGGACGTTGCCCAGCAAGCGGAGGCGACGGTTACGGACCTCAGGCTGACGCGCGCGGGGTCTGATGCCTAGCGTCGGCCGGATCCTCGTGGCGCCGGTCTATCTGTTCGCCTGCCTCGTCCTCGGCGGCAGTGCGCAAGGAATCTGGCAGAACATGGTTCTCCAGCTCGCGGGCATCGCGATCATCGCCTGGGCGGCGATGGCCAAGGGGGATGAGCCGCTGTCCCCCGCAGCCAGGCAACTGCTGCTGATTGCGATGACCGCGATCGCGTTGGTGGGGCTGCAGCTGGTGCCATTGCCGGCTTCGATTTGGGCAAATCTTGGCCCCCGCGAGAGCGTCGCCGCCGGATTCGCCGCGCTCGGCATGGCTGTGCCCGCGGAGCCGCTGTCGCTGACGCCGGCCGCGACTCTCGATTCGCTGCTCGGGATCATTCCGCCGCTTGCGATCGTCTGCGCAATGCTCCGCCTCAGGGCCTATCGCCCGAGATGGCTCGCGATCGCGCTGATCGCCGGGACCCTTGCCGGAATCGCGCTGGGCGCGATGCAGGTCGCCAGCTCGACCGCCGAACTGTCGCCGCTTTACCTCTACCGCGAGACCAATCCCGGCGCAGGCGTCGGCTTCTTCGCCAACGTCAATCACATGGCCACTCTGCTCGTGATCGCGATTCCCTTCCTCGCGGCGATTGTTGCAGCGGCGAGGACGACTGGCATGCAGCGCTATTCCGCGATCGTCGCGATTGCGGCTGGCCTCGGCATCGTAGTCGTCGTGGGGCTGGCGCTCAATGGCTCGCTCGCCGGCTGGGGCCTCGCGCTTCCGGTTCTCGCCGCGAGCGCGCTCGTGGTCCTTCCTCCGGCGAACCGCCTGCGGCTCTGGGTGGTCGCCCTGACCGGACTGTTGTTCATCGCGGCGATCGCGGTGCTTCAGTCGACGGCGATCGGCAGCGGCAAGATCGGCGAGCATGCCGCGACGTCGGCACATTCGCGGGGGGACATCCTTGCGACCACCTCGCGCGCCGCAGCGGATTTCATGCCGCTCGGATCGGGCCTCGGGTCATTCCGCGCGGTCTACCCACTCTACGAACAGCCCGCCCAGGCCACGCCGGAATATGTCGTCCATGCGCACAACGATTATGCCGAGCTCGCGCTCGAGCTTGGGCTCCCGGGAATCCTTCTAATGCTGCTGTTCCTCGGATGGTGGTCCGCGGCGGTGTGGCGCGCGTGGCGGACACCCGAAACAGGGCCCTTCGCGCGTGCCGCGGCGATCGCCTCGGCCGCGGTGCTCGCCCATTCGTTCGTCGATTTCCCGCTGCGCACGGCTGCGATCGGCGTGTGCTTCGCCATGTGCCTCGCGCTGCTCGCCGACAGCCGCGCCGCGCCGCCGGCGGAGAAGAAGGCGCTGCGGAAGCGACGGCACGTCGAGTTCAAGTAAGCCAGCCGCCGGCGGCCGCCTCATCCCTTCGGCAATCCCGCAGGTACCCAGCCGTAGCCCGCAGGGCAAAAACTGGTGAGCCCAGCTGGATTCGAACCAGCGACCTACTGATTAAAAGTCAGTTGCTCTACCAACTGAGCTATGGGCCCGACCAGCATCGGCCCGTTACCCTTGCGGCCGCTTGCGGGCAAGGCGCCCTGTCAGGTGGCGGACTGCCAGCGGGCCGAGGCTCCAATCGGGCGCGATCGCGGCGAGTGGCTGCAGGACGAAGCTGCGCCGGGCAAGCTGCGGATGCGGGATGGTCAGCTGCCGCGAACGGAATTTGCCTCCGCTCCAAAGCGCAATGTCCAGATCGAGCACGCGCGGGCCCCAGCGCCGGCCGCGCCGGCGGCCGAAATCCGCTTCGATAGCCTTAAGCCGTGCGAGCATCTCGACCGGTTCGAGGTCGCTCTCGACGAGCGCGACCGTATTCGCGAAATCGCGTCCGGCCCCGCCATGCGCGGCGTTGAGCACGATCGGCGAGGCGTCGAACAGGCCGAATTCCCCATCGAGCCGCGCGATCGCGGCTTCGACCACCTGCGGCGGACGCCCGTGCCGCCCGTGAGGCCGGTTCGACCCGATCGCGATTGCGTAGAGGTGCGGCACGCGGCTGGCACTGTCATTGCGAGCGGAGCGAAGCAATCCAGCTTCGGATTCTTCGTGTGATCTGGATTGCTTCGTCACTGTGTTCCAAGCAATGGCGGTCAATGCTCCAACCCGCCGACCTGTCGCCGATCCCCCAGGCCGAAGCGCCGCGCGATTGCCCATTGTGCCCGCGGCTGGTGCGCTTCCGGCAGGAGCTGCGCGCCGAACATCCCGGCTGGTGGAACGCGCCCGTGCCGGCATTCGGCGACCCCGAGGCGTGGCTGGCGATCGTGGGGCTCGCG
>NZ_WJSQ01000249.1 GCF_009720245.1 Sphingomonas segetis | reverse complement strand
CGCGGACCGGGACGGCGATCTCCGCGGCGGCGGTCGGAGTCGGCGCGCGGCGGTCGGCGGCGTGATCGATCAGCGTGGTGTCGGTCTCGTGCCCGACGGCAGAAATCAGCGGGATCGGCGATTCGGCCGCGGCGCGCACCACTTCCTCCTCGTTGAACGCCCACAGATCCTCGATCGACCCGCCGCCGCGCGCGACGATCAGCAGGTCGGGGCGCGGCTCGATCGCCGCAAAGGCGCGGATCGCGGCGGCGATCTTCGCGGCGGCCCCCTCCCCCTGGACCGGCACCGGCCACAGGATGACGCGCGTCGGGCAGCGGTCGGCGAGGCGGTGAAGGATGTCGCGGATCACCGCGCCGGTGGGCGAGGTCACGACACCGATGACCTGCGGCAGGAACGGGAGCCTGCGCTTGCGTGTCGCATCGAACAGCCCTTCCGCCGAGAGCGCCTTGCGCCGCTTCTCGAGCAAAGCGAGCAGCGCGCCCTCCCCCGCGATTTCCATCCGGTCGATGACGATCTGGTATTTCGAGCGGCCGGGATAGGTCGTGAGCTTGCCGGTCGCGATAACCTCGGCGCCGTCCTCCGGCAGGAACGCGAGCGCGGCGGCATTGCCGCGCCAGATGACCGCGTCGATGCAGGCGTTCTCGTCCTTGAGCGTGAAATAGCAGTGGCCCGAGCCGTGGCGCTTGAACCCGCTGATCTCCCCGCGCACGCGCACATGGCCGAAGGCGCTTTCGACCGTGCGCTTGAGCGCGCCGGAAAGCTCCGAAACGCTGAGCGCCGGCGAATTGTCGCCGTGGGCCACGTTCGCTAACAGGCCGGCGCGCGTATCGTCAGGGAGTTCCATGGACATATTGCTCTTGGGGTCGGGCGGCCGCGAAGATGCGCTCGCGTGGCGGCTTAGGCAATCGCCGAGCTGTACAAGGCTGCTGGCCGTGCCCGGAAATCCCGGCATCGCGCGCTGGGCGCAGTGCGTGATCATCGACCCCTGCGATCCGCGCGCGGTCGTCGATCTCGCGCGCGACGAGAACATCGACCTGGTCGTCGTCGGCCCCGAAGCGCCGCTGGTCGCGGGCGTAGCCGATGCGCTGCGCGGCGCCGGCATTGCCGTGTTCGGGCCGAGCGCCGCAGCGGCGCAGCTCGAGGGATCGAAAGGCTTCACCAAGGACCTCTGCCGGGCGCACGGCATCCCCACCGCCAGTTATGTGCGCGTCGAGCGGATGAGCGATGCCCGCGCGGCGCTCGGGCGGTTCGGGCTTCCGGTCGTGATCAAGGCCGACGGGCTCGCCGCGGGCAAGGGCGTGACCGTCGCCATGACCCGCGCCGAGGCCGAAGCGGCAATCGACGCTGAGGGCGACGGCCCGCTCGTGATCGAAGAGTTCCTCGAAGGCGAGGAAGCGAGCCTGTTCGCTCTGGTCGACGGGGCGACAGCGGTCGCGCTTGCCTCCGCCCAGGACCACAAGCGCGTCGGCGAGGGCGACACCGGGCCGAACACCGGCGGCATGGGGGCTTATGCGCCGGCGCCGGTTCTCACTCCCAAGCTCGAGCAGCGCACCATGGACGAGATCGTCCGGCCAACAGCGCGTGCCCTCGCCGATGCCGGCACGCCGTTCAGCGGAATCCTTTATGCGGGTCTCATGCTGACCGCCGAAGGGCCCAAGCTGATCGAATATAACGTCCGCTTCGGCGACCCCGAGTGTGAAGCGATCATGCCGCTGGTCGAGGGCGACTTCGCCGGCCTGCTCCACGCCGTCGCGACCGGGCGCCTGGCCGAGATCGATCCGCCGCGGCTTTCGGGGAAGCACGCGATGACGGTTATCGTCGCGGCGCGCGGCTATCCCGGCAGTCCGGAAGCCGGGGGCCTCATCGGCGAGATTGAAGCGGCAGAGCAAATCGAAGGCGTGACCGTGTTCCACGCCGGCACCGCGCTCGGCGAGCAGGGCCTCGTTGCAAAAGGAGGCCGCGTGCTCGCGGTCACCGCCGTCGCCGACAGCTTCGCCAAAGCAAGGGCGCGGGTCTATCGCGCCGTCGACCAGATCGATTTCGCCGACGGCTTCCATCGCCGCGACATCGGCTGGCGAGAGCTGGAGCGGGAGGGCGCGTGAACGCGCTCTGGTCCTATTTCTGGCCGGCGATCGGTGCCGGGCTCGTCGTCGGAATCGTCGCCGGAGCGTTCGCCTTCCGCCGGCAGCGCCGCCGCAATGCGACGCTCGGCGCCGGGCTGGTCGTCGCGATCGCGCTCGCAGCCCTGTGGCACG
>NZ_WJSQ01000248.1 GCF_009720245.1 Sphingomonas segetis | reverse complement strand
GGACCGCCGCGCGGACCTGCCCAGGGCCATCGGCGGGGCGGACGGCCCCCGAATGGGGACGGTCCCGACAAACCCGGCAGGGGTCCCGGCGGCGGACGCCCGCGCAAGCCTCCGAAAGGCAAGCCGCGGCTGGGTTGATTCCGTCACCCTGAACTTCGTTTCAGGGTCCATTTTCGGACAGGTTGCCGCCCGTCTCCGCAATGGATGCTGAAACAAGTTCAGCATGACGGTTTCTTGACCCGATGCCCCTGTTCGACTACCGGCCGTCTCGTCTTAGGACATACATCGATACCGAGCGCCCAAGGGTGCAAGCCGGCCGACGAGGTTTCGTCCGCCGGCTCAAATTGCGTTGAGGCTCCCCATATGGGCTGCCCCAGGGCCGCAAAGTATCGTTGAGGAGATTTGAATGTTCGACACGTTGAGCGATCGGCTCGGCAGCGTATTCGACCGGCTTCGCGGGCGCGGCGCGCTCACCGAGGCCGACGTGCGCGCCGCGATGCGCGAAGTGCGCGTCGCCTTGCTCGAGGCCGACGTCGCGCTCCCGGTCGCGCGCGACTTCGTCGAGCAGGTCACCGAGAAGGCGGTCGGCCAGGAAGTGCTGCGCTCGGTCACTCCGGGGCAGATGGTCGTCAAATATGTTCACGATGCCCTGGTCGAGACGCTCGGTTCCGAAACCGCAGAGCTGAACCTCAACGTCAGCCCGCCTGCCGTCGTCATGATGGTCGGCCTTCAGGGCTCGGGCAAGACGACGACCACCGCGAAGCTCGCCAAGCGCCTGTCGGAGCGCGAGCGCAGGAAGGTGCTGATGGCGTCGCTCGACGTCGCCCGCCCGGCGGCGCAGGAGCAGCTGGCGGTGCTCGGCCGCCAGGCGAACGTCGACACGCTGCCGATCGTCGCGGGCCAGCAGCCGGTCGATATCGCCAGGCGCGCCATCCAGTCGGCGAAACTACAGGGCTACGACCTCGTCCTGCTCGACACCGCCGGACGCCTCCATGTCGACGACCAGCTGATGGGCGAGATGAAGGCGGTTGCCGAGGCGTCGCAGCCGACCGAGACCCTGCTCGTCGTCGACGCGCTGACCGGCCAGGATGCGGTCAATGTCGCCAAGGGCTTCGCTGGCGAAGTCGATCTTTCCGGCGTGATCCTGACCCGGATGGACGGCGATGCGCGCGGCGGCGCGGCGCTCTCCATGCGTGCCGTGACCGGCAAGCCGATCAAGTTCGCCGGAGTTGGCGAGGCGCTCGACAAGCTCGAGGCGTTCCATCCCGATCGCGTTGCCGGCCGGATCCTCGGCATGGGCGACGTCGTCAGCCTCGTCGAACGTGCCGCCGAAACGATCAAGGTCGAGGATGCCGAAAAGCTCGCCGCCAAGATGGCCAAGGGCAAGTTCGACCTCGACGACCTGTGGGCCCAGCTCCAGCAGATGCAGCGAATGGGCGGGCTCGGCGCGCTCGCCGGGATGATGCCGGGCCTCAAGGGCATGAAGGGCGCGATGGACAAGGCCGAGGGCAGCAAGGCCCTGGTCCACATGGAAGCGATGCTCTCGTCGATGACAGCGAAGGAGCGGGCCAAGCCCGAGATCATCAACGCGAAGCGCAAGATCCGCGTCGCCAAGGGCTCGGGAACGACGGTTCAGGAGATCAACAAGCTCCTGAAGATGCACCAGGAAATGTCGACCGCGATGAAGCGGCTCAAGAAGATGGGCGGCCTGGGAAAGCTCGCGGCGATGTTCAGCAAGGGCGGACTGGAAGGCGCGCTCGGCGGACTTGCCCCCCCGGGCGCGCTCCCTCCCGGCGGCATGCCGGGGCTTGGCGGGGGAGGCGCGGGCCTCCCCGGCCTTGGTGGAGCGCAGCCGTTTAACCTCCCGCCCGGTTTCGACAAGTTTTCAAAGAAATAGATTGGTTTACGAAAGGAAGTTCAATGGCAGTTTCAATTCGTCTTTCGCGCGGTGGCGCCAAGAAGCGCCCCTACTACCGGATCGTGGTGGCCGACAGCCGCAACGCCCGCGACGGCCGCTTCATCGAGAAGGTCGGCACCTACAACCCGCTTCTGGCGAAGGATTCGCCCGAGCGGGTAAAGCTCGACGCGGACCGCATTTCGCACTGGCTGAGCGTCGGTGCGCAGCCATCGGACCGCGTGCTCCGCTTCCTCGATGCGGCGGGGCTGCGCGAGCGACCGGCGCGGACCAACCCGAAGAAGGGGGAGCCCGGCGAAAAGGCCAAGGAGCGGGCCGAAGCGCGTGCGACACGCGAAGCGGAAGCTGCCGAGGCCGCTGCCGCGCCGCAGGAGGAAGCCGAGGCGGTCGTCGCCGACGAGGTCGAGGCCGCAACCGCCGAGCCGGCGCCCGAAGC
>NZ_WJSQ01000247.1 GCF_009720245.1 Sphingomonas segetis | reverse complement strand
CGTCGCCGCGGCGTCCGGCCTGCTCGTCGTCCAGGGCGACACGTCGAGCGCCGGTCCGCTCCGCCTTTCCGGCCTCAAGCTGGTCGCCGGAATGGCCCGAGGCGAGGCGGTGTTCCACGAGCCGCGGATCGTCGTCGAGCATATTGTCGCCGAAGACACCGAGGCCGAGCGCGAACGCGTCTACGGAGCCTTCCGCAGGATGCGCGAGCAGATCGATAATATGGCCAAGGAGGCGGAGTTCGGGACGACCGCCGAGCACCAGGAGATTCTCGAGACCTACCGCATGTTCGCCTATGACGAGGGCTGGTCGCGGCGCATCAACCAGGCGATCGACAGCGGCCTCACGGCCGAGGCCGCGATCGAGCGCGTGCAGCAGCGCATGCGCGCCAGGATGCAGGAGATCGACGATCCCCTGCTCCAGGAGCGGATGCACGATCTCGAGGATCTCTCGAACCGGCTGCTGCGCATCGTCTCCGGGCGGATGGGCACCGCGGCGCAGTCCGGCCTGACCCGCGACACGGTCCTCGTCGCGCGCAACCTCGGCCCCGCCGACCTGCTCGAATATGACCGCCGGCGCCTGAAGGCCGTGCTGCTCGAGGAAGGCTCGCTGACCTCCCACATGACGATCGTCGCGCGGGCCATCGGTGTGCCCGTGATTGGCCGCCTGAACGACATCCGCCACAGCGTCGAGGAAGGCGAGACGATCCTCGTCGACGGCGACAACGGAAGCGTGATCATCCGCCCGACGCGGCCGCTCGCCACCGGCTTCGAGCAGCGCATGGCGATGAGCCAGAAGCGCCGCGCCGAGTTCGCGGCAGTGCGCACATTGCCGGCGCAGACGCTCGACGGCGTGCACGTCAGCGTGATGGTCAATGCCGGGCTGGCCGAGGACGCGGCCGCGCTCCCGATGACGGGTGCCGACGGCATCGGCCTGTTCCGGACCGAGTTCCAGTTCCTCGTTTCGGCGACTCTTCCGGGCCGCGATCGCCAGCAGCGGCTCTATACCAAGGTGCTGGAATTTGCCGGCGAGCGGCCGGTCGTCTTCCGCACGGTCGATATCGGCGGCGACAAGGCGCTGCCCTATCTCACCGACGAGGCGGAGGAGCAGGCCGAGAACCCGGCGATGGGCTGGCGCGCGCTTCGCCTGTCGCTCGATCGCTCGACGCTGATGAAGGCGCAGGCGCGCGCGCTGATCGAGGCATCTGCCGGCAAGGTGCTTCGCGTCATGTTCCCGATGGTCTCGGAGCCATGGGAATATGAGGAGGCGCGCAGCCTGTTCGAAAAGCAGGTCGCTTGGGCGGCAAGGGCGAAGCGGCCGGTGCCGACTCGCGTCGACTATGGCGCGATGCTCGAGGTGCCGAGCCTCGCCGAGATGCTCGACCAGCTGCTGCCGCGGCTCGATTTCATCTCGATCGGCACCAACGACCTGACCCAGTTCCTGTTCGCCGCCGACCGCTCCGACCCGCGGCTCGCGCAACGCTACGACTGGCTCAGCCCGGCGATCCTGCGCTTCCTCAAGCGCGTGCTCGACGCAGCGCGAGCGGCCGGGGTGCCGGCGCGCGTGTGCGGCGAAATGGCGGGCAGGCCGCTGGAGGCGATGGCGCTGATCGGGATCGGCGCCGAGAATTTCTCGATCACGCCGGCCGGTGTCGGGCCGGTCAAGGCGATGGTCCGCTCGCTAGACGCAGCGGCGGTGCGCGCGCGGTTCGACCAGCTCCTCGCCCGCCCGCCGAAGGACATGCGCAAGGCACTCACCGACTGGGCCCGCCGCCACTCGGTCACAATCGGCTAAAGGGGCCAGCTGGCGGTTGACACTCGCCGCCGAGGCCTCAAACAGAAGCCATGCCCAAGCGCGACCCCGATCCCGAGCCCACCGACGAAGAGCTGGTCGAAGCCGCGGCTCCGACGGTCGGCGAACGGCTGAGGGCCGCGCGCGAGGAACGGGGCCTCAGCCTCGAGGATATCGCGGCCCAGACCCGAATCCCGCAGCGTCACCTCGAAAGTATCGAGAGTGCCGATTGGGACAAGCTTCCGGCGCCGACCTACACGATCGGCTTCGCCAAGAGCTACGCCTCGTCGGTCGGGCTCGACCGTGCCGACATCGGCGACCAGCTGCGCGAGGAGATGGGCGGACAGCGTTTCGCCTCGTCGCAAACCGAAGTGATCGAGGCTGCCGACCCTGCGCGGACCATGCCGAAATGGCTGGTGCTCGGCGCGATCGCCGCAGTGATCCTCATCGTCGTGCTGATGAGCTGGCTCGATCGCCGAGCGCTCGAGCCGACCGCGACGAATCCGCCGCCGGCGACTGCTCCTGCGACCGCGCCTGCGCCCGCTCCAGCGCAGCAGGCGCCGGTTCCCGCGG
>NZ_WJSQ01000246.1 GCF_009720245.1 Sphingomonas segetis | reverse complement strand
CAGGCGGCTTCCCCGCAGATAGCTGTTCCAATGCTCTTATGGTACTTCCACCGCGACGGGGCTGCGACGGGGAGCGCCCTGCTGCGCGAGGATCGCCTGCAACGCACTCGGCGCGCCGAGGATCGCTTCGCTCTTCGACCAGGCGAGCGATCCGGCGCTTGCGGGGGCCGACTGTGCGGAAGCTGTTGCGGGAATGAAGAGGAGTGCCGCAGCCGTGGCCGGGAGCCAAACTGAAGCGGGCGAGATGCTGCGGGTTGCCATGCACCGGCATCTGCCGAAACAAGACCAAGATTGGCTTAGCGCTCGTGGTTACCGGCGCGTTTACCTGCGCCGAAAAGAGCCTTCGTTCTGCGGTACTTAGAGGTACCCGAGAAGCCTCAGGTGACGCTGCTCGATCGGCAGCGCCGCCGCCGCGACCGGGCGCAGCGTCGGGCTTCGGCCACGCGCGGCATAAGCGGAGTCGATCGACACCAGCTGCTGGTGCACGAGGCGCTGATCGCGAACGAAATCGGCATCGAACCGGCTGCTCGACCCGAGAGAGTCGAGCATCGCCTGCTCTCCGGGCCGCAATTTCGCCGAGGGCAGGAGGTTCAGCCGTCGCCCGGCAAGCGACAGCTGTCCGCTGGTCCCTCTGTGCGACGAGATCATCGACGAGGCGAAGTCGCGGATCCGCGCTGACGAGGAGCGTTGCAGCGCCAGCTCCGAGGAGCGGATCACGAACAGGTCGAACGACGCGCTGGCGGCCACGAACGTTGCGTCAGAGGGCGCAGGTGACCGCGACGCCGGCGGAGCAGGGCGCTGCGCCTGCCTTGGGCGCTCGCCGCCCGCGCATGCTGCGAGCCCGATGATGATCGCCAGTGCCGTGAATGTTCGGATGCGTCGCAAGCCTGCCTCCCGCCGTGGCGTGGGCTTGTCATAGCACAAGCCTGCGCGGGTGGGAGTGCGCGTGAACGCCTGCTTACGGCCGACCGGCTGTGGATGAGTTCGCAGCCGACGCCGCGACGGTCGACGGCGCCGCGCGCGACGACGCCATTGCGGTCGGTGGGACGTGGACCCATGCGCCGTACATGCCGAAGCTCATGACCGGCTGGAACTCGAGACGACGTTCCTCGACAGCAAACGGTCGCCCTCCGGTATCGTCCATCACATAATAGCGGCCGCCGCTGCGCACCGTCAGCACGGTCAGTGGCCCCCCGACGCGATCGCGCGCGAGCGTCAGGAACAGGTCAGAGTTCTTGAATCCGAGCGCGCGCAACGCGTGCAGCTTGACGATCGCGCGGTTCTTCGCGTCGCCGGCGCCATGGGAGAGGGTCTGCGATGCGCTTGCCCAGTAATCGTGCTGGCCCCATTCGGTGGCGTCCGAAATCCAGTGGATGCTGCGTGTCACGGCCGACTGGATGAACGCCATCTTCTGGAGCGGCGGCATCGGCCGCGCCGGCGCAATCAGCCGCTGCAGGAGCGGCGATGTCGATGCATCCTCGCGGGCGCGCTTGAGGCTGTCCGAAAAGCGGTCGGCCCTGATCGGGACAGCGCGCGTGCCCAGCATGTCGGGAGCGGTCGCGAGCAGGTTCGGGGCTCGGGCTGCGGCGGGAGGCGCGGCCGCACTTGCGGCGGGGCAGGCGAGCACGGCAATGCCGATCAGCAGCGCGCCGCAGCTTGTCCGTTGCCCCATCCTTACCTCCGCCCTCAGTCCCGAAGAGGAAGGAATCACGGATCAGCGACCACGGGAATCCGGACGTAAACAGCAGTTCAACCGTCAACGCCCAACTGTTACGCTTCCGCGACGAACCGCACGAATCCCGTACATTTCCTCACAGCGGTTAACGGACGGAGGATGGATGCCCCGCGTGGATTCGAACCACGATTGACGGAGTCAGAGTCCGTAGTCTTACCATTAGACGACGGGGCAGCTTGGGATGCGGCGAGATAGAAAGGGGCCTTTGCACTGTCAACGGCACCGGCCGCAAGGCCCCGCACTTGCCCACAAGCACCATATTGTGATTAAAACCCGCTCAAGTCAGCCGCTTCGACAGTGGCGGTGAAGAACAGAAACGGGCGTGTGTCATGGCGCAGGGTGTCGCCAGTGCGCCGGCCCTGCAGCAGGGTTATCGCGAGCAGGGCCGGCCAGCGGATCAGGGTTTCTCGCCGAAGCGTGAGCCGCACCGTCACACATATGGAGCGATCGACCTCGGCACCAACAATTGCCGGCTGCTGATTGCGCGCCCGAGCGGCGGCGGATTCACCGTCATTGACGCCTTCTCGCGCATTGTCCGGCTCGGCGAGGGGCTGGCGCGCAGCGGCGCGCTGTCCGACGAGGCGATGGACCGCGCCGTCGCCGCGCTGTCGATCTGCGCCGACAAGCTTCGGCGGCGCAATGTCTCGTTGTCGCGCTCGGTTGCG
>NZ_WJSQ01000245.1 GCF_009720245.1 Sphingomonas segetis | reverse complement strand
TTGGCGATCCTCAGCACGTCGTCGTAGCTCAGCGACCCCGAATACTTGCCGCCGCGAAGCAGTTCGGCGAAGCCGGCGACCGCCGCCGCGAACCGCGCGTCCTGCGGCGCCGCGGCGAAGCTGCGCACCTCCGAGCGCCGGTCGATCGGAGTCGAGATCAGCCGGCTCGTCCTGGATTTCGGCAATTTGTAGCGGATCTTCACATAGCCATATTCGCTGCCGCCGCCCGCCGTGCCCCTTGGCTTCGAGTAGCGCAGGTCGCTCATCGTCCGCGGGCCGCCGACCGGCACGATCTCGTACAGCGCGGTCACCGTCTGGCCCGACCCGACGTCCCCGGCATCGACCTTGTCATTGTCGAAATCGTCGCGATTGAGCGCGCGCGTCTCGTAGCCGATCAGCCGATACTCTGCGACCGTCGCCGGGTTGAACTCGACCTGGATCTTCACGTCCTTGGCGATCGGGAACAGCGTCGAACTCGCTTCCTCGACCAGCGTCTTGCGCGCCTCGGCCAGCGTGTCGATGTACGCCGCGGTGCCGTTGCCGTTCTGCGCCAGCACCTGCATCAGCGCGTCGTTGTAATTGCCCATTCCGTAGCCGAGCACCGACAGGAACACGCCCTTCTCGCGCTCGCGCTCGACATAGCCTTTCAATTCCTCCTGGTCGGTGATCCCGACGTTGAAGTCGCCGTCGGTCGCGAGGATGACGCGGTTGACTCCGCGCGGGTCGAGGTTCGCTTCGGCCAGCGAGTAAGCCTGGCGGATGCCTTCGGCGCCCGCGGTGCTCCCGCCGGCGCCCAACGAATCGATCACCGCCTCGATCCTGTGCTTCTCGCGCACCTTCGTCGGCTCGAGCGCGGTGCCGGCATATCCGGCATAAGTGACGATCGAGACCGTGTCGGTCGGCGCCAGCTCGTCGAGCAGCATCTCGAGCGACTGCTTGAGCAGCGGCAGCTTGTTCGGCTCCTGCATCGAGCCCGACGTGTCGATCAGGAAGACGAGGTTGGCGTGCGGCCGTCCCCGCTGCTCGACATCGTATCCCTTGATCCCGATCCGCACGAGCTTGCGGCCGTCGGACCACGGGCTCGGAAGCACCGCGACATCGGTGCTGAACGGCTGCTCCTTGGTGCGCGGCGGCGCGTAATCGTAGGGGAAATAGTTGACCAGTTCCTCCGTCCGGACCGCCGCCGGCTGAGGGAGAACATTGCGGTTCAGCGACGCGCGGACCCACGAGTAGGATGCCGTGTCGACATCGATCGAGAAGGTCGACACCGGTGCCTCGCGCACGATCTTGAACGGGTTCTCGTCGACGCTCGTGAACTTGTCGCGGCCCTGGTCGTGGTAGGGCGGCGAGGCCCATTGCGGCACGTACATGCCCGGCGCGGGCGGTGGCGGCGGTGGCGGCGCCATCACCGACATCGGCATGCTCTCGGCCCTCAGCTGGGGCGCGGCGATGCGCGACCCGGTGACGACCATGTTGGATGTATCCGCGACCTTCGCTTCCGGCGCGGATTGCGACGTCGACGCGACCTTGTCGTCGACGCCCGACCTCGCGCAGGACGCGAGCAGGACGGCGGTCAAAGCCAGTCCCATGGAACGATGCTGGCGGCGCATTGCAAACTCCCTTTTGCTGGCGCGGCCCCATCGCCCGCCTGCAACTCTGACGCAGCCGCGCGGCAAATCCTTTGAAGATTTTTTCCGGGCTCAGTCGCCTGCCAGAATCCGCCGCACTTCGTGCATCCGCCACGCGATGGTGTTCTCGGCGACGCCCAGGACCTCGGCCGCCTCGGCGTGGGTCAGCTGCTGCCCTGCCACCAGCACCACCGTGTCGCGAAGAGCGGGCTTGAGCCGGGCGACCGCGCTCCTGATCCACACCGCATCATAGGCATCGCGCCCGTCCGGCGCCGCGGCCAGCCCCGCGAGCAGCGTCAGCCGGTCGATCATCCCGCCGAGCGAGCGCCGCCGCCGCCGGAAATCGCGGCACGCGTTGAATGTGATCCCCGTCAGCCAGGTCGTGAACTTCGCCTCCCCGCGGAAGCTGCCGATCTTCTCGACCAACGTGCAGCACACCTCCTGAGCGATGTCGTCGGCGTCCGCCCGCGACCCCGTCAGTTGCCAGGCGAGCCCGTGCACCCGGTCGTAATGCCGGCGGAGCAGGACCTCGAACGCGGCGCGGTCGCCCGCGGCTGCTGCGGCGGCGAGATTCGCGTCCTTATCGCCGCCGATTTGCGCCATTCCCCGCAGCCCCGTCGCTCCCGCCCGCCACGATGCACATGCGCGCCGCGCAACACAAACCGAAACAGTCTGAGGCGCGACGAGACCGAGGAGCGGCTGCACGCAGACCTGGGCTTCGAGCGAGTCGTGTGGCTCGGCTCGGGGCTCCTCAACGACCATACGGACGGGCATGTCGACAATCT
>NZ_WJSQ01000244.1 GCF_009720245.1 Sphingomonas segetis | reverse complement strand
GTCCGACGCGCGCGCAGCGTCCGCAGACGCCGTGCCGCGCACAGCGCATGGGCACCGACCAGCTCGGTGCAACGGAGCCGGGCCGCCGGCAGATCCATCCCCGCCCGGACCGCGAAGGAGCAGGAAGCGCTTGGCTCGCCCGGCACATTGGCCGGAACGGTGAAGCCCGCGCCGAGGCCGAAATAGCGGCTTCGCGCCATGATGCTCTTGTGGCGGTCATTGAGCCTGATCAGCGATCCCAGCTGGGACCAGCCGAAGCCGGTGTTGGCGCGGCGGCTGGCGAGATGGACCGGATCGTCGGCCGCATCGCCGCTCTCGACCAGCTCGCGCACCCAGGCATCCGGATAATTGTCGATCCGGACCAGCCCGACGCCAGAGGCGGCGAGGCTGGCGTGATCAAGCAGCGCGAAATATTGGAAGCCGAGCTCCGCGGCGGCATCGCCGACGAGCGCGCATAATTGCCGCAGGTCGGCGCAGACCCGCGCCGCCTCAGCGAAGCGGTCGCTCAGCCGCCTCACGGTTCGGATCGCTGCTCGGGAAGCGCTCCGCAAGAATGCGCAAAAGCACGGGCTCCTGTTGCGATTCGGCCGCTGCGAGTCTCGTCAAATAAGTTACCAACAAGTCGAGGTTCTCACGCCCCGGCGCCGTCACTCCGGCGCGCTTCAAGCTTAGCCGTGCCTGTCCGGAGCACAAGCGCAGTCGACTCACTTTCGAGGGCGCGTCCGCACCTGGCTGCGTCGGAGCGCAGGACAGGCTCACGACTTCCGTGCGAGTGTCGGCGCATCGATGGAAAGCGGCACCTGACGGTGACCGGCCGGGCCGTTCGATTCTCTGCTATACTGCAGCGCCGAATCGCCCGGTTCCGCGGAGCGACACCTGATGAAGAAGCTGATCGCAGCCATGGCCGCGCTCCTTGTCGCGGCCGGCCCTCTTCATGCACAGACGTTCAGGCCGAATGTCCTCGATCCGAGCTACAATCACGATCGCTGGGTCACCAGCAGCAACGGAATCGTAAAGGACTTCAGGGCCTATCGAAGCAGCTTCGACGACCTCGACGACGACGACCAATTCGGCGGCCCCGATGCGCTCGGCGTGCCCGAGTGGGTCGCCTATGAGGTGAAGCGCGTCGAAGGCCAGTGCATCGCAACCCATCCGCGGCCGGGCACGTGGATCACGGACGACGAGCTCCACGACTCGGGAATCATGCCGGACGACCGGTCGTACCGGACGACGAACGCGTTCCGGCATTCGCATCCGGCCTGGTTTGCGCGCGGTCATCTAGCGATGAAGCTGCTCGCCGAGAGGCTCGGCGACGACGCGCAGTGGAATACGCACAGCTTCTACAATGCCGTCCCGCAGCGCCAGTCGTTCAACGCGGGAATATGGCTCGATCTTGAAAATCTGACGGGTGCCTGGGCCCAGCATTTCGGGACGGTGTGGATCGTCACCGGCCCGGTCTTCGCGGATCGCCATGCCTATGCCCATCTCGGCGATTCCGGCGAGTTCCCGGTGGCGATCCCGGAAGCCCTCTTCAAGATCGTCATCCGGGAGAGCGGCATTCCGAACCGGCCGAATTTCCTGGCCTTCATCTACCCGCAGGTCGGCCCGGGCTACTCGCACCGGCCGTTCGATCACACGCGATTCCTCACGACCGTCGACGAAATCGAGCAGCTCACCGGGATCGACTTCCTGACGAGCCTTCCCGACGCGGTCGAGGCGGAACTCGAGGCGCAGCAGGGCCCCGGGCTGTGGCCCGCCGACGCGGGCGATTTCATTCCGGCCTGCGAGGGTGGCGGCGACTGAGCGATCGCGATTCGCAATCGTTCGACGATCCCCTGCCGATCACTCGCACCCTACTCCGTCGCCGTCTCGGTCAAGCTTCCGCGAATAGCCGGGATCGCCGGCACGGACGGGCGCCGCTCCCGCTGCCCGGGCCTCGGAGCAGTTGCGGAACGTGCCGTCAGTCGAGTGGGCCCTCAAAGGCCGCTGTGCGGGTCGGGACGAGGTGCCCGAGCGGTGGCAGTGATATTCACCCGTTTTCCGGTTGTTGTGGCACCCCTCGGCATTCAGCCCGCCGGGATGTGCTTGCGCCGGCAGAACCGGCAGGCTGATGCATAGCGACGACGCAAGCAACGCAACGGCGCTCGGCAGGCGCATGGCTGCACTCCCCCCATTGGCCCGAGCTTGCGCAGGAAGCGCGCACGCCCTTCGGGAGTCAAGCGGATGCCCGGTCGGCCGCCGACACTCCGGCGGCGCGCGAGGACGCTCGATGAGGACCCCCCTCTCAGGCCGGAGGGCGGCCGTGAACACGACGTGGGCGGCCGCTGCGCCATGCGGCAGCGCCGGACCGTTGCCCGCAATCCCCATGGCTCGACCCGATGGCCCACTTCGAGCGGCTGCTCCGGCCGATCGACCGGCGCC
>NZ_WJSQ01000243.1 GCF_009720245.1 Sphingomonas segetis | reverse complement strand
CCGAGACGACCGGCGGAATGACCGGCGGTACCGGCGGCGCCGTCACCGTCTGGATGGTCGGCGGCGTCGGCGCGTTCATCTGCACCAATGGCGGCGGCGTGACCGGCGGCGGCGGCACCTTGGGCATGTCCTTCGGCGGCGGCGGCGGCTCCTGCGGCGGAGGCGGCTGCTGCTCCACGTCGATGACTTTCAGCCTCTCCGCCTGGTGCTTGATGACGTCGTAGGCCAGGCCCGAAACGATGGCGTACATGAGGGAGCCGACGACGGCGACCGTCATGAAGATCGAGACGCTCCGATTGCCGCTCAGCTCTTTGCGTTGTGCGTACGACATTAACCCGCACTTCTCCTCGACACGCCGTGGCGAACCACGGTCAGGACTGGGCGTTCGGACGCGCGCCCTGCCCTCTTGATGGGACCGCCGATACGACTGCGTCTCCTCGGCGACAAGCGCGCCTCCTTATCGCTGCCACAAAGGCCGCGCAACGGATTTTGTTCCACATCCGGAAGGCGTGAAACCGGTGCAGGCACAGCGCTTTGCTCAGCAGTCCGGCCACAGGCCGTCGAACGAGGCGATTTCAACCCCTACTCCGCGGGCGTCCGCATAGATGTCCGGCTTCGACGTGCGCACCCGAAGTGCACGCACTCCGCGGAACGCGGCAAGGCGCTCGAAGACCGCATGAGCGAGCGTTTCCTGGAGGTTGAAGCGGCGCGATGCGGCGATCTCCTGCACCTCCGAACGAAGGAAATCATAGTTCCACGCGCGGGCAGGGTCCTCGTCGGGCGGCGCGACAATATCGTCGAGCCAGATCTCGACGTCGACCAGCAGCCGCTGCGGCGCTCCGACCTCGAAATCGTGAAATCCGATGTCGGTTTGAACCGCGAGCGATTCGAGCATGATCCGCGCCGAGCGGACCCTCAACTTTTCGGGGATTAGGCCCTGCAGCCTGGGCTCGCTCATGTTGGATCGAGGAATTGTACGTCGCGGCCGAGGCCGAGGAAGCGCTGCCCGGAATCGATCACGATCAATTGGCCGGTGACGCAGCGAGCATCGATGAGAAAGCGGATCGCGCCGACCACATCGGCTGGCTCTACGCCGCGCCCGAGCGGGTTGTTGGCGTGCATCGTCTCGAAATTCTCCTCGCTCTGCCCAGTCGAGCGGAGCATCAGCGCAGGCGCGACGCCGTTTACGCGCATTCCTCCGGGCGCAAGCGCACGCGCGGCGAGCTCCGTCAAGCCGGCAAGCGCCTGTTTGGACAAAGTATAACTGAGATAGTCGGGGTTCGGCGCGACGAGCTTCGAATCCAGCAAGTTGACGACGAGCGAATCCTCGCCGGGCGACTGCACGCCTGCGAACCGCTCAATGAGCAGCGCGGGCGCGCGGACGTTGACTGCCATGTGCGCGGCGAATTGTTCCGGGTCGAAGCCGCCGAACCCGTCCCACGCGAACCGCGCCGCGTTGTTGACCAGCAGGCGCACCGGCGGATGGCCGTCGGCCGCAGCGAAGATCGCATCGGCGCAATGCACGTCGTCGAGGTCCGCGGCGACCCGCGTTGCACCATCCGGGACGGGGTCGGATTCGCGGTGGACGTGCGCGACCACGTGCCAGCCGTCCTCGATCAGCGCGGCCGCAATTGCGCGGCCGACGCGCTTGCCGGCACCGGTGACGATTGCTGTTCTGTCAGGCTGCATCGACCGGCACTCCTGCCTTGAGCCGAGCGGCGAAGCAATCCAATGACGCGTGCATGCCAGAGAGCCGGCCTCCGATCGAACTTCACGGCATCAGCTTCGCCGGCCTTCAGAAGCTGATCGACGAGCGCCGGCTGCCGCCCGTCGACCAGTGGAATCCGCAGCGCTGCGGCCATTCGCGGATGCGCATTGCCGCGGACGGGACATGGTACCACGAGGGCGCGGCCATCCGCCGGCCGGCAATGGTCCGCCTCTTCTCGACCGTGCTCAGGCGCGAGCCCGATGGTCGCCACGTGCTGGTGACGCCGGCCGAGAAGCTCGACATCGACGTCGAGCGCACCGCCTTCCGGGCGGTGGCGATGCAGACTAAGGGCGATGGGCGCGGCCGGCGCCTCGCCTTCCAGCTGGACTCCGGCGACGCGGTGCTCGTCGACCGCGATCACCCGCTGCGGGTCGTGCAGACGGATCAGGGACCGTCGCCGCGAATCCTTGTCCGTCACGGGCTCGAAGCCGAGCTGTCGCGAGCGCTCTATTACGAGCTCGCGGAAGCCGCGCTCGCGGAAGGCGCCGATCCGCCGGGGATCTGGAGCGCCGGAACATTCTTTCCGCTGGACGGACCATGAGCGCGCTCGCAGAACGCTTGCGAGCGGCGCTCGCCAACCCGGCCGCAGAGCCACCGCTGGAGGGCGATTGCCCCGGGCTTCGCGCCGCCGCCTCGACGGAGGCGGCCGTGCTCATTGCGGTCACCG
>NZ_WJSQ01000242.1 GCF_009720245.1 Sphingomonas segetis | reverse complement strand
GACCCGCCCGCGCGCATGGTCTGGACGAGCGTTTCCGCGCCCGCGGTGACCTCGACGCGTTCGGCGAGGCAGCGCCGCAGCGCGCGTTCGTCGAGGCCGGCGAGAAGCCGCACGCGCTCGCGCAGCGCGCCCGAGAAATCGAGCTCCCCCTGCATCGCGCGCTCGGTGATCCGCGCGACCTTTTCCTTGAGGCCGACGTAATCGGCGAGCTCGTCGATGCATTCCTGGCCGATGATCGTCGAATCCATGTCGGCGACCAGCAACCGCTTCCAGCGCGGTTCGTCGGCCTGGACGACAATATCCACGTCATCGAGCGCCTCCAGCGCCCAGCGCGCCGATCTCGCATCGCCGGAGAAGCGCAGGTCCGCGGCGTCGCCCTCGTCGATCCAGTGAAGGAACGCCGCCTTCGGATCCAGCTCGCGCAGCAGGCCGAGGACGCGGTCCACCAGCCTGTCATCGAGCCGTCCCGCTGCTATCAGCGTCGCGATCGCCATGGTTCGCCAAAATCCTCCACTGATCCTCATCGCCGGACCGACCGCGAGCGGCAAGTCGGCGCTGGCGCTCGCCCTTGCTCAGCAAACCGGCGGCGTGATCGTCAATGCCGACAGCGCGCAAATCTACCGCGACCTGCGCATCCTCAGCGCAGCGCCGACCGACGAGGAACTGAACGCCGCCGAACATCGGCTCTACGGCGTCAAGGACGGCGCCCTCCCCTGCTCGGCCGCGGAATGGGCAGAGATGGCGCGAGGCGCAATAGCCGACATCCACTCGGGCGGCCGAACGCCAATCCTGGCGGGCGGGACCGGGCTTTACCTCCGAACGCTGCTCGACGGCATCGCGCCCGTGCCGGCGATCGATCCGGACGTGCGCGCGTCCGTCCGCCAGACGCCGCTCGATGATAATGTCGCGAAGCTTCGAGCGCTCGATCCGGACGCCGCCGCTCACCTTAACCCGGCTGACGCGGCGCGAATCAGCCGCGCCCTCGAGGTGATCCTGTCGACCGGCCGCACGCTGGCGGAATGGCAGAAGGACCGCGAGGGCGCGATCGCGGACCGGATCGCGCTCCGGCCTCTGGTCCTCCTTCCCCCCCGAAAGTGGCTCTACGCCCGCTGCAACGATCGCTTCGCGCACATGATCGATTCCGGCGCGGTGGCCGAAGTCGAGGCCTTGCTCGCGCGCAAGCTCAACCCGAACCTGCCGGTGATGCGCGCGATCGGCGTCCCCGAGCTCTCGCGATACCTGCTCGGCGAGACATCGCTCGACGAGGCCGTCACCGCAGGCCAGCAGGCGACGCGGCGCTATGCGAAGCGCCAATATACCTGGTTCGCGCACCAGCCGCCGCCGGATTGGCCGCGTTTCCAGGAGCCGCTCGACCTGGACCGCCTCGGCGATGTGCTGGCCCTGTTGCAAGCGAAAGGCTAGGCGCGCGCCATGGACCTGCTCCGCGACGCCGACATCGATCCCGCACCGCTCGCGGGGAAGCGCGTTGCGATCCTCGGCTACGGCAACCAGGGCCGGGCGCAGGCGCTGAACCTCAAGGACAGCGGCATCGACGTGGTCGTCGGGCTGCGCGGTGGATCGGGAAGCACCCGTGAGGCGGAAGCCAACGGCTTGCGGACCGCGCTGATCGAGGAGGCGGTCGGATCAGCCGACGTGGTGATGATGCTCGCGCCGGACGAGACCCACGCCTCCCTCTACCAGGAGGTCGAGCCGCAGCTGCGCGACGGCGCGGCGCTCGGGTTCAGCCACGGTCTGTCGGTGCGCTTCGGTTTTGTTGATCCGCGCCCGGACCTCGACATCTTTATGGTCGCGCCCAAGGGGCCCGGCACCGCGCTTCGCTCGCTGTACGAGCAGGGCAAGGGGATGATCGCGCTGTGGGCGGTCGAGCGCGACGCGACTGGCGACGCCCGCGACATCGCCCTCGCCTATGGCCGCGCGATCGGCTGCGGACGCGCCGGGCTGATCGCGTCGAACTTTGCCGAGGAGGCCGAAGCCGATCTGTTCAACGAGCAGGCGGTGGTGTGGGGCGGCGTGCCCGAGCTGTTGATCGCCGGCTTTGAGACGCTCGTCGAGGGCGGCATCTCGCCGGAGGTCGCCTATCTCGAATGCGTCGGCGAGTTGCACCTCATCGCCGAGTTGATCGAGGCATGCGGGATCGCGGGAATGCGCGAGGCGATCTCGAACACCGCCGAACTCGGCGCGCTGCTCGGCGGCAGGCGGATGGTCGATGAAGGCGTCCGCGAACGGATGGCCGAGGTGCTTCGGGAAGTGCGCGCCGGCCGTTTCGCCGACGAGCTGAAGGCGGAAAAAGCGAACGCTTATGGCCGGCTGGAAGCAGCACGGTCCGAAGCCCGCTCCGCGCTGGTCGAACAAACCCGCCGGCGCCTCGCCGCGACCGACGAAAGCTAGGCGATCGGCTGCGGCGGCAGCTGGGCCTCCGGGCGGCCCCCGACACTCGCGCGCTCGAGATAGGCGCGCTGCATCTTGCGGTGCGCCTCGGCCACGCCGGGATCGGCGGAACTCAGCGCCAGCTCCTGCTC
>NZ_WJSQ01000241.1 GCF_009720245.1 Sphingomonas segetis | reverse complement strand
GCCGTCCCCACGGTCGGCACCGCGCCGGCGGGGGTGGCGATGCCGAACGCGAAACCGCCGTCGGCGAAGCCGGCGTATCCCAGGCGGGTGTAGCTGTACCCGGTCAGCGCCTGGACGGTGTTCAGCGTCGACCCGTCAGCCGCCACCAGATTGCCCGATTCGGCAAACGCCGCACCACCCGTCCGGACGATGTGCGCATCGGTCCCGTTGTAGGTGACTTCATATGCGTTGAGATCGGCGTTCCAACGCACGTCCTTGAGCACTCCGATGCTCGTCAGGTCGGTCGTCGACGTGACGCCCGCCGGCGCCTGGCTCAACGGATTCATCGAGGCCGAAGCGGGCGTGGGCGTTGGGGTCGGCGTGGGCGTGGGCGTTGGGGTCGGCGGGGGCGGGGGCGGCGGAATGGTTGCGACCTCCCCTCCGCCGCCGCCGCAGGCGGTCAGCGCAAGCGACAGCGCCGATGCGCCGGCGACCAGGAAACCATTGCGTGTCATGTCTTCCTCCCTCACTCACTCACTCGCGCGCCGCCCCGCGATGTCGCTCGGCAGCCGCAGGTCGATGGGCGGGAGGTTGCCTGCAATGCCGTCGTTGTGGGATGATGAGGGCCTGACGATTTGCCGATGATCAGCCGATGATTGGGGGGTTTGTCGCGGTGAACGATGCGGTTCGAGTTGAAACGGCGGGCCAGCTCACCACCGCCGACCTCGCGGCCCGGGCCGATTTCAAGCTGGGCGCTTCGACCGTCAGTCCCTCTAACCGGACGATTGCTGGCCCCGACGGCACCGCCGACGTCGAACCCCGCGTCATGCAGGTGCTGGTCGTGCTCGCCGAAGCCCCGGGCCAGGTGGTCGCCCGCGAAACGCTGTTCCAGCGCTGCTGGGGCGGAGTCTATGTCGGCGACGACAGCCTCAACCGCGTTATCCGCGCCATCCGCAAGCTCGCTGCGGAAGTCGGGGGCGAAAGCTTCGCCGTCGAGACCGTACGTCAGACCGGATATCGACTCAGTGTTTCGGGCGGTGCCTCGATCCCCGGGAGCGACCGGTCGGACGAGGCCGCGACGGCTCCATCCCGCAGGCTTTTCCTTGGCGCAGGCGCCGCGGCGCTCGCCGCGGCGGGTGGCGCAGCCTGGTGGTGGCGCAGTCCGCGCGCCGACCCGCGGTTCGACGCGTCGATGGATCGCGGCCTCACCGCCCTTCGCTATGGCGATCGTCGAACCGATTCCGATGCCGTCCAACACTTCAGGCAAGCGGTCGCGATTCGCCCCGACGATGCCGGCGCTCGCGGGCTCCTTGCTTATGCGCTTGTTGCCGAGTCCCAGTCTGGGCCGCGTTCTGACGCTGGAAATGCCATCCAGGAGGCTCAGCGCGCCGCCCAGGCCGCGCTGCGGCTCGATTCGAACCAGCCCGATGCGCTGACGGCACTAGTGCTGATCGAGCGGTCTTTTCAGAGCCGTGCCGCTGTCGAGGACGGCCTCCGGCGAATCCTTGGCGCTGCGCCCGACAATCCCCGGGCGATGTCCTGGCTCGACCGGCTGTTGCAGGGAGCCGGACGAACGCGCGAGTCGTGGCAGTTGAACGAGCGGCTGATTGCGCTCGAACCCATTTCGCCCACCTACATGCTTCGCCGCGCCTTGAAGCTGTGGGTGTTCGGTCGGAGCGAGGAAGCGCAGCAGGCGAGCCAATCGGCGATGGACCTGTGGCCGGCCCACCCGCTGGTCCGGATGTCGCGCCTCCTCATTTGCGCATTTACCGACCGCACCCGCGAAGCCCTCGCGCTCGTCGACGAAGAGGCGAAAAAGCCGATCCTGCTGTCACCGGCTGGCGTATCGATGTGGCGAGCGTCGCTCGCCGCGCTGGAGACGCGCACGCCGGCTGCGATCGAGGCCGCTCGCACGGCGAGTCTCGACGGCGCTCGATCCAGCCCCGCGCTTGCCTCCTACGGACTGCTCGCGATGTCGGCGCTCGGTGATCTCGATACCGCGTTCGACATCGCCGACGGCTTTCTGCTCTCCCGCGGCCCGATCGTGCTTCGCCGCGATTCCCCCGACAAGCAATTGTGGGTGGACGGGCCGCAGTGGCGCAACACGCTCGGGCTGTTCACGCCGGCGTCCCGCGCGATGCGTTCAGACCCTCGCTTCCGGACCCTGAGCGACGGCCTCGGGCTTACCGATTACTGGCGCGCCCGTGGCGCCCCCGACGCGTTCCTGTTCAAGCCCTGAAAGCGGCGCGGGATTCCGCCATCGTCTGTTGCGCAACTCCCTCGCCCGGCAGACGGCATGAAGGTTGCCTAAGCCCAGATGCAGTGGGATGATGGCGACTGAAGATTTGCCGATGTTTGCCGATGACCGGGGGCTCTGCGGCGATGAATGATCTGGGGCGACCTGCCACTGACGGTCTGTTGACCACCGCCCAACTGGCGGCGCGCCCCGATTTCACCCTAGGCCTCGCCGCGGTCAGCCCGTCGAGCCGGACGGTCGCCGGACCCGGCGGCACCGCCGACGTCGAGCCGCGCGTGATGCAGGTGCTGGTCGTGCTCGCCGAAGGC
>NZ_WJSQ01000240.1 GCF_009720245.1 Sphingomonas segetis | reverse complement strand
TGATCGTGCCCGACCGCGGCGCCGCGGTCGACCAGCTCGTGGACGGCGCCGGTACGACCTATGCGGCAGGCCGGGAGCGATCGCTCGAGCAGGCGATCACGCGCTTCGCCGAGCGCGGGCCCGAGCTACAGCGGGCTGCCGCGATCCGCGCTTGTCGTCCACGAACGATGGACGAGCATTTCGCCGATCTCTTCGCCTGTTACGAGAGGCTCCCCAGGCACCCCGCGCCGCCACCGGTCGCAGCAGCGGCCGCGAGAGGGTCGGCGGCGATGCCCCACACGGCGGACGGGGTTGTGCTCGCACCTTCGGGAATTCGGCGCGGGTAACCGCAAGGCCTTGACCAAAGTCAAGTGAATGGCGTCGCCGTTGCATTCGGCGGCGACCGTGCGTCATGCGGCCACCATGCCTTCAACAACGCTGAACCACCCGCGGCGTCTTGCGGACTATAGCGCCGATTACCGGATGCTGATCCTCGCCGCGATGGCGGTCGTCGCCGGCACCGGCGGGGCGTTCAGCGCCTGGGCGCTGCTCAAGCTCATTGGCTTCGCGACAAACCTATTCTGGTACGGGCATTTCGCCTTCGCGCCGGCGGTGATTGCCGGACGCGGCGCGCTGCTGGTGCTGCTGATCCCGGTGGTCGGCGGGCTGATCGTCGGGCTGATGGCGCGGTTCGGATCGGACAAGATCCGCGGCCACGGCATCCCCGAGGCGATCGAGACTATCCTCTATGGCGAAAGCAAGCTGTCGCTCAAAGTGGCGCTGCTCAAGCCGCTATCGTCGGCGGTGTCGATCGGGAGCGGGGGACCGTTCGGCGCCGAAGGGCCGATCATCATGACCGGCGGCGCCATCGGATCGCTGTTCGCGCAACTGTTCCGCTTGAGCGCCGCCGAGCGCAAGACGCTGCTCGTCGCGGGCGCGACGGCCGGAATGACCGGCATTTTCGGGACTCCGTTCGCCGCGATCATGCTGGCGGTCGAGCTGCTGCTATTCGAATGGAAGCCGCGCAGCTTCGTGCCGGTCGTGACGGCGGTGCTGGTTGCATTGGCGTGGCGCCCGCTGCTGGTCGGCTCCGGGCCGCTGTTTCCGTTCGCGGCGCCGACGCCGGCCGGAATGGCGCCAGTGGCGATCGCCGCGGCGATCGGACTGATTACCGGATTGCTGGCCGCCCTTCTGTCCTTCGTCCTGTACCGGGTGGAGGACGGCTTTCATGCCCTCCCGATCCACTGGATGTGGTGGCCGGCGATGGGCGCCGTCGTGGTTGGGATCGGCGCGCTGTTCGACGTCCGCGTGCTTGGCGCGGGCTACGACAGCATCCAGGCGCTTCTCGACGGCAATCTGGTCATCACGGCGGTTCTCCTCCTCCTCGTTGTCAAGGCAATCGTGTGGCTGGTCGCGCTCGGGTCGGGAACGTCAGGCGGAATCCTCGCGCCGCTGCTGATCCTCGGCGGCTGCGCCGGGTTCTTGATGGGCCAATATCTGCCCGGCGACCCGGGATTCTGGGCGATGGTCGGCATGGCCGGCGTGATGAGCGGGGTGATGCGGGCGCCGATGACCGGGGCGCTGTTCGCCGCGGAGCTGACTGATCACCTTTCGGCGCTGCCGGAAACGATCGCCGCGGCGGCTGCGGCCTATGCGGTCAGCGTGCTGATCATGAAGCGCTCGATCCTGACCGAGAAGATCGCGCGGCGCGGGCGGCACATCCTTCGCGAATATACGGTGGACGCGCTCGAGTTCCTGCTCGCGGGGCAGCTGATGACGCGCAATCCCCGCACCCTGCCGGCATCGATGGCGGTTCCCGATGTGCTCCGCTTCTTCGCCGACGAGGCCGAGCACCGTTCCTACCCTGTGGTCGACGAGGAGGGGCGGCTGGTCGGTCTGGTCTCGCGCACCGACGTCTTGCGCTGGCAGGTCGCGAAAAAGAGCGAAGGGCAGCTCGGCGATCTGCTTTCGGACGCATCGACCCTCGTCGCCTACCCGGAAACCTCCTGCGGAGCGGTGGCCGACATGATGGTCGATTCGGGGACTGGGCGCGTGCCAATCGTCGACCCGCAAAGCCGCCGGGTCGTCGGCATCATTTCGCGCCAGGACCTGCTCAAGGTCCGCACCACCCAAAAGCGGGGAGAGACGGTCCGGCCGGTGCGGCGGTCACGAAAGACGCGGCGGGCCGCCAAGGACCGCGACTAAGGCGAGGCGCTCGCCAGCGCGTCGGCGACGATCGCTTCCAGCTCGTCACCCTGCGGAAAACCGTCCTCGACCCAGCGATCCTCGATCCGGCGCAGGGTGCGCGCGACGATGGGGCCCTCGGTCAGGCCGCGGGCGATCAGCGTGCCGCCACGGATGGGAAGACGCGGCGGGTGCCATCTGGCGATCCGCCTCGCCTCGCTCGCCTTGCCGGAGAGCAGGAGCAGGTCGACGGCGCATTCGGTGCCCCTCCGGTACGCGAGCGCTTCCGGGGCCAGGCCGCCGTCGCCGGAGGCGGCGCAGGCGAGCCTCTTTCGCGCCTTGTTCGAAAGCTTGAGCCGCGCGGCCACGGCTTGCGCAACGGCGACGTCGCTCGGCAGCAG
>NZ_WJSQ01000024.1 GCF_009720245.1 Sphingomonas segetis | reverse complement strand
CGCGTCGACCGCGGCGCGGCTCGCGCCGACCGCCGCGCCGAGCTTGTCGGCGAGCGGGTCGAGCAGCGCGTGGAATTGCTCCGACGAGCCGAACGCCCGGCCGCCGGAGACGATGACCTTGGCACTGGTGAGCTCGGGCCGCTCGCTTTCGGACGCGTCCATTGAGGCGAACTCGCTCTTGCCATCGCTCGCTCCCGCATCGACCTCCTCGATCGCCGCGGAGCCGCCTTCGGCCGCCGCCTTCTCGAACGCGGTGGTGCGAACGGTGATCACCTTTTTGCCGTCGTTTGACTTCACGGTTGCGATCGCATTGCCGGCGTAGATCGGACGCGTGAAGGTGTTTGTCCCTTCGACGGAGAGGATGTCGGTGATCTGCATCACGTCGAGCAACGCAGCGACGCGCGGCGCGATGTTCTTGCCGGTGGTGGTGGCGGGCACCACGAACGCCTCGTGGCTCTCCATCAGCTTGGCCGCGAGCGGCGCCACAGCCTCCGCGAGCTGATGATCGAGTGCGGATGAATTCGCCGCATAGACCTTGGACACGCCGGCAATCTTCGCTGCCGCCTGCGCGACAGCGTCGACGTCGTTCCCCGCGACCAACGCGTGCACTTCGCCGAGCTGGGCCGCCGCGGTGACGGTCGCCAGCGTCGCGTCCTTAATGGCGCCGCCGTCATGTTCGACCAGGACCAGCACGCTCATTTCGCAATCCCCATGCCCTTGAGCTTTTCGACCAGCTCGTCGACCGACCCGACCTTGATCCCGGCCTGGCGCTTGGCGGGCTCGACGACCTTGATCGTCTCCAGCCGCCGCGCGACGTCGACCCCGTAATCGCCCGGCGACTTGGTCGCGAGCGGCTTCGACTTGGCCTTCATGATGTTGGGCAGCGAGGCATAGCGGGGCTCGTTGAGGCGCAGGTCGGTGGTGACTACCGCGGGAAGCTGCAGCTTCACCGTCTCCAGCCCGCCGTCGACCTCGCGAGTCACGGTGACGTTGTCGTTGGCGGCTTCGACCTTCGACGCGAAGGTGCCCTGCGGCCAGCCGAGGAGCGCCGCGAGCATCTGACCGGTCGCGTTGTTATCGTCGTCGATCGCCTGCTTGCCGAGGATGATCATCTGGGGCTGCTCTTCCTGCGCGATCTTCGCGAGGATCTTGGCGACGGCGAGCGGCTCCACCTCTTCGTCGGTCTGCACCAGGATCGCGCGGTCGGCGCCCATTGCGAGCGCGGTGCGCAGCGTTTCCTGCGCCTTCGCCGGGCCGATCGAAACGGCCACGATCTCGGTCGCGACGCCCTTTTCCTTGAGGCGGATCGCTTCCTCGACCGCGATCTCGTCGAACGGGTTCATGCTCATCTTGACGTTGGCGAGATCGACGCCAGAGCCGTCCAGCTTGACCCGCGGCTTCACGTTGAAATCGATGACGCGTTTGACCGCGACCAGGATTTTCATGCCCATTCCTCCAAATCGTCATTCCCGCGAAGGCGGGAACCTAGCGTAACAAAAACTGGGTCCCCCGCTTTCGCGGGGATGACGAATATCATTAAGCTGGCACCGCCTCTTTCACTTCCGCGACGATCTTCCTCGCCGCGTCGCCAAGATCGTTCGCGGGGATGATCGGAAGACCACTCGATGCCAGGATGTCCTTGCCCTGCTGGACGTTCGTCCCTTCGAGGCGGACCACCAGCGGCACCTTCAAATCGACCTCGCGCGCCGCGGCGACGATGCCTTCGGCGATGATGTCGCAGCGCATGATACCGCCGAAGATGTTGACAAGGATTCCCTTCACCGCGGGATCGCTCAAAATGATCTTGAACGCCGCGGTGACCTTCTCCTTGTTCGCGCCGCCGCCGACGTCGAGGAAGTTGGCGGGCTCGCCGCCTTCCAGCTTGATGATGTCCATCGTCGCCATGGCGAGGCCGGCACCGTTGACCATGCAGCCGATCGAGCCGTCGAGCTTGATGTAGCTGAGGTCGTATTTCGACGCCTCGATCTCCATCGGCTCTTCTTCGGCAAGGTCGCGGAGCTGCTCGAGGTCGGGATGGCGGAAGTCGGCGTTGCTGTCGAACCCGACCTTGGCGTCGAGCACCATCAGCTCACCCGTGCCGGTGATGGCGAGCGGGTTGATCTCGATCTGCGATGCGTCGGTGCCAAGGAAAGTCTCGTAGAGCTTCGCCAGCACCTTGCCCGCCTGCTTGGCGAGGTCGCCGGTAAGGCCGAGCGCCGCCGCCACTTCGCGGCCATGGTGCGGCATCAGGCGGGTCGCGGGATCGACGTTGATGGTCGCGATCTTCTCCGGCGTCTCGTGCGCGACCTTTTCGATCTCCACTCCGCCTTCGGTCGACGCAACGATTGCCACCCGGCCGCTCTCGCGGTCGACCAGCAGCGCGAGATAGAATTCCTTTTCGATGTCGACTCCGTCGGTGATGTAGAGGCGCTGGACCTTCTTGCCCGCGGGGCCGGTCTGCACCGTCACCAGAGTCTTGCCGAGCATTTCCTGGGCATGCTCGCGCACTTCGTCGATCGAACGGGCGAGGCGGACGCCGCCCTTGCCCTCCGGTCCGAGTTCCTTGAAGCGGCCCTTGCCGCGGCCGCCGGCGTGAATCTGCGACTTCACAACCCAAAGCGGCCCCGGCAGCTTCTTCGCCGCCTCGACCGCTTCCTCGACGCTCATCGCCGGATAGCCCGCCGGCACCGGCACGCCGTACTTCGCGAGAAGCTCTTTCGCCTGATATTCGTGGATGTTCATCGCGCGGCCCTTAAGCAAATTGGCGCGGCGCTGCAAAGTCGGGCGCGGCGCGAATGTTCGCGAATGTTCGCGGTGACGCCGGCATATTTGCATTGCCGGGCCTGAGCGACATTTCGCTGCCTGCTCCGCTAGACTCGAACCGGACCTGTAGGACAGAAAAATCGATAGTGGCCGATTCCGAACGCCCGATTCGAAAGATCATCCATGTCGACATGGACGCCTTCTATGCGTCGGTCGAGCAGCGCGACGATCCGTCCCTCAGAGGCAAGCCGGTCGCGGTCGGCGGCGGTCACCGAGGGGTCGTGATGGCGGCGAGCTATGAGGCGCGCAAATATGGCGTGCGCTCGGCGATGCCGTCGGTGAGCGCCAAGCGCCGTTGTCCCGACCTGATCTTCGTGAAAACCCGATTTGACGCCTATCGCGCGGTTTCGAGGCAAGTCCGGGCGATCTTCCTCGACTATACCGAACTGGTCGAGCCGCTCAGCCTCGACGAAGCCTACCTCGACGTGACCGAGGACCGGCACGGCCTCGGTACTGCGCGAGCGATCGCGGAGGACATCCGCCGCCGAATCCGAGAGGAGACCGGCCTCACCGCCTCGGCAGGCGTGTCCTACTGCAAGTTCATCGCCAAGCTCGCGTCCGATTACCGCAAGCCCGACGGGCTCACCGTCGTCACGCCGGAGCGCGGGCCCGAGTTCGTCGCTTCACTGCCGGTGTCGCGGTTCCACGGGATCGGGCCGGTCACGGCGCGCAAGATGGAGGCGCTCGGCATCCTTACTGGCGCCGACCTGCGCGAATGGAGCCTGCCCGCGCTCGAGGCGCAGTTCGGAAGCTCCGGCTGCTGGTATCACTGCATTTGCCGCGGCATCGACGAGCGCGAGGTCAGGCCCGACCGGCCCTACAAGTCGGTCAGCGCGGAGCGGACGTTCGACGAGGACTTGCGCGATCCCGAGCGCCTCGCCGACGAGCTCGAGCGGATCGCGAGCTATGCCTGGGATCGCGTGAACCGCGCCGGGGTCACCGGCCGGACGGTCACGCTCAAGGTCAAGTTCGGGGACTTCACGATCATCACGCGATCGAAGAGCTTCGGCGCGCCGGTGCCCGACCTCGCCGGATTCGCGGCAGCGGGACAAGCACTGCTCGCCGCCCTCCACCCTCTGCCGCGGGGCATCCGGCTGCTCGGTCTCGGGCTTCATAACTTAAGTGAAGGGTCCGAAGAGATGCCGCTCCAGCTGGGACTCGCAATTTGAGGGGTCCTGTGATATAAAGTGACCCATGGGGCCGCGTGCGATTCAGCTGCGGCCTTAAATTCATAGGGAAGCCACGAAACAGGCACTGGAGCCGCGGCCACTGGTCGTTTTGGGGGGCGTAGCGGATGCGCCGGCTCTACTGCCGCAAATTGAAAGGTGTGTAATGGCTACAAAGGCGCTCAGCTTCGATATCGGTGACTATGTCGTGTACCCCAAGCATGGCGTTGGCCGGGTCGTCGAGCTGCAAAGCACCGAGATCGCCGGGACCCGTCTGGAGCTGTACGTGCTCCGGTTCGAGAAGGAGAAGATGACCCTTCGCGTTCCCGTCAACAAGGCCGACTCGGTCGGCATGCGCAAGCTTTCGTCGGACAAGACGATGAAGGACGCGCTTGAGACGCTGAAGGGCAAGCCGAAGGTCAAGCGCACCATGTGGTCGCGTCGCGCCCAGGAATATGAGGCGAAGATCAACTCGGGCGACCTGACCTCGATCGCCGAGGTGACCCGCGACCTGTTCCGCCCCGACGATGCGCCCGAACAGAGCTATTCCGAGCGGCAGATTTTCGAAGCCGCCTCGTCGCGCCTGGCGCGCGAGCTCGGCGCGATGGAACAAACCGACGAGAAGTCGGCGCTCGCCAAGATCCTCGAGATCCTCAACGAGGCTGCGGTCATCCATCACAAGGCGAGGGAAGACGCGTAACCGCACGGCTCGGAAGACAGTCCCCGGTACAGGGACTGTCTCCCGTGGAGCTCAAAGGGCGCCCCTCGCCGGGCGCCCTTTTCTTTTGTGCATTGCCTCCTCTTTGGCACTGGCGTATTAGTGTTCTAACACACTGATAAGGAGAGTCTCCGATGCCAAGGCCGCTCGCCGTCGAAATCCTCGATGCGATCATCACCTCCTATCGCAACCAGCGGATGCGCGACCATCATGGCCGGCGCGACTCCGGCTATGATTATGAGGCGGGCGAATTCACCCGCCTCGACGAGACTGACGAGGACGATGAGTCGGAGCGCGATTTCGATGTCGGCGAATTCACCCGCCTCGAAGTGTCGGGTCCGTTCGAGGTCGAGATCCGGACGGGCAAACGGCCGAGCGTCCGTGCCACGGGTCCCGAGCGCGCGCTGGACAAGCTGTCGGTCGAGCACAAACGCGACCGGCTGCTCATCGGCTGCGACGGCGACGGCGCGGGGGACGTGCACATCCTCGTCGACGTGCAGGACCTGAAGGCGCTGCGGATGACCGGATCCGGCGACGTTTCGGTCGATCGGCTGAAGGGCGAACGGTTCGACTGCTCGAGCGCCGGGTCGGGGGATCTCGCCATCGACGAGATCGACGTCCGCTCGCTCAAGCTCGCCGCCGCCGGGTCCGGCGATATCGAGATCGACAAGGTTCGTGCCGCCGAGTTCGAAGCCACCCTCGGCGGCTCCGGCGACCTGTCGATCGACAGCGTCGAAAGCGCCGAATTCGCGCTCGCGGTGAAGGGCTCCGCCGACACCCGGATCGACGAGTATCGCGGCGACCAGTTCAGTGCGGTCCTCAGCGGCTCGGGCGACCTGGCGGTCGAGAGCCTCGAAGCGGACGGCGTCAAGCTCAGCCTGTTCGGCTCGGGCGACGCGCGGATCGGCGAAGGCCGAGCCACGGTCGCGGCTTTGGAAACGTCGGGCTCCGGCGATATCGATGCGGACGGGCTGGAAACTGCGGAAGCGAACATCTCGACCTCCGGCTCCGGCGACATTTCGGCCTGCGCCACCGACGCTGCCGAGGTCAATGTGATGGGCTCCGGCGACGTCACCGTTACCGGCGGGGCGAAAGCGACCGTCCGCGCCAGCGGGTCGGGCGATGTCCGACTGTCCTGACCGGCATTGCGGGATTCGAAATTCAATGCATCATCCAGGGACAAGTGGAGGCATAATCATGCGCAATTCCATCGCCGCGGCCGTGATCGCCGCATCCGCCGCGACGACGGCGTGCGGGCAGCACCGGGGCGAGGATCCCGGCCCGACCGTCTCGCGCAACTATCAGGTCGGATCATTTCATGAGATCGAGGTCGCCGGCCCGTATGAAGTGGCGGTGCGCACCGGCGGAAATCCGGCGGTCGCCGCCGAGGGCTCGCAGAAGCTGCTCGAACGGACCGTCGTCGAAGTGAAGGGCGACAAGCTCGTCATCCATCCACGGAATGAGCACAAGAGCTGGTTCAGCCGGGGTTGGAGCAGCAAGGGGCACGCGAACTTCGCGGTCACGGTCCCGCAGCTCAGCGCCGCGACCATCGCCGGCTCGGGCGACATTCGCATCGACAAGGTCGGCGGGGAGCGGTTCGAAGGCGCGGTCGGCGGATCGGGCGGGCTGAGCGTCGATACGGTGAACGTCGGCGCGCTCAAGCTCAAGATCGGCGGCTCAGGAAGCGTCAAGGCGGGAACCGGAAAAGCGCAGTCGGGCAGCTATGCGATCGGCGGGTCGGGCGACATCGATGCCGGCGGGGTCCAGACCCAGCAAGCCAAAGTTTCGATCGCCGGCTCCGGGAGCGTCAAGGCGAACGCGAGTTCGGCGGCCGACGTCAGCATCATGGGCTCGGGCGACGTCGACGTCACAGGCGGGGCCAAATGCTCGGTCAACAAGGCGGGCTCGGGCAGCGTCACCTGCTCTTAAACGGGTCTTAACCATGAGCTGGGAAGGTGCGGCGATGCGCACCTTCCTTCTTGCCGCCGCCGTCCTCGCGTTCGCCGCCCCGGCTGGCGCGGCGACCCGCAACTTCGGCATCACGAGCTTCGAAAAAGTCCGCGTCGACGGCCCATTCAAGGTCACGCTGACGACCGGCGTGGCGCCTTTTGCGCGCGCGAACGGCTCGCCAGCCGCACTCGACCGCGTCGCGATCGACGTCCGCGGCAACACGCTCGTCGTCCACAACAATCTCGATTCGTGGGGCGGCTACCCGGGAAAGGACGTCGGCCCGGTCGAGATCAGCCTCGGCACCCACGACCTCAGCGCCGCGTGGCTCAACGGCTCGGGCTCGCTCGCGATCGACAAGGTCAAGGGGCTCAGCTTCGACCTCTCCGTCCAGGGCAGCGGCGCCGGCGAGATCGGCCACGCGAGCGTCGACCGGCTCAACGTCAGCGTCGTCGGAACCGCAAGCGGGCGGGTCGCGGGGCGGGCGGCGAAGCTGACGGCCGTCATCCGCGGCATCTCGACACTCGACGGGAGCGGGCTTTCGGCGAAAGACGCGACTCTCGGCGCCGACGGCGCCGCGACGATCGCAGCGAACGTCAGCGGATCGGTCACGGTGGATGCCTCGGGGCCGGCGACGGTACGCCTGACCGGCAGTCCCTCCTGCACGCTTCGCGTGAGCGGATCGGCGAGCGTCAGCGGCTGCCGCTAGTTGATCGAGGCGCGGGCCTCCACGCCCGACAGGAAGTTCCACAGCGCACCCGCAAGCTCCTCGCCGGCAGCGATCGCTTCGTCGCGCTGGCTGTCGGGCAGCCCGTCAAGCAGCGCCCGGCAGACGGCGCTGTGCTCGACGTCGGCGCTCTGGTGGACTCGGAAGAAGCGGAGCGTCTCCTCGTCGTCGATCCCGTAGCGGTCGATCAGCCCTTCGATTTTCGCGCTCGCGACTCCAGGGAACTGGCTTTCATAGGCGTAGAGCGCACCCAGCCCCGACGCATAGGAGCGGCGCGACAACCGCCGGAACGTGTCGATCAGCGCCTGCGTCTGCGGATTGAGCGGCTGCGCGCGCACCGCCGCTTCGCTCTCGCCGAGACCGCGGGCGAAGTTCAGCCACAGGCCCGCATGGTCTTGCTTGCCCGCTTCGATTCCCTCTTCTTCGGCAAGATTCTCCGCCAGCATCCGCCGCCCGTCGCGGTCGTCGCAGGCGCTGTGCACCGCACTCACCGCGCGCGGGAACGCCTCGACATGGTGAAAATATTGGCGCGCATAGGCGCGCAGCGTGTCGAGCGGCAGCCGGCCTTCTGTCCATGCCTGGTAGAAGGGATGCATGAGCATCGCCCGCTCGATCACTTTCGCATCGATCGCCGCCGAAACCGTCATGCCAGCCTCCCTGAAGTTTCCGACGCGCGGTAACGGCGAGCGGCAGAGTCGGCAAGCCGACGAAAGTCGAGGTTAGCAACCGCACGGGATTGCGGACGTTTCATCTGCCGAGCGGCTGGACAAGGGAGAGACTTATGTACCTCGGTATCGGCGGCCTGATCATCCTGATCATCATCCTGGTGCTGCTGTTCAGGTAAGCACCGGCGCAAAGCCTAGACCAGAGCGAGCGCGGCGAGCCGCGTGTAGAGCAGCGGCGGGAGCTCGGACAGGCCGCTGTCATCGCCGTCCTCGCCGGGCGCGTCGGCAGATTCGAGATAGCGCCAGCCTTGGTGCGCGCGCTTTGGATATGGCGAGATCAACTCGAGCGCGGCCGAAAGGACGATGTCGATCCGGCCGTCCTTGCGATCCTCAAAGCGAAGGATTTCCTGGCGGCCGACCAGCCGGTGCTTGACGATCCAGTGGATCGAACCGCCGATCAGCTCGTCCGAACGCTTTGGCCGCATGCGCGTGACCACCCGCATCTCGCCGCCCGATGCGCGCGCAGCGACGCGCTTTTGAAGGGCATCGATGGTGCGGCAACCAAACGCGACCTTGGTCAGATGAAGCTTCGGCACAATTCTCGCGATGCCGGACTAGTCACAGATTCGCAACGGCTTAGCCGCCGAGGCCGACCAGTGCGGCGAGCCCGAGGAAGCTGAAGAACCCGGTGACGTCGGTGATTGTGGTGACGAACACCGCCGACGAAACCGCGGGATCAATGCCGAAGCGGTCGAGCGTTACAGGGACCATGATTCCGCCAACGCCGGCGGCAAGGTTGTTGATCACCATAGCCGCGCCCATGACCGCGCCGAGCAGCGGGTTGCCGAAGACCAGCGCGACCCCGGCACCGATCAGCAAGCCGAGCGTGAGGCCGTTGGCAAGCGCAATCGTGAGTTCGCGCCCGAAAGTCCGCAGAGTGTTCGACTCGGTCAGCTGGTTGGTCGCAAGCGCCCGTACCGACACCGCGAGGGTCTGGGTCCCCGCGTTGCCGCCCATCCCGGCGACGATCGGCATCAGCACGGCGAGGACCGCGAACTTGCCGATCTCCCCCTGGAAGAGGCTGACGACGCTCGCCGCGATCATCGCCGTCCCGAGGTTGATCACCAGCCAGAACAACCGCCTGCGGACTGTCAGGCGGACGGGCTCGTTGATGTCGCCCTCGCCCGCGCCCGAGAGCAGCAGCACGTCCTCGCCCGCTTCCTCCTGGATGATGTGCACCACGTCGTCGACGGTGATCATGCCCACCAGCCGGCCAGCCTCGTCGACCACGGCCGCCGAGACCAGCGCGTACTTCTGGAAGCGCAGCGCGACATCCTCCTGGTCCATGCCGACCGGGATCAGCGTCTGCTCGCGCGCCATGATCTCGGTCACCGGCGTATTGCGCGGCGTCCTCAGGATCGTCGAGAGCTTGCAGGTCCCGAGCGGATGGTGGTCCGGGCTGACCACGAACACTTCCCAGAAGTCGGTGGGCAGGTCGGCCGTCGAACGCAGGTAGTCGATCACCTGCCCGACCTTCCAATGTTCGGGCACCGCGCACAGGTCGCGCTGCATCAGCCGCCCGGCGGACTCCTCGGGGTAGCTCAGCGCTTCCTCGACCGCGGCGCGGTCGTCGGGCTCCATCCGCTGCAGCACCGCCTGCTGCTCGTCGCGGTCGAGGTCCTCGATCAGCGCGACCGCGTCGTCGGTCTCGAGCTGCCCGGCAATGTCCGCGACCTGCTGCGGCTCGAGCTCGTCGAGCAGGCCCTCGCGGACATATTCGTTCATTTCCGCGAGCACGTCGGGGCTGACGATCCCGGCGAGCGCCTTGACCAGGCCCTCGCGCTCGTCGCTCGCGGCAAGCTCGATCAGGTCGGCGACGTCGGCGGGGTGCAGCGGCGCGACCAGCTCGCGCGCTGTTTCATCGTCGCCAGCCTCGACGGCGTCGAGAACCCTGCTGACGAATTCCGGGCGAAGCCGGTCTTCCTTGTCGACCGGCGAGGCCGAATCCGGAGGGACCGTGGCGGCGATCGGCTCGCTCTCGCTCACGTGTTGCTCCCTCGATTGAACCCGGTGCGGTCCTCCTATGGACGCGGCCGCTCTGGCGCAACCACCCTCCCCTCCCTAAATCGTCGCTTCATTCGAACCTTGATCCGGAGTGCACTCTCATGGCCGATGCCGACCGCCTGACCCTTTCCCTTTCGAGCGGCGGCGACGTCGTCATCAAGCTCCGCCCCGACCTCGCGCCCAATCACGTCCAGCGCATCACCGAGCTCGCCAGCAGCGGCTTCTACGACGATGTGCCGTTCCACCGCGTCATCCCGGGCTTCATGGCGCAGGGCGGCGACCCGACGGGCACCGGCACGAGTGGATCGCATTTGCCCGACCTCAAGGCCGAGTTCAGCCGCGCTCCGCACGTCCGCGGCACCGCCTCCATGGCGCGCAAGCCCGATCCGGACAGCGCCAACAGCCAGTTCTTCATCTGTTTCGACGATGCGGGTTTCCTCGACGGCCAGTACACAGTGTGGGGCGAGGTCGAGAGCGGCATGGAACATGTCGACGCGCTCCCCGCCGGAGAGCCACCGCGCGAGCCCGGCAAGATCGTCAAGGCGAAAGTGAGCAAGGCCGGCGAGTGAACAAAGTCGCGCTGGTCACCGGCGCCTCAGCTGGGCTCGGGGTCGAGTTCGCGCGCCATTTGGCGAAACGCGGGCACAGGCTCGTCCTCGCCGCGCGGCGGAAGGAGCGGCTGGACGAGCTTGCGAAGGAGCTCGGCAATGCGCGAGCGGTCGCGATCGACCTGTCGAAGAAGGACTCGGCGGCAAAGCTGCTCGCCGACATCGAGGCGAACGGCGAGACCGTTGACCTGCTCGTCAACAACGCCGGTTTCGGGCTGATCGGCCGCTTCGCCGAGCTCGACGCGAACCGGCTACGGCAGATGATCGACCTCAACGTGGGAGCGCTGACCGACCTGTGCCGCGGCGTCACCCCGGGCATGATCGAGCGCAAGTCGGGCGCGATCCTCAACCTCGCCTCGACCGCCGCATTCCAGCCCGGTCCAAAGATGGCGGTCTATTTCGCGACCAAGGCGTTCGTGCTGTCGCTGAGCGAAGCGCTCCACGAGGAGCTCAAGCCGCACGGCATCAAGGTCAGCTGCCTTTGCCCGGGACCGACGCGGACCGAGTTCGGCGATGTCGCCGGCTTCGGCGGCAATGGTTTGTTCGACCGGGTCGCGATGAATGCCGCGCAAGTGGTGGAAACCGGACTGAGGGGCCTGGAGTCTAACCAGGCGGTGGTCGTCGCGGGATGGATGAACAAGATTGGCGCGGCGAGCACGCGCTTCGCGCCCCGCTCGGTGGTTCGCAAGATTGCCGGGGCGATCAAATATTGACAGAGAAAAATGAACCCGCCCGGGCGCGCCGCCGTTGCCTATGCGGACTGAGCCGGCGGGACAGGAGACGACATGCCCGAAGCTGACACGATCGAACGCGTGACCTCGCGCAAGGTTCAGGTCGCGAGCCTGCCGCCGGCGGACAGCGGCCGCGGCTTTGCCAGGCTCGCCGACAAGCTGATGGACGCGCTCGGCCTTTCCGAGGGCGATGTCGTCGAGATCGTCGGCAAGCGCTCGACCGCCGCGCGGGCGATCCGCCCCTACGGCGAGGACGAAAATATCGACATCATCCGACTCGACGGGCTGCAGCGCGCCAATGCCGGCGTCGGCTCGGGCGATTTTGTCGAGGTCAGGAAGGCGCAGTCGAAACCGGCAACGAAAGTCGTCTTCGCGCCGGCGCAGCCGAACGTCCGGCTGCAGGGGTCAGCCGACGCGCTCAAGCGCACCTTCGCCGGACGGCCGCTGGTCGAAGGCGATACCGTCGCGACCACCGGCCACCAGCGGATCAATGCCGACATGCCGGACCACATCCGCCAGCTGCTCAACGCGCCGGCGTTCGCGCTCCAGGAGCTGCGGCTGGTCGTCGCCTCCGCCGCGCCCAAGGGAATCGTCCACATCGATTCGAACACCGCGGTCGAGCTGCTTCCCGAATATACGGCAGTCGACGGGCAGCGCCGAGCCGACGTCACCTACGACGACCTCGGCGGAATGCGCGACACGATCGACGCCCTGCGCGAGATGGTCGAGCTTCCGCTGCGCCACCCCGAGCTATTCCAGCGACTCGGCGTCGATCCGCCCAAGGGCGTTCTGCTCCACGGCCCGCCCGGCACCGGCAAGACCCTGCTCGCGCGCGCGGTCGCCAACGAAAGCGCCGCCAAGTTCTTCCTGATCAACGGGCCGGAGATCATGGGCTCCGCCTATGGCGAGAGCGAGCGGCGGCTGCGCGAGATTTTCGAGCAGGCGGCGCAGGCCGCGCCCTCGATCATCTTCATCGACGAAATCGATTCGATCGCACCCAAGCGCGGACAGGTCACCGGCGAGGCAGAAAAGCGTCTGGTGGCGCAATTGCTGACCCTGCTCGACGGGATCGAGCCGCGCCAGAACACGGTCGTCATTGCCGCGACCAACCGGCCGGAGGCGCTGGACGAGGCGCTCCGCCGTCCCGGGCGCTTCGACCGAGAAATCGTTGTCGGCGTGCCTGACGAGCCCGGACGGCGCGAGATCCTCGGCATCCACACCCGCGGCATGCCGCTCGCGCCCGACGTCAACCTCGACGACCTCGCGCGCAGAACCTACGGCTTCGTCGGCGCCGATCTCGCCGCCTTGTGCCGCGAGGCCGCGCTCGAGGCGGTCCGCCGGATCATGCCGAAGATCAACCTGGCCGAGGAGGTGATCCCGACCGAGCTCCTCGACGCGCTCTCGGTCGAGCTTCGCGACTTCAACAATGCGCTGAAGCGCGTCCAGCCCTCCGCCATGCGCGAGGTGATGGTCGAGGCCCCGCAAATCCGCTGGGAGGACATCGGCGGGCTCGACGAGGCCCGCGACCGCCTCAAGGAAGGAGTGGAGCTTCCGCTCAGGCACCCCGAGGCGTTCAAACGGCTCGGCATCCGCCCGGCCAAGGGCTTCCTGCTCTATGGCCCGCCGGGCACCGGCAAGACGCTCCTCGCCAAGGCCGCGGCGCGCGAGAGCGAAGCCAATTTCATCGCCACCAAGTCCTCCGACCTCCTGAGCAAATGGTACGGCGAGAGCGAGCAGCAGATCGCGCGGCTGTTCAACCGCGCGCGACAGGTCGCGCCGACGATCATCTTCATCGACGAGCTCGACAGCCTGGTGCCGGCGCGCGGCGGCGGCCTCGGCGAGCCGCAGGTCACCGAGCGCGTGGTCAACACCATCCTCGCCGAGATGGACGGGCTCGAGGAGCTGCAGAACGTCGTCGTGATCGGCGCCACCAACCGTCCGACGCTGATCGACCCGGCGCTTCTTCGCCCGGGCCGCTTCGACGAGCTGATCTACGTCGGCACCCCCGATGCGACAGGACGGCGGAGGATCCTGGCGATCCACACCCGCAACATGCCGCTCGCCGACGACGTCGACCTCGACAAGATTGCGCAGCGCAGCGAGCGCTTCACCGGTGCCGATCTCGAGGACCTCGTGCGCCGCGCCGGGCTCACCGCGCTTCGCCGCGGGCTCGATGCCGGCAAGGTGACCATGGCCGACTTCGAAGTCGCGTTATCGGAGACCCGTGCGTCGGTCACGCCGGAGATGCTCGAGGAATATTCGCGCATCCAGGAAACGCTGAAAAGCGACGCGACGCGGCCGCTCGGCGGCATCGGCTTCGTGCTTCCCGGCATGCTCCGCCCCAAGGAAGGCGGCAAACCGTAAGGCGGGATTCGCCTCTTCGTCGCACAAATCGCGCGGCTCGCAGACTGGCGCTCGGCGAAGCCGGGCCCGCGGCGTTGTCCGCTTGCCAAGCGGCGGCGCATTTGCCAACGCTCCCCCTCCCCGGTCCTACGGAGTATTCATGTCGACCTCACCCGCGCGCACGCTGAAAGGGTCACGCCGTCTTCAGCGCCGCCGCGACCGCCGCAGCCCAAGCCCCCAGTGGCAGTTCCTCCGCGGCTTTCTGAAGAACCCTGTGATGGTCGGCTCGGTCATCCCGTCGAGCCGGGTGCTGATCGAGAAGATGCTCGCCCCGGTCGATTGGGAGAACACGAAGCTGTTCGTCGAATACGGCCCCGGGGTCGGCACCTTCACGCGGCCGGTGCTCGAAAAGCTCGGCTCCGAAGCGAAGCTGGTCACGATCGACACCAACCCGGATTTCACGCGCTTCCTGAGGGAGTCGATCGACGATCCGCGGCTGGTCGCGGTCAACGGCTCGGCCGCCGACGTCGAGAAGATCCTGATGGATCATGACCTCGGCTCCGCCGATTACGTGCTGTCCGGCCTGCCCTTCTCGACCCTCCCCGCGGGGATCGGCGAGGATATCGCGGAAGCGACCGCCAACGTGATCCGCCCCGGCGGCGCCTTCCTCGTCTATCAGTTCAGCCCCAAGGTGCTCGATTTCATCCGGCCCCACTTCGCGCCGATCAAGCGCGGGTTCGAGTGGATCAACGTCCCCCCCGCGACGCTGTTCTGGGCGTACAAGGGTGAGCCGAAGGCCTAGCGCCTGACGAAATTCAGTCCCCTCGTGACTGAATAGTCCATCACGTTCACGAGGAAGTGCGACAGCGCCCATTTCAAGCGCTGCCAGGGGCTTGCCCTGCGCTTGTGCACCTCGGGCGTGATCCATTTGCAGTCCGCGAGCTCGCGCTCGAAATAGCCGCGCATCGCGTCGGCGAAGCCCTTGTCCTTGATCCGCAGCATGATCTCGAGGTTGATGTAGAAGCTGCGGTAGTCGAAGTTGGACGAGCCGATGTGGACGATGTCATCGACGATGGCGAGCTTGGTGTGCAGCTTCGCCGGCTGATATTCGTAAATTTCGACATGGCGGCGGATTAGCCGGCTGTAGCTGTGACGCGCGGCGGCGACCGTCGCGACATTGTCCGACTTGGCGGCATTGATGATCCGCGCCCGACCGCGCCGGCCGACCCCGCCGATGCGCCGGATCATCGCGCCGGGCGGGGCGAAATAGGCGAAAATCATGTCGAGCTTGCAGGCGCGCTTCATGTCGCGGCCGATGCTCCGCCACCAGCTGTTGCGCACGCTCAGGGGCCCGCTGAACTTCCACTGCAGCGGGCCGCGCCACTCGTTGTGCTCGGCCACCATCCGCTTGAGCGACCGGAGCTTCGATTTCGGCCGCTTCGACCAGCGGAACAGTCCGTCGAAATAGCGGCTCGGAAGCACGGCTTCGGGGCCGTCGAGCCGAAGCCACAAGTCGCGCCAGTGATTCGACCCGCGGTCCTGGAGATAGGTGGCGTCGATGTTCGCGCCGCCGATCAGCACCGTCCGGTCGTCGATCACGATCAGCTTCTGGTGGTTGCGCAGGAGGTAGCGGCGTCCCCAGCTGGGGTTGAACACGCAATGCTCGCCGCCGGCCGTGCCGAGCTGCGTGAAGAAATCCGCGGTCGCTGCCGATCCGAAGCCGTCGATCAGCAGCTTCACCTGGACTCCCCGCCTCGCCGCCTCAGTCAGCGCATCGCGGACCACATCGCCGTCCTTGTCCGGATTGAACATGTACATCAGCATCTTGATGCACTTTTCGGCCCCGGCGATGAGCTCGAGCAGGAGGTTGAACCGCTCGAGCCCGCTCTCGATCAGCTCGATTCGGTTGCCGGCGATCTCGGCACGGATCGTCGGTGGGGTCGCGGGCTGGGTCGAGGCATCGGCCATGAAGCCGGTTTCCTTGACTTTGCGCCGGCCCGCAAGCTATTGCCGCTGCCTTCCTGAAATCCCATATTCCATCGACGGCGGAATAATTTGCGGAGCGACGAATGGCGCGCGTTACGGTTGAAGATTGCGTAGACAAGATCCCGAACAGGTTCGATCTCGTCCTGCTCGCGGCACAGCGCGCCCGCCAGATTTCGGGCGGCGCCGACCTCACCATCGATCGCGACCGCGACAAGAACCCGGTCGTCGCGCTGCGCGAGATCGCCGAGGAGACGGTCAAGCCCAAGCATCTCCAGGAAGCCGTCATCAGCAACCTCCAGAAGGTGCGCGTCGACGAAGAGGACGAGACCGAAGAGCTGGCGTCGCTGAGCGAAGCCGCCGAGGCGCTGCGCCTCACCGCCGCCGCGCCGCCGCGCCCGAGCCCGTCGGGCGGGGATTACGAATAGTTTCCGTCTAGCCTGACGCGAGGCCGGCAGTTAGACCGGCCTCATGGTTCCCTTTTCGTTCGCTAGCGAAACGTTCGAGGCGACGCCGTCCGGCGCGCTGTTCTGGCGTGCGCGCCGCGCGCTGCTCGTCGCCGATTTGCACCTCGAAAAGGCGAGCTGGTTCGCCCGTTTCGGACAGTTCCTCCCGCCTTATGATTCGCACGCGACCCTGACCGACCTTGCAACCGAGATCGAGCGCAGTGGCGCGACACGCCTCTACTGCCTCGGCGACAGCTTCCACGACGCGTTCGGCTGCGACCGCCTCCCCGCGAAGGCGCGCGCGCTGTTGACCGAACTCACGGCCAGTCTCGACTGGACGTGGATCGTCGGCAACCACGATCCTGGCTTCGCCGACCATTGCGGCGGGCTGATCGAGGATGAGGTCGAGCTCGGCGGCGTCATCCTGCGCCACGAGGCGATCGTCGGCGAGCCACGCCCGGAAATCTCGGGCCATTTTCATCCCAAATTCCGCGTTCACGTGCGCGGGCGACACGTATCGCGGCGCTGCTTCGTGGTTTCGCCAAGCAAGATCATCATGCCCGCGTTCGGTGCGCTGACCGGCGGGCTCGACGCGCATCATCCCGAAATCCTGCGCTCGGTCGGAAGCGATGCCGCCGCGCTCGTCCCCGTCTCCGACCGGCTGCTGCGGTTTCGGCTCGCAGCCTAGTCGGCCGGCTTCACCTCGATCGCCATCGCGCCGCTCGGGCTGAGCAGTAGCCGGGCGATCGCGGCGCGGCTCTTGCCGAAGGTCGCGGCCTGCAACTCGTTGCGCGCCGCGTGGCGGTCGAACTTGAAGCCCTGCGCTTCAGCCGCGCGCTTCAGCGTGTCGAGATGCGTGTCGAGATCGGCGATGCCCTCGTCCGGGTCGAAATCCATGCTGACTTCAATATCGTGCGACGGGGCCATTCCGGCCCATGCTTCGCGCCTCGCGCCGCGAACCGCAACCCCCCTCGCATTGCACGGGCAAGGCGCTGTTCCTAAACCACCCGCATGGCGATGAAGCATTTCCTCCTGCTGGCGGGAGCATTGGCGATGATGGCGATCCCGGCAGCGGCGCAGCCGATCGACGCGAAGGTGCAGGCGCGGATCGACCGCATTCTCGAGGCGACGCCGCTGATCGACGGGCACAACGACCTCCCGGAGCAGCTGCGCGAGAATTACGGGCTAAGCGTCGAAGGGCTCGCGAGCGGCGCCGACCGGCGTCCGGACCATCCGCTGATGACCGACATGGCGCGGCTCCGCGAGGGACGCGTCGGGGGGCAGTTCTGGTCGGTTTACATCCCCTCCGAAGTGACCGGCGACACCGCCATCCGCGCGACGCTGGAGCAGATCGACATCGTCAGGCGGCTCGTGAAAGCCTATCCGAAGGACCTCGAGCTCGCGCGCACCGCCGACGACATCCTCCGCATCCACAAGGCGGGGAAGGTCGCGTCGCTTATCGGCGTCGAGGGCGGGCACCAGATCGGCGGCAGCCTCGCCGCGCTGCGCGCATATTACGACCTCGGCGCGCGTTACATGACGCTGACGCATTTCAAGAACAACGAGTTCGCGGACAGCGCCACCGACGACCCCAAATGGAACGGCCTCAACGATTTCGGCCGCGCGGTCGTGCACGAGATGAACCGCCTCGGGATGTTGGTGGACCTCAGCCACGTGTCGCCGGAGACGATGGCCGACGCGATCGAGTCGAGCCGGGCCCCGGTCATCTTCTCGCACAGCGATGCACGGGCGTTGTCCGACCACCCGCGAAACGTTCCCGACGACATCCTGAAGAAGCTCCCGGCCAACGGCGGCGTGGTGATGGTCAACTTCTACACCGGCCACCTGTCGGAGCCGTACCGGCGGTGGTCCGCGGAGCATGCCGCCGAGGGTGCGCGCCTCGACACGCTCTACGTCGGCCAGCCGGAGATCAGGAAGGCGAAGCTCGCCGAATGGGAAAAGGCGCATGTCGCGCCGAAGGCGGAGATCGGCCTCATCGCCGATCACATCGAGCATATCGTCAAAATCGCGGGCCACGACAATGTCGGGCTCGGCGGCGATCTCGACGGCATCGGCTATGAGGATGCGCCGCCGGGGATGAACAGCGTCAGCGGCTATCCCTTGCTGTTCGCCGAGCTAATCCGCCGCGGCTGGAGCGATGCCGACTTGGCCAAGCTCGCCGGTGGCAACCTGCTTCGGGTCATGCGGCGCGCCGAAGCGGTCGCCGCGTCGATGAAGAACGAGCCGCCCGCGACGGCGACCCTCCAGCCGCGAGCTGCCACGGACGCGTGGAAATGACCGGGCCGGCACTGCGCGCGGCGATCGTCCCGGTGACGCCGCTGCAGCAGAATTGCACGCTGCTGTGGGGCACGAACACGATGCTCGGCGCTTTCGTCGATCCGGGCGGCGACCTGCCGCGCCTCAGGGCAGCGGCGGCGCAGGCCGGGGTCACAATCGAAAAGATCCTGCTGACCCACGGGCACATCGACCATTGCGGAAGCGCCGGCATCTTCGCCGAAGAGCTCGGCGTTCCAATCGAGGGGCCGCACGAGGAGGACCGCTTCTGGATCGACCGCCTTGCCGAAGACGGGCAGAAATATGGCGTCCTCGGCCGCCCGTTCGAGCCGTCGCGCTGGCTCAGCGACGGCGACCAGGTGACGGTCGGCGATCTGACGCTCGACGTCCGTCACTGCCCAGGCCACACGCCCGGCCACGTTGTCTTCCACCATCCGCAGTCGAACCTGGCGCTCGTCGGCGACGTGATCTTCCGAGGCTCGGTCGGCCGCTGGGATTTCCCGCGCGGCGATCAGCAGCAGCTCATCCGATCGATCACGACCAGGCTTTGGCCGATGGGCGACGAGACGGCCTTCATTCCCGGCCACGGCCCGATGTCGACCTTCGGGCACGAGAGGGCGACGAACCCGTTTGTCGGCGACGCGGCGCTCGCTGCGGCGTAATCGCGAAACGGGTCCCGCTAATTGGGCCAGTAGACATAGTCCTGAGCGGGCTTCCACGGCGCGTCGGCAGGGACATCGATGCGGATCGGTTCCTCGAGCAGCGCGGGCCAGAGCGGCTTGGCGAGTTCGCGGTCGTGAGCGGCGAGCTCGGCGCGCAGCTTCGCGACAACATCGGGACGCCGCGCCGACAGATCGCTGCGTTCGGTCGGGTCCGCGGCGAGGTCGAACAGCCAGATGCGCGGCGGATCGCGCGAAACTTGGAGCTTCCAGCCGCCGTCGCGGACCGCTTCGTAGCTTCCCGAGCGCCAAAACAGGATGCGCTTCGACGGCGGCGGCGCATGGCGCGTGATGAACGGCAGGAGGTTGATCCCGTCGATCCGGCGTCCCGCGGGAAGCGGCGCACCTGCCGCCGCGGCAAGGGTCGGCAAGACGTCGATTTGGTCGGTCGGCATCGTCACGCGTTGCCCGGCTGCGATCCGGGCCGGCCAGCTGACGAAGAACGGCACCCGAATGCCGCCTTCGAAGAAGGTGCCCTTCCACCCGCGATACGGTTTGTTGATGTCCCGCAGGCCCGCGTACCAGGCCCCGCCATTGTCGTTGGTGAAGATGACGAGCGTGTTGTCGCCGATACCCTGCGCCTTCAGCGCCGCCATCACCTTGCCCACGCCGCGGTCGAGCGCCCGGACCATGGCTCCGTACACCCGGGCGCGTGGATTCTTGATGGCCCCGAGCGCGGAATAGTCCGCCCTGGTTGCCTGGAATGGCGTGTGCGGCGCGTTGAAGGCGAGGTAGATGAAGAACGGCCGGTTGCGATTGGCGCGGATCGCGGCGGTCGCCTGATCGCTCAAATAGTCGGTCAAATATTCGCCCGCATGGAAGGGTGGACCGCCGTTGAACTGCACGCCGTCACTGAGCGCCAACCACAAGAGGCGGTCGAGCGGGTCGCCGGGAAGCTTCGCCGCGACGGACGCCGTGTCCGGTTCATATTTGGACGCGGCCGCCATGAAGCCGAGGCTCTCGTCGAAGCCCTGGTCCTCCGGCCGCATCCCGCGCGCCTCGCCGAGATGCCATTTGCCGAGATGAATGGTGTGGTAGCCGCGCGATTTCAGCACTTCGGCGACGGTCACCTCGCTCGATGGCATTCCCATGTCTGCCATCGGCGGGACCTGCTCCTGCAGGTCTGCATGATAGATCGTCGGGTGCGGCCGGTCCTGAGGCGAATAGCGCGGCACGTATTTGGCGAGCTGGTCGGGGACCGCCGTGAACTCGAAGCCGAAGCGCTGGGGATAGCGGCCGGTCATCAGCGCCGCGCGCGAAGGCGAGCAGGTCGCGTTGGCGGAATATGCGACGGTGAAGTCGGCGCCCTTTCGGGCAATCGCATCGATATTCGGTGTCGGCACGAGGCCGCCGGCAACTCCTGTGCCGCGGCCTTCGGCGGTGATGTCGTTGATTCCGAGATCGTCAGCCACGATCAGCACGATGTTCGGCGGGCGCTCCGCGGATGGCCGGGTTGCCGGCCCTTGAGCCCAGTGGACCGGGCGGTTGGCGGCCACGGGATGGGTGAAGCGATAGGCAACGACCATGATCTGGACCGGCCACAGATGCCACGACGCCCAGGCGGCAACCCCTGCCGTCAGCAGGACGAGGAACAAGATGCTTCGCCGTTTCACCGCCCGCATCTACCTCCCCAGCCGCTCCGACCTAAGTTACAACCATCCATGGGAGGCGGATCGCGGCTGCGGCGCTTGCGCTCGTCGGCCGTTTCGCTATAGGAGCCGCGGTTCGCGACGATCCGGCCGCCGCCGCGGGGAACCCCCGCGCAAGAGAGGCGCGAGATCGTCGCAATTTTTTATTGATGTCATGAGTTGAAGGTGCCGCAATGGCTGTCCCCAAGAGAAAAACCTCGCCGTCGAAGCGGAACATGCGCCGCAGCCATCATGCGCTGACGCCGACCAAGTTCCAGGAATGCCCGAACTGCGGCGAATTGAAGCTGCCGCACAACATGTGCTCGGCATGCGGCCACTATAACGGCCGCGAAATCATTTCGACCGAGGCCTAAGCCACGTCAGGCCTCGCGATGGACGGAGGCCCACGAATCGCCATCGACGCCATGGGCGGCGACAGCGGTCCGACGGTAATGATCGCCGGCGCGTCGCGCGCGCTGCGCAAGGACCCGTCGCTGCTCTTTACCTTCTACGGCGATGAGCCGCGGGTCCGGGAAGAGATCGAGCGCCACAAGAACCTGCAATCGCGCGTCGACGTCGTCCATTCGCCCGAATCGATCGAGCCGAGCGAGAAACCGAGCCAGGCGATCCGCCGCGCCCGCACGACCTCGATGGGAATGGCAATCAACGCGGTCAAAGAGGAACGGGCCGACGCTGCCCTGTCCGGCGGCAACACCGGCGCGCTGATGGCGATGTCCAAGCTTGCGCTTCGGACCATGCCCGGCATCGACCGGCCGGCGCTCGCCGCGCTTCTTCCGACGCTCGGCGAAACCGACGTTATCATGCTCGACCTCGGCGCCAACACCGAATGCGACGCCCAGAACCTCGTCCAGTTCGCGGTGATGGGCGCCGCCTATGCGCGCACGGTTCTCGGCCTCGCCAGGCCGCGCGTGAAGCTGCTCAACATCGGCACCGAGGAACTGAAGGGCACCGACGAACTCAAGGCCGCGGCCGCGCTTCTGCGCGAAGCCGATTATCTGCCGCTGCGCTTCGACGGCTTCACCGAGGGCGACCAGCTGTCGCGCGGCCAGGTCGACGTGGTCGTCACCGACGGGTTTTCGGGCAACATCGCGCTCAAGACCGCCGAAGGCACCGCGCGTTTCGTCACCGACCTGCTGCGCCGAGCGTTCAAAAGCTCGCTGCGCTCGAAAGCCGGATTCGCACTGTCAGCGCCCGCGCTCAACCTGCTCAAGGTCCACCTCGACCCCAACAACCACAATGGCGCGGTTTTCCTGGGATTGAACGGCCTCGTCGTGAAGAGCCACGGCGGAGCGACTCCCAAGGGCGTCGCCAACGCAATCCATGTGACGGCAAGCATGGTCCGCCACGGCATCACCCGAAAGATCGGCGACGACCTCGACAATTTCCGCGCGCACGCCTTTGCCAACGGAAGCACCAAGTGAGGCGCTCGGTCGTCCTTGGCGCCGGCAGCGCATTGCCCGCACGCCGCGTCACCAACGAAGAGCTGGCGCAAAGCGTCGACACCACCGACGAGTGGATCGTCGAGCGCACCGGGATCCGCAGCCGCTATCTCGCCGGCGAAGGCGAAACAACGGCATCGCTGGCAGCCGATGCCGCGCGCCGCGCGCTCGACCATGCCGGAGTTTCCGCGAGCGAGATCGACCTCATCGTGCTCGCCACCGCGACGCCCGACCAGACCTTCCCGTCTTCCGCGACCAAGGTCCAGGCGGCGCTCGGCATCCCCGACTGCATCGCCTTCGACGTGCACGCCGTTTGCACCGGCTTCCTCTACGCGCTGTCGGTCGCCGATTCGATGTTGCGCTCGGGCAGTGCGCACAAAGCGCTGGTGATCGGAGCGGAGACGTTCAGCCGGATCCTCGACTGGGACGACCGCGCGACCTGCGTGCTGTTCGGCGACGGCGCGGGCGCGCTGGTGCTCGGCGCGGAGGAGGGCGAGCGCGGAATTCTCGCAACCAAGCTCCACGCCGACGGCCGCCACAACGACCTCCTGTTCGTCGACGGCGGTCCGTCCACCACCGGGACCGTCGGCAAGCTTCGAATGAAGGGCCGCGAAGTCTTCCGGCACGCGGTTGTCAACCTCGCCCAGGTCCTCAACGAAGTGCTCGAGCAAGCCGGGCTCACCGCCGCCGAGGTCGATTGGGTCGTTCCGCATCAGGCCAATGCGCGAATCCTCGACGCCACGGCGAGGAAGCTCGGGCTGCCGGCGGAGAAAGTGGTGGTGACGGTCGACGAGCATGCGAACACGTCGGCGGCCTCGGTTCCGCTGGCGTTCGACGTCGCCGTGAAGGACGGCCGCATCAAGCGCGGCGACCTCGTCATCCTTGAAGCGATGGGCGGCGGATTTACGTGGGGAGCAGCAGCGCTCAGGTATTGAAAAATTTGGAATATCCGGCAATTGTCGAATTGCCGGTAGCGCGTTATTCCGTTACGAATGTGTATTGATGCGGCGGGGGGCACGCCGTCGACTCGGGAGAATATCGATGGCCGATCTCGGGATCGCGCGGATCAGCAACGACGATTTGGATGCCAACGGGACGCTCACCCGCGCGGATCTCGCGGACGTGGTGCATCGACGGCTGGGCCTGTCGCGCGCCGAATCGGCAAGCGTCGTGGAACGCGTGCTGCACCATATGTGCCACGCGCTGTCCGAGGGCGAGAACGTCAAGATTTCCGGCTTCGGCACCTTCATCCTGCGTGACAAGGGCCAGCGCATCGGGCGCAATCCCAAGACCGGGGTCGAAGTACCGATCGCGCCGCGGCGCGTCATGACGTTCCGCGCCAGCCAGATTATGCGCGACCGGATCGCCAGGGGCTGACCCGCTGGTGCCGGCCGACAAGGATCCCGGCGCACTTCGCACGATCGGCGAACTGTCGCAGCAGCTCGGCGTCGCTCAGCACATCCTGCGCTATTGGGAAACCCGCTTCCCGCAGCTGAAACCGATGCAGCGCGCCGGCAACCGCCGCTACTACCGCCCCGCCGACGTCGAGCTCGCGCGGCGCATCAACCGATTGCTCAACCAGGAAGGCTATACGGTCCGGGGCGTGCAGAAGCTGCTGCGCGACAGGAATGGCGGCGAAGCGCCCGAGCCGGTGGAAAGCTTGGCTGCGCCCGCCCAAAGAGACGCGCCAATTGCCGAGCACGAGGAGCCGATCGGAGTCGACGTGTTCCGCCTCATTGCACTTCGCAACCGGCTGTCGGAAGCGCTGGAGCGCTAATTCCCGCGCCCACGCGAAGGGACTGCTCGACCCGCGCGATCGCTTCATCCAGCGGCAGGCGCCGCACCGGAACGCCCGGCGGGAATGCCTTAAGCAGCCGCGTCGGCATCGCCGCCGACAGGATCACGAACATCCCGCAATCGCCCTGCCGACGGATCAAGCGCCCGAACGCCTGCGCCAAACGGGCACGCACCACGCGGTCGTCGTAGGCGCTTCCGCCGCCCGCCATCCGCCGCGCCGCGTGAAGCACGGTCGGCCGCGGCCACG
>NZ_WJSQ01000239.1 GCF_009720245.1 Sphingomonas segetis | reverse complement strand
GCTGTCGGGCGACGAGATCAAGAAGGTGCTCGCCGGCGAAGGCATCGACCGCGGTGGCAGCAAGGGACCGTCGTCAGCCGGCGGCTCGTCGCCGCTTGCGCTTGGACCCCAGGGGCCTTTGGTGTCGGTGAACAGGCCGCGAACGCGCCCGCCCCACCCCGAGAAAGTGCTCATCGCCGCAAATATAGAGGGTGGCGGGGCGAATAACAGTGGGTCAGCTCTCATCCGCTATTGCGCATGAAAGATGCGCATATTATATGGGCAACGTGGCACCGCAAAGCCCAGCCGCCCGCAAGCGCGGCACAAACGTTTCTCTCAGACGGGACCTCGTCGCGGAAGCGCGCGAGCTTGGGATCAGCCTGTCCGGCGCATGTGAACAAGGTCTCGCGGCCGCGGTGAAGGCCGAGAAAGAGCGGCGTTGGGCGGAGGAAAATGCGGAAGGAATCCGCAAGTTCAATGATTTCGTTGAAAAGCACGGAAATCCGCTCGGGCATTTGCGCCAGTTCTGATGGCGCGTTTCGACGTTTACCAGATACGCTCAACCGGCGAATTGGCTGTCGACGTCCAGGCCGATCTTCTCCAGCACCTGAAAACGCGCGTCGTCGTTCCGCTTGTGGAGGGGCCTGAAGGTGATTGGCCCATGCCGCGCCTGACCCCCAAAATCACCTTCGACGGCAGATCTCGGACCTTCGGCACCCCGTTCATTATCGGCGTTCCCATCCGCGAATTGGCGGGGCCCGTCGGCTCGGTCGCCGATCAGGAGTATCCGATTGCCCTGGCGCTCGACTTGCTGTCGATCGGCGTTTGATGCCCGCAGATCGGTCACAGTTGGATCAACTGCCGCACGAGGAGCGCATCCGCTCGCGCAAGCTCGTCAACGGGGTTGCGACGATCATCGTGGATGCGACAGGATTGAGCGCGAGCGAGGCGCGGAGGGTCGAGGAGGAGCTGCGCTCCGCCGCCGTGCAAGCGCCCGGCGTTTCGGAAGCCCGTATCGCCATGACGGCCGCGCAGCCATCGCGAACATTGATCGCGATCGGCAGCGGCAAGGGCGGCGTCGGCAAGTCCACCGTATCGGCGAATCTTGCGATCGCGCTGGCCCGCAAGGGCCACAAGGTGGGGTTGATCGACGCGGACGTGTACGGTCCCTCGCAGCCGACCTTGCTAGGCAACGACGCGCGGCCGACGGCGGAGAACGAACGCCTGATCCCGGTCGAGGCGCATGGCATCAAATTCCTGTCCCTGGGCCAGCTGGTATCGCCCGGGCACGCGCTGGCCTGGCGCGGACCGATGGCGACCGGCGCGCTGGCGAAGCTGGTCGAGGCCGATTGGGGTGATTGCGAGCTTTTGATCGTCGACCTCCCGCCGGGCACCGGTGACGTCCAGCTGTCCCTCGTCCAGCGCTCGAGGCCCGCGGGCGCGGTAATCGTGTCGACGCCGCAGGACTTGTCGCTGATCGACGCCCGCCGCGCCGTCGATCTCTTCAACAAGACCAGCGTGCCGGTGATCGGGCTGATCGAGAATATGGCGACTTATATTTGCCCGCACTGCGGTCAGCCTTCCCATCCGTTCGGCAGCGGCGGCGCGGAAGCAGCGGCTGCCGAAATGAGAATCCCGTTCCTCGGCCGCCTCCCGCTGTCGCTGGCGATCCGCGAAGCCTCGGACGCGGGCGAGCCGCCGGCTGCGTCCAACGGGCCCGACGCCGAAGCGTTCGAGGCCATCGCCGCGAAACTGATGGAGGCTATGGCGCATTGACGCCGGGTGAAAGGACGACGCCATGCCGCTGACCCGTGACGAGGAGATTGCCGAGCTGCTGCGGAACGCCCGCACGATCGCCGTCGTCGGCGCATCCGACCGGCCGGACCGCCCGTCTTACGCAGTCATGAAGTTTCTCCAAGACTGGGGATATCGCGTGCTCCCCGTCAATCCGCAGATCACCGGCGAGCATGTGCTGGGCGAGTTCGTATGGCGGGAGCTGGCGCAGATCGGAATTCCGATCGACATTGTCGACATTTTCCGGCGGCCCGAGATGGCCGCGGAAGCGGTGGAGCAGGCGATCTTCGTCGGAGCCAAGGCGGTGTGGATGCAGATCGGGGTGATTAACGAGGAAGCGGCCGCACTCGCCGAAGCTGCGGGACTGAAGGTGGTGATGGACCGCTGCCCGAAGATCGAAATCCCGCGGCTGGGGCTGCCGAAGGTCGGAGCCGAGGCCTAGGCGGCAGCCACGGTCATTTCCGGGATCAGCAGGGTCGGCGCATCAATGCCGCGGCGCAGCTCGAGGTCGCTCGCCGGCTCCAGCGTCGCGAACATGTCGATGAGGTTCGAGGCGATGGTGATCTCCGCGACAGGCTCGGCGATTTCACCGCCGCGGACCATGAACCCGGCCGCGCCGCGGCTGTAGTCGCCGGTCACGCCGTTGACGCCCTGCCCGATCAGCTCGATCACCAGCACCGCCTCGGGAACGCTCGCGAGCAGCGCCTCGCGGGTGCGGCTGCCGGGCTCCATATAGAGATTGCTGGGAGCGGCGCCGGGGGCTCCGCCGACACCGCGCGACGCATGGCCGGTCGGCGCCATGCCGAGCT
>NZ_WJSQ01000238.1 GCF_009720245.1 Sphingomonas segetis | reverse complement strand
CGCCGCGAACCGCGCGCTGCTCAAGCTCGGCGGGGCGATGGTCCCGGAGGGCGTCCCGGCCGAGACGGACGCGGCCGCGGACCGGCGGCCCGCGACCCGTGTCCGGCTGTCCGAGCTGTTCTCGCCCGCATACCGCTCGAGGACGATCGTCATCCTGCTGCTGTGGTTTTTGACCTCGTTCGCGACCTTTGGGCTCACCACCTGGATTCCGTCGATCTACGTGACCGTGTTCAACATCCCGGTTGCGGACGCGCTCAAATATGCGGCGATGCCGGCCGCGCTGTTCCTGGTCGCCACGATCGGGATCGCGGTGCTGGTCGATTCCGTCGGACGGCGGCCGTTCGCCATTTTCGGGACCGCCGTGGCCGCCGTCGCTCTTGCCATCCTGACCTTCTACCGTCCCTCGGAGGTGTGGCTGCTGGTGACGCTCATCGTGACCGGCCAGCTGTGCATCTCGGTAAGCTCGCTGATCGTGTGGCCCTACACCGCCGAGAGCTATCCGACGCACATCCGCGCGGTTGCGCTCGGAGTGTGCAGCTCGCTCGCCCGTGCGGCATCCATGCTGACCCCGCTCTTCGTCGGCGTGATCCTCAATGTCGGGGCGCCGATCAGCGTCGTGTTCGCGGTGTTCGCGCTGTTCGCGCTGGCCACGATGATCCTGTGGGTGACCGCAACCAGGGAGACCGCGCGCGTGCGGCTCGAGGCCTTATGAGGCGAGACGGTCCGCGCCGCCGCCGCCGCCCAGCTTCACCGTCTCGCGGCCCTTGAGCCCGAGCATCTGCCGGGCTTCGTCCGGCGTGGCCACCTCGAGGCCGAGCTCGTCGAGGATGCGCCTGATCTTCAGGACCTGCTCGGAATTGCTCGACGCGAGCTGCCCCCGGTTGAGGTAGAGGCTGTCCTCGAGCCCGACGCGCACGCTCGAGCCCATCAGCGCGCCCATCGTGCATACCGGAATCTGGTGCCGCCCGGCGCCGAAGATCGACCACACATAATCCTTCCCGAACAGCCGGTCGGCCGTCTGGCGCATGTAGAACAGGCTGTCCGGATCGGCGCTGAGCCCGCCGCGCACGCCGAGCACCGACTGGATCAGCAGCGGCGGCTTCAACAGCCCGCGCTCCACGAAATAGGCGACATTGTAGAGGTGGCCGATCTCGTAGCATTCCATCTCGAACCGGGTCCCGCCGGCGCCGAGGGTCTCGATGATGTGCCGGATGTCCTTGAACGTGTTCTTCGAGATCAGGTCCTCGGTGGCGAGGAGAAACGGCCGTTCCCATTCATGCTTGAAGTCGTAGCGGTCGGCGAGGTCGAACAGCCCGATGTTCATGCAGCCCATGTTGAGCGAGCAAAGCTCCGGGCTGACGGCGATCGCCGCCTCGAGCCGCTGGTCGAGGGTCATCCCGGGACCGCCTCCGGTGCTGATGTTGATGATCGCGTCGGTGCGCTCGTGGAAAGCGGGGAGGAACTGCATGAAGACGTCGGGCGAAGGGGTCGGCCGGCCGTCGGCCGGGTCGCGCGCGTGCAGGTGGAGGATCGCGGCTCCCGACCGGACGGCCGCGATCCCCTCTTCGACCATCCTTTCCGGAGTGATCGGCAGATAGGGCGACATGCTCGGGGTGTGCATGCTCCCGGTGAGCGCGCAGCTGATGATCACCTTTTTCACCGTCTCGCTCCTTGCAAAGGCGCTTCGTGGCCGTAATTGGTACCGGTATCAAGCGGAACCGGAAAGCTCAACGATGACTCGGACGAATTCTCGATGAACGGCCGGATCGCCGATGGCGCAGCGGGCGAGGGCTGGGCCGTCCTTCACCCCGAGGACCGGTTCAACGAGGCCAACGGCCCGTTCTTCGCCGACCCGGCGTTCGAAGGGACCGCGAGCGAGCCGGCGCGCATCGGCTTCCGGGTCCGCGGCCATAATTGCAGCTTCGCGGGAACCTGCCATGGCGGCGTTATCGCGTCCGCGCTCGACATCGCGCTCGGGCACAGCGCCCAGGCCGCGTCGGGTGCCTCGCACGCGCCGACGATCTCGCTCAGCGTCGATTTCCTGGCGGCAGCGAAAGAGGGCGACTGGCTTGAAAGCCGAGTGCGAATCCTGCGCACGACGCGGAGTTTGGTGTTCGCCGACGGCACCCTGGTCGGCCCGGACGGGCCGGTCGCGCGCGCCAGCGGAGTGTTCAAGATCCCGAGGCAGGACTAGGGAAACGGCGGAACGACGGCCAGCCAGTCCCAGCTGCGGACCAGCCTTGGACCGCACCACAGCTCCATCCTGAGCGACCTCCTCCGAAGCTGTGCCTGCCATTCCGCCCAGGCGTCGGTCTCGGCAAGAAATTCACAGCTGTAACGGACGCGCCGTTCATCGAGGAAGTCGAGCCGGTAGGCCGAAAGCGTGCAATCCGCTTCGGGCGTGGTGCTTCGCGGGAGCAGCCGACCGAGAGCCGACCTGCAGCTTCTGGAAAGGGTACCGCGACCCGTGGCCAGCGGAGCGAACATGGCAAAGCAGGCTATAATATGTCGGCAGCCCAGTCCATGGGCCGGCCTTGCCCCGTCGGGCGGGGGCTGCGGGGCGACCCGCGGCCGGCCGGCCGG
>NZ_WJSQ01000237.1 GCF_009720245.1 Sphingomonas segetis | reverse complement strand
AGCTGGTCAGCCCGAGCGCCGTCCCGAGCAGGACGGCGCCGATGGCGGCGACGAGCAGCCCGCGGCCGGTGCGGCCCGCAGGCTCGATCCGAAGCATGCGCAGTCCCGCGATTGCGATGACCGGCACGAAAAGCGCCGAGCCGATGCCGAACAATATCAGGAGAGCATCGCTGAAATAGGCGCCGGGGCTCCCGAGCCAGTTCCTCGGCGGACCTCCGGCGGCGGTGCTGAGGGACGGGTCCGTCGGGCTGTGCGTCGCCAGGGCGATCGCCGCGGCAAGGCTCAGCAGGAGCAGCATCGCGCCCCACGAGCGAATTGCGAATCGGCGCACGGCCGTCGCCAGCGCCTCCCGCCAGTCGGGCGCCAGGTCGCGCTTCGGAGCGCGCGTGGCTACGGTCGCCATGGTCCCACCCCCAAAATCCTTCCGCGCCAAGAATCCCCCACGAGGACTCCGCGGTCAAGCGAAGTCGTGGCGTCATTGCGACGAACAGGTTAGGGGCGCCTCGATGGACCGCGCGGACGTGATCATTTTCGGCGGCGGGCTGGTCGGCCTCGCGCTGGCTTCCGCGCTCGACTCCAGCGGCCTGTCGATCATTCTCATCGATCCCGCCGACCCCACGCAGCGCAATGGCGCCGCGTTCGACGGCCGTACGAGCGCCGTTTCATCGAGCTCGATGCGAATGCTCGAAGCGATCGGCGTTGCCGGTCACTTGGCGGAGCCGGGCTGCCCGATCTGGCGTATCGCAGTCGCCGACGGGCTGGAGCCTGGCGGGCTGCATTTCGACCCCGATGACGGCGAGCCGCTCGGCTTCATGCACGAAAATCGGAATTTGCGCGCGGCGCTGCAGGCGCGCGCCGAGGCTGGCAAGAACATCTGGCCGATGTGGAAGTCGCGCGTCGCAAGCGCCGATCGGGGCGAAGCGGGCGTCATCGTGGCGCTCGAGGATGGGCGCAAGCTCCACGCACCTCTTCTCGTCGGCGCCGACGGGCGCAATTCGCCGACGCGGGAGTCGGCAGGGATCAATGTCGCGCGCTGGAAATATGACCATCAGGCGATCGTGTCGGTGATCCGTCACGAAAGCCCGCACGAGCATGTCGCCTACGAGATCTTCTATCCGACGGGCCCGTTCGCGCTGCTGCCGATGAACGACGATGCCGGAGGCCATCGCTCGGCGATCGTCTGGTCGGTGCCGGACGAGGACGCGGAGGGCTGGCTGTCGCTGAGCGATGAGGATTTCGCGGCGGAGGCTCTAGCCGTGATGGGAAGTTTCCTCGGGGATATCGGGATGCTCGCGCCGCGCTCGTCCTATCCGCTCGGCTTCCACCACGCGGCACAAATGACAGCGCAGCGGCTCGCGCTCGTCGGCGACGCGGCGCACGCGATCCATCCGATCGCTGGCCAAGGCCTCAACCTCGGCTTTCGCGACGTGGCCGCGCTCGCGGAGGTGCTGGTAGAAGGCGCGCGGCTCGGCCTCGATCTCGGCGACCGGCAGCTGCTCGACCGCTACCAGCGCTGGCGCTCGCTCGATGCGCTGTCGGTGGCATTCGCCACCGATACCCTGACCCGAATCTACGGGGCGCCGGGCAAGACCGCCTCTGCGGTGCGCCGCTTCGGAATGGGGCTGGTCGGCCGCATCTCGCCGCTGCGCAATCGCCTGATGAGCGAAGCGCGGGGCACTAGCGGCGACCTGCCGCTGCTCCTGCGCGGGCTGCCAATCTGATTACTGAATTGTCGGCTCGACCTCGACTCCGCCAGTGACAGCCGCACGTTGGAACTGCATCAGCTGCACCAGCAGGTCCGCGCGCGCCGCCAGCGTCGCCTGCTCGAGCAACGCCTGTTTCGCGCCGGCGTCGAACGGCGCCACTTGCGCGATCGCATTGACCAGAAGCTCGTCGTCGAGGCGGTTGACCGCATTCCAGTCGACGGCGAGGCCCATGGCATCGCCGAGCCGCCGGGCCTCGCGCTCCACTTCGGCCCGCTCCGCGAGCGCAAGTGGCGGCGGCTCATCATCGTCGAACGCCTCGATGTCGACCTCGGCACATCTGTAGAGGGCGTCGACCTCGGTTTCGCGGATCAGGCGGAAGCGGTTCGAGCCGAGAAGGACGATGTTGAAGCGTCCGTCCTCCAGCTCCTCGAGCCCGACGATTTCGCCGATGCAACCGACTTCATAGAGCGGGGCGCGATTGTCGTCGTCGATCCGGTGCGGCTGGACCATCGCGATGCGCCCGGCGCCGTCGACCGCGTCGCTCACCATCTCGCGGTAGCGCGGCTCGAAAATGTGCAGCGGAAGCTGGGAGCGCGGGAACAGGATCGCGCCGGCCAGCGGGAACAATGGGACGCGGATCGTCCGGCTCATGTGAAGAGTACGGCCGACAGTCGGCGGCGCTGCGCGCTCGACCATGGGTCCTCGAGCCCCTGCGCCTCCAGCAGTTGCAGGAAGCGCAGCCGTGCGGCGCCCCCGTTCCACTCGCGGTCGCGGCCGATGATCTCGAGCAACGCGTCTGCGGCGGCGTCGCGGTGGCCGGCCGCCATGTTCGCGGAGGCGAGCTCGAAGCGGGCCTCGTGATCGTCGGGGTTGACGGCGAGC
>NZ_WJSQ01000236.1 GCF_009720245.1 Sphingomonas segetis | reverse complement strand
ACGCCACGCCGCTTCGCCCCGAGCGGCTCGCAGCCCTCCTGTCCCTGGCCCTTCCCGACCAGGCGATACTCATCGTCGACACCGGCCACATCGCCGGATGGACTGCCCGCCACGTCCGGCTCCGGCGCGGCCAGCGCCTGCTCCGCCCCGCGGGATCGATGGGCTGGGGATTCCCGGCGGCGATCGGCGCGGCCTGCGCGGTTCCGGACCGTCCCGTGGTGTGCTTCACCGGCGACGGCGGCTTTCTCTACCATCTCGCCGAGCTGGAGACCGCGCAGCGCTACCGGATTCCGCTGGTGTCGGTGATCAGCAACAACAATGGCTACAGCCAGGAACGCCCGGTGTGGAACGAGTCGGCGGACTATGACCACAACTGGCGCTTCGCGCCGGTCTCCTACACGGACGTCGCCCGGAGCTTCGGGTGCCCGTCGTGGCGGGTCGAGCAGGCAGGCGATTTCGAACCGGCGTTCAGCGAAGCGCTCGCGGTTCCCGGGCCGGCGATCGTCGAGGTCATGACCGACGAACGAGTCACGCTTTCGCCGCCATGGACTCCGTCCGCGGCGGCCGCGGGAGGCTAGGAACGAATGCGCGGAATAAGGGGAAGGACATGGCACCCGACGACCATATGCTGCTGACGCACCTGCTGTTCTCGAACGCGGTCGATTACTGGCACGACGTCGATCACAATGACGGGATGAACGCTCGCGACTTCTATGTCGAGGACGCGACCTTCTTCAATCTGAGGGGCCGCGAAGCGATCCACCAATTCTACCTGTGGCGCAAGGAACGCGGCGCCCGGACGGTGCGCCACCTGATGTCCAATTTCCGGGCGCGCCTCGAAGGCGACGGCACCGCGCATACCGAATGCGTGATGCTGCTCTATGCGGCCGACGGCGAGCCGGTGCTGCCCTCGGCGCCGCCGATCCAGATCGCCGACCAGATCGACGAGCTCGTGCTGTGCGACGACGGGCGCTGGCGATTCCGGGCGCGCAGGTTCGTCAACATATTCAAGGGCGACATTCCGACCACCGTTCCGCCGCCCGAATGGTATGCGAGATACAATCCGGTCCCGGCCGACGGCTGAGCCGGACCCTTGAACTCGAGGCAGCCGGAGTGCAGTTTGGGACCGGTAACATCCTGCGACTCCGGGGGGCCGCTCGAATGGAGGCAAAAGTGTCGACGCAGCCAGCAGCCAGCCCCGGGAGCCCGGAGGCCCTGACCCTCACGCCCGTCCACCCCTTATTCGGCGCGCGCGCCACGGGGATCGATCTCAGGAAGCCGCTCGGTCCCGGGGAGAAAAGCCAGGTGAAGGCGGCGATGGACCGTTATGCGGTGGTCGTCTTCCCCGGCCAGCTGATGAGCGACGAGGAGCATGCCGCCTTCGCCGAGCAGTTCGGGACGATCGAGGACACGCCGACGCTCGTCGACCAGGCCCGCCGGCGCCTCTCCAACATGCGGATCAACGACATTTCGAACCTCGGTCCCGACGGCAAGATCTGGGCGCCCGACGACCGCCGCCGGATGTACAATCTCGGCAATCTCCTGTGGCACAGCGACAGCAGCTTCAAGCCGACCCCCGCCTACTGGTCGATGCTCCAGGCCAAGACGATCCCGCCGCACGGGGGCGAGACCGAATATGTCGACACCCGGGTCGCGTGGGACCATCTCCCCGACGCGCTCAAGGCGCAGGCCAGGGACCTCGTCGCACTTCACTCCTTGATCTTCTCGCGGGCGCAGCTCGGCTTCGACGCCTTCAGCCCGGAAGAGATCGAGCGCTGCACGCCGGTCCGGCAGCGCCTCGTCCGGCTCCATCCGGAAAGCGGCAGGCTGGCGCTCTATCTGTCGGCGCATATCGGCGAGATCGAGGGCTGGCCGCGCCCCGAAGCCATGGCGCTGATCCGCGAGCTGACCGAGTTCGCGACCCAGCGGCAGTTCGTCTACCAGCACCGCTGGAGCGTGGGCGACCTCGTGATCTGGGACAATCGCTGCACCATGCACCGCGGCCGCCGCTATGACGACAAGGCCTATCCGCGCGACATGCGCAGGGTGACCCTCGCCGATGTCGCGCCGACTCTGGAGCAGCCGGTCTGAGCCGCGAGCGGCCAGCAGCTTCGCTCGCGCACAAGCGCGCTTGCGTGCCGCAGGAGGGGCCGGCGAGCGTCGCCGAGGCCCTCGTCGAGCGGCTGAAGCAAGCGGGAGTCACGCACATCTTCGGAGTGCCCGGAGGCGAGTGCAATCTCGACCTGATCGCCGCCTGCGACAGGCTCGGAATCGCCTTCGTGCTGACGCGGACGGAGACGGCCGCCGCGATCATGGCGTGCGTCGCCGGCGAGCTCACCGGCGCTCCGGGAGCGGCCATGACCACCCGCGGCCCCGGGCTCGCCTCGGCCGTCAACGGCGCCGCCTTCGCCGATCTCGACCGGTCGCCGCTGCTCCTGATCGCCGACGGCTATGCGCCCGACCAGGCCTTCATCAGCCATCAGCGCATCGACCAGGAGCGGATCCTTGCGCCGCTCCTTCGCGGGTCGGCGCGTCTGTCGGCGGAGAGCGCCTTGGCGCAGCTTGACTCGCTGCTCGCGGCCGCCGCGG
>NZ_WJSQ01000235.1 GCF_009720245.1 Sphingomonas segetis | reverse complement strand
GATTATCGTTCGTCGTCATCCGGGCAGCAACTTAAAGCATGCTGCCATTCGCGGCCACACGCGCGCTGGCGCTCGGTCCCGGCCGCCGAGGCGCGGCGGAACCCGCTCTACGGGACGACCGGGATCATGGTCTCCGTGCTGATCGGGATGCTGCTCAACATTCCTGTGCGTGCCGCCGAATACATGGTGTCGATGCCGCCGGTCGGGGGCGAGGCGCCGGCGTGGCTGTCGTCGTTGCACTTCGCGATGACCCTCGACGTCGTGCTGTTCACCAGCCTCTATGCGGTGGCGTTCGTCGCGGCGCTGCGCAAGGTGCCGCTGTTCCCGCGCCTGCTGGCGACGATCTGGGCGGCGGACATCACGATGCAACTGGTCACCGGCACGCTGGTGGCGAACGCCGGCAATGTCCCGCCCAAGGTCGCCGAAGCGCTGCAGAGCCTGCTCTACGGCAACATCGAAAAGACGCTCATCAGCGTCACCATCTGGCTGCCCTACCTGCTCCTCTCGAAGCGGGTAAACATAACCTACCGCCACCGCCTCCCGGCTTAGGGTCCATCCGTTCCAGCACTCTGTTAGTTCACGCGGAGACGCGGAGACGCTCAGTCTACTGCTAGATTTTGGTGCACGCGAAGACTCGAAGACGCGAAGTTGGTGTGACCGTTGACGACCCGCTTCACGCCGTCACGGAAGGTCGGCGCGCCGAAGTTGATAAGCAGCCCCAGAGGCTGCTTGGTCAGTCTGAGATAGGTCAGAAGCTGCTTCCCGTGAACTGGCGCGAGCTGCTCCACCGATTTGATTTCCACGATCAACGAGTTCTCGACGATCAAGTCAGCCCTGAAGGCGTTCTGCAGGAGAAGGCCGTTGTATGTGATGGAGATCGGCTTTTGCCGATCTACATGCATGCCGACCTCCACGAGCATTGCTGCAAGGACCGCCTCATAAACATTTTCGAGTAGCCCGGGGCCAAGCTCCTTGTGGATGCCGAAGCCACAGTCGACCACAATTCGGGCAAGCTCTTCTGGTGTGTGCAAAGCGCCGATCCTTCGCGTTCTTCGCGTCTTCGCGTGAACAACAGATTCGGCTCGCCGGCAATGCACATGGTCAGGGATCGTCGTCAAGCTCGGGCGCTCAGGTCCGATTCGTTTTGGGGTGCAAAAGGGTAACGAAATCCGGCTGTTGGCTCGCCGATTTGTGGCTTGGGGACGACACTATCGTCCAAAAATGGGACGAATCGAAAGTTGCCGCTCTGTCTCGCGGGCGACTCCCGGACTTTAGCATTTTCAATGGCTTAGCACGATGCAGTTGAGCCTCGGTGCTTAACCGGAATTAAAAATCATCGGTTGACAATGTGTTAACCGAGTCTCACCCGTTGGCCAGCTGAGCGCTCGGGGGGCAACAGCCGCGACGCCTTTTTTACTCGGTTCCATCGGGTTCGCGGCCGGAGTTCAGCGTAACCTTCCCGATCCGCGCGCAGCAGGAAATCCGTGTCCACGGGGGGACGCGGATGCTTGTGGAAGGAAGAGTAGATGAAGACTTTCATTAACATGCTGCGCGACGATTCGGGTGCTTCGGCCGCCGAATATGCGCTGATCCTGGCGATCATCGGCAGCGTCATCGCCATCGCGGCGATCGGCCTTGCCAACGCCGTCGGCAATGCGATGGACAACGCGGCGGCTTGTATCCGCTCGACGTCGACTGCTGGCTTCCAGGACAATTGCGTCGTTGGCGGCTAAGTGAGCTGGGGCCGCTCCTCGCGGGTGGCCCCACTTTCTTCGAAATCGAATTCGTGACACTATCCCTTTGAAATTGCGTCGGGGGGCGCCCTTATGTTGAAGCGGCAAACAGTGATCGCGCTGGCCATTGCGATCATCCTTGGCGTCGTCGCCGTTTACGTCGCGAACTCCTATCTCGTCGGCGCCCAGCGCAACGCACAGCTGCGCGAGACGACCAAGGTCGCGGTCGCGTCCGCTCCGCTCAACTACGGGACCGAGATCACGCCGGACAAGGTCCGTTTCGTCGATTTCCCCAATTCCAGCATCCCGCCAGGCGCGTTCACCACGGCGCAGCAGCTGCTGCCCGACGGCAAGAAGCGCGTCGCGCTGATGCCGATCTCGGTCAACGAGCCGATCCTCAAGGAAAAGATTTCCGCCGAAGGGCAGGGCGCGTCGATTTCGGCGCTGCTCCCCGACGGCATGCGCGCCGCGACGGTGCGGATCAACGACGTGTCGGGCGTCGCCGGCTTCATCCAGCCCAACGACCATGTCGACCTGCTGATCACGCGGACTCCGCCGGGCGGCGATTCCAACGTGACCGACGTCCTCCTCCAGAACATCCGCGTGATCGCGATGGGGCGGCAGGCGAAGGATTCCGACGGCAAGCCGATCCCGGCGAGGACCGCGACGCTCGAGGTCGCCCCGATCGACGCGCAGAAGCTCGCGCTCGGCGAGGCCGCGGGCAGCCTGAGCCTGGTGCTGCGCAAGCCCGGCGATCCGAACGATCCGGTGGTCGAGACGGTCAGCCTCAACGACCTTCGCTACAACATGTACGGCGGCGCGCGTTATCCGGCGCCGGCGGTGGTCGGCAGCTTCGGCAGCGGGCTCGGCGGCGCGGTCGCCAG
>NZ_WJSQ01000234.1 GCF_009720245.1 Sphingomonas segetis | reverse complement strand
CGGCTACTGGGTCGTGGGCCTCGGCATCGGCTCGTGGCTGGCGTTCGGCGCGGACTGGAAGGGCCTCGGCATCTGGATCGGCCTCGCGATCGGCCTGGGCTGCGTCGCCGTCGCTGCTGTGCGCGCTGATGGCGTGCGCGGCGCTTTCGACGGCGCGGCTGGCGCACATCGACTTCTCGCGGCTGTTCGCTCCTTATTTCTCGGCGAGCGGGTCCGTGACCCTGCTGTGCGTCGGCCTGAGCGCGTTCGTTTGGGTCGCGCAGCTCGCCCGGCGGCGGGCCGACGACCCGCTCAGGATCGTCGCCGGGAGGCTGCGTGCGCGCATGCCGCTGCTGCTGCTCCCGCTCGTCGTGTTCCCGTTGTTCATGGTCGCCTACACCTGCGCCAAGACCGCGATCCCGTTCCTTGTCGGCTATCGCTGGGAAGGGTTCTGGGCGGCCGGCGACCGGATGATCTTTGGCGACGACGCGTGGCGTATCGCGCATCGCTGGCTCGGCACCCGATGGATGCCGGCGTGGGAGTGGCTGTACACGGTAGGTTGGGGCGGAGCGCTCGCGTTTACGGTCGCGCTGGTGCCGCTCAATGCGCGGCCGCGGACGGTGGCGGTGTTCTACACGGCGATGCTGGCGAGCTGGCTGGTCGGGGGGTTCCTGTTCGCCTACGCCTTCTCGGCCGCCGGGCCGGTGTTCGCGCATCTCACCGACCCAAAGCTCGGCGCGAGCTTTACCGAGCTGCGGCAGGTGCTCGACAACAGCCTTACGCCGAATGGGTCGATCAGGCTGACGCAGCGCTATCTGCTGGACGCCTTCGATGCTCACATCGCGTTTAAAGGCGGCGGCATTTCCGCATTTCCGTCAATGCACATCGCGACAGTGTCGATCTACGTCATGGCGGCCCGGCGGACGCGCTGGATCGTCCCCGCGGTGCTGTTCTGGACCGTGATCTTCGTCGGTTCAGGGTATTTCGGATATCATTATTGGGTGGATGGTCTTGCGGCAGCCGCCGTTGCGGCTGTGTGCTGGGTTTTGGCGGAACGGATTTTCGCCGAACGGTTGTTGCCGCGTGAGCTCGAGGACGGCGCTGAAGCCCCCGTCAAAGTCGAGCGGCTGTGATCCGGATGAGTGCCAATGAGTTCCGGCGGCGGGGGACATCGTTCAGACGGCGGCGCCAGGCAGACGGCCCGATCATTAGGTGGCCGCACAGCGGCGACGGGCGGTGGATCGTGCTCGGCGCAATGTTGGTCTTCTGCCAGTATGCCGCGGCTCTCGCGATCGGCAGTGCAATCGGGTTCATCCCTCACTTGCCGATCGTCAAATACATGATCATCGCCCTTGTCATTTCACTGCTAGGCGGTTCGATCATTGCATCGCCGAAGATCTGGCAGTTCTGGCGAGAAGGAGAGCCCCATCCGGTCGGTCGCTTAGTGCGCGAGGCCGATCGGGCGGCCGTCGCGAGCTATATCGTCGGCTTTCAACTCGTCTCGTGGCAGATGGGTGCGCTCACCTGGCTGAAGGACATGCTCCCGGCGGTCATTCCTTATTGGGCCGATCCCGGCCTCGCATCGCTCGAACGCGCTATTCTCGGAACGGATGCGTGGCGCCTCGTTCCAGAATGGCTCGTGCGCCCGTTTGACGTTATCTACGTCACCTGGGCGCTGGTCCACACGATAACGCTGATCTTCATTCTTTGCCTTAAGCCGTCACCGATCAAGGCGCGGGCGATGATCGCCTACTTCCTCATCGTTGGCGTGCTGGGCGTGTGCGGCCAGTACCTGCTGTCGTCGGCCGGACCCGTGTTCTATGACCGGATCGTGGGCGGCGCTGAATTTGCCGACCTCACCGCCCGGATCGTCGTGCACGCGCCATTCGTCGGATTGGGCGTCGAGATGCTGTGGACGTCCTATTCGGCGCATACCGACCAAATCGGAAACGGCATTTCGGCGATGCCTTCGGTGCACGTCGCCACTTCCGCATGGATTGCACTCGCGCTGTCTTCCTTCCGGCCGAAGCTCCGACTTCCCGCATGGGGGTATTGGCTGGCGATTTTCATCGGTTCGTTCGCGCTTGGCTGGCATTATTTGCTCGATGCGGTGGTGGGAACTCTTGGAGCGCTCGGCTGCTGGGTTCTTGCCGGTCGACTGCTTTCCGGCGAGACCCAAGAAGAGGAACCTCACGCCTTGGCTCCCGTCGGCTAATCGGAACCGACCCGTCGGTCGGGGCATTTACAATGTCGCAACGAACTCTGGGCTAGGGAGGCGGCCGAACCGAGGGAGACGGACGGGTGATTTTCGAACGGGTGAGCCAGGCCCTCCACGCCCGTTCGGCAACCTTGCTGCTGTCGCTCGAAAATCGTCTCGACCGCATCATGCAGGGCTGGCTGCTCGTCGCCGGCCTCGCGTCCGCCGCACGCATCGCAACGACCCCGCCGTGGGCGGCTGCCGACGGGCTGATTCCGGTGGTCACGCCCTATCTGCTGCTCATCCTCGCGCCGTTCGCGTCGTTCGTGCTGGCGCTGCGCTGGTTCCGCGAAGGGCACGCGCAGCCGCAGCCGGCCACGCGCCTGGCCATCGTCGGGCGCTGGCGCTCGGTCCCGGCCGCCGAGGCGCGGCGGAACCCGCTCTACGGGACGACCGGGATCATG
>NZ_WJSQ01000233.1 GCF_009720245.1 Sphingomonas segetis | reverse complement strand
GGCCGCGGCGCGCAAGTTCGTCGCGGGCGGCTGGCGCGCCATCGGCACCGGCCGCCGCGGCGAGCGGCTGAAGAAGCTGCAGGAGGAGCTGGGCGACTCCTTCCTCCCACTCGAGGTCGACATGCGCGACGTCGCCGCGCTCGAGCGCCTCGTGCAGTTGTCGCGTCCGTGGGGCGACATCGACCTGCTGCTCAACAACGCCGGACTGGCGCCGCCGACCGACCCGCTGCCGGACACCGACTGGGAGCGGATCGAGACGGTCATCGACACCAATGTGACCGGGCTGGTGGCGCTGACCCGCGCGCTGCTGCCGAAGCTGGTCGAGCGCAAAGGACAGATCGTCAATCTGTCGTCGGTGGCCGGCGTCTATCCTTATAAGGGCGGCTCCGTTTACGGCGGCACCAAGGCGTTCGTCCGCCAGTTCTCGCTCGATCTGCGCTGCGACCTCGCCGGCACCGGAGTCCGCGTCACTTCGGTCGAGCCCGGCATGGCGGAGACCGAGTTCACCATCGTCCGCACCGGCGGCGACAAGCAGGCGTCCGACAAGCTCTACGCGGGCATGAACCCGATGACGGCCGATGATTTGGCCGACCTCTTCTGGTGGCTTGCCAACTTGCCGCCGCACCTCAACGTCAACACCATCGAGCTGATGCCCGTCAGCCAGAGCTTCGCGGGGTTCACGGTGACCCGCGAGGCTTGATTCAACTTCCCCCGAGTGCTTGAGCCCGGGCCATGAGTATCGACAACCGCCTCGCCGAACTCGGCATCACGCTTCCGCAAGCCGCGGCCCCGGTCGCTTCCTATGTCCCCGCCGTCGAGAGCGGCGGGATGCTTCACATCTCGGGCCAGATCAGCTTTGCCGAGGACGGCAGCCTGATCAAAGGGCGGCTTGGCGAGGACATGGAGCTGGAAGCGGGCCAGCAAGCCGCCCGCCGCTGCGGGGTCATGCTGCTCGCGCAGATGAAGGCGGCGCTCGGGTCGCTCGACCGCGTGGAGCGCGTCGTGAAGCTCGGCGCCTTCGTCAACAGCGCTCCTTCGTTCACCGACCAGCCCAAGGTTGCCAACGGCGCCTCGGAGCTGATGCAGGAGGTGTTCGGCGAGGCGGGGCGCCATGCGCGAAGCGCCGTCGGAGTCGCCGTCCTCCCGCTCGGTGTTGCCGTCGAGGTCGACGCCATCGTCGCGGTGAAGCCCTAGTTCATCTCGGCGCCACTATCTGACGCGAGGGCATGGCCGACAGCGAATCCGAGATCATCGCCAGGATCGCCGGCGGCGTCTCCGGCCTCAACGCCCGCGCGTGGGACCGGCTGACGGGCGGCGATCCGTTCCTGAGCCATGCGTTCCTCTCCGCGCTTGAGGATTCCGGCAGCGTCGGAACCGGCACCGGCTGGACTCCGGCGCCGATCCTGGTCGAGGACGATTCCTCGCATCTCGTCGGGGCGGCTCCGGCTTATTTCAAGACTCACAGCCAAGGCGAATATGTATTCGACCACGGCTGGGCCGAGGCCTGGGAGCGCGCGGGCGGGAGCTACTATCCCAAGCTCCAGGTTGCGGTGCCGTTCACGCCCGTGCCAGGGCCGCGCCTGCTGGGAAGCCGTCCGCACTCGCTTCTCACCGCGATCGAGGCGTTGACCGTCCAGAACGACCTGTCCTCGGCGCACATCACCTTCATCGACGAGGCAGGCGCCGCGGATGCTGAGCTGCGCGGCTGGCTGGTCCGGCATGGCGTCCAATATCATTGGTTCAACCGCGGCTTCGGCTCGTTCGATGACTTCCTCGCCGCGCTGAGCAGCCGCAAGCGCAAGACCATCCGCAAGGAGCGCGCAGCGGCTGTCGACGGTCTCGAGATTCGCGTGCTTCGCGGCTCCGACATCGGACAAGCCGAGTGGGACGCGATGTGGGCCTTTTACCAGGACACGGGCTCGCGGAAGTGGGGAAGGCCTTATCTCACCCGCGCCTTTTTCAACCTGATCGGCGAGCGGATGGGTGATCGGGCGCTGTTGTTCCTCGCATGCCGCGACGGTCTGCCGATCGCCGGCGCGCTCAACTTCATCGGCCCCGATGCGCTCTACGGCCGCTACTGGGGAACCATCGACGAGGTTCCGTACCTCCATTTCGAGCTATGCTATTACCGCGCGATCGAATGGGCGATCGAGCATCGGCTGGGCTCGGTGCAGGCTGGCGCGCAGGGCGAGCACAAGGTGGCGCGCGGCTATGAGCCGGTGATCACCCGGTCGGCGCACTTCCTGCCCAACCGCAGCTTCCGCGATGCGGTTTCAGACTTTCTCGAAGAGGAACGCACGGCCGTGGCGAGCGAGACCGAGTGGCTGCGGCGCGAACTGCCCTACCGTTCTTCCTCGTCCGAATAGAGGGCGACCATCCGACCGCCGGCGTCGGCCATGCCGCGGTACATCGACGAGGTCGTGAAGCCCCATGCCGCTTGGCCGTCCGGTGCCACCGCGATCAAGCCGCCCTTGCCGCCGAGGCTCGCGATATCCGCCAGCACGGCATCCACTGCTTGCTGGAGCGGCTCGCCGCCAAGCCGCACCCGCTCCGCAAGCTGGTGGGCCGCGACGGCGCGGATGAAATATTCGCCCGAGCCGGTCGCCGACACGGCCGCGGAGCGGTCGTCGGCATAAGTGCCGGCGCCGATCAGCGGCGAGTCGCCGACCCGCCCCCAGCGCTTTGCCGT
>NZ_WJSQ01000232.1 GCF_009720245.1 Sphingomonas segetis | reverse complement strand
CGCGCGGCGCGATCGTCGGCTGCCACGCCGCACTTGCCGAAGCCAAGGGCAAGGTGCCCGGGCTGCGCACCGTTGCACTGGGCGACGAAGGCGAGTGTCCGCCAAAGACCGCCCGCGCCGACCTCCGCGTCGTCGCCTGACGAGCAACGGGATTGACCGGGCGCGCCGCGGCGTGTCCGGTCTCCGCCGCCATGGACCGGCTGCTTCTCTACCACGCGCTGCTGTTCGTCGCCTGCGGCTACGCGCTCATCCGCGGCAAGAGCGACGCGCGCATCGTCGCCATCGTGTTCCTCGCCGGGAACTTCGCCACGACCGCGCTGAGGTCCCACGCCGCCAGCACTTATTCGTCGGTGGAGACGAGCATTCTCGTAATCGATATCCTCGGCTTCGCCGGCTTTACCTATGCCGCCCTGATCTCCGACAGATTCTGGCCGCTGTGGGTCGCCGGGCTCCAGCTCACGACCAGCATGGGGCACATATTGAAAGCGGCCCACACGGACCTCCTTCCGCTCGCTTATGCCGCGGCGCTGCGCTTCTGGGCCTACCCGATCCTCATCATCCTGCTGATCGGCACCTGGCGAAGTCACCAGCGGGCGCTCGAGGAACGCGGGTCGAGCGCGACCGCCTGAGCAGCGGCGCTGGACACTTGGCGCGCTCCGGCTAAGCGGAGCGCAATGTCGCGCCGCAAGAAATCGCACCAGGGCCACGGAAGCTTGCAGCGGCCGCGCCTGTGGGGCCGGCACGCGGTGGCCGCCGCGCTCGACAATCCCGAGCGCAAGGTGGTGCGCGCCTGGGCGACGCGCGAGACCGCCGCGTTCATGCAATTCCCAAAGGACGTTGCCGTCACCCTTGCGGAGGCGTCGGACCTCGGCCGCCTCGTGCCCCACGATGCCCCGCACCAGGGCGTGGTAATCGAGGTCGAGCCGCTAGAGGACGCGTGGCTCGATGGCATCCTCGGCGGTGCGGACGAGCGCGCGGTGCTGCTCGTCCTCGACCAGGTCACCGATCCGCACAATGTCGGCGCCATCCTGCGCTCGGCCGCAGCGTTCGGAGCCATCGGGATCGTGACTCAGGACCGGCACGCGCCGCCCGAAAGCGGAGTCGTCGCCAAGGCCGCGTCGGGCGCGCTCGAACGAGTGCCGTGGGTGCGGGTGGTCAACCTCGCCCGAGCGCTCGAAGAGATCGCCGAGGCGGGTTTCTGGCGAATCGGGCTCGCGGGCGATGCGGAGGTGGAGCTCAGGGAAGCGCTCGGCCCGGCGCGGATCGCGCTCGTGCTCGGCGCCGAGGGCGCGGGGCTAAGACCCAACACGCGCGAGCATTGCGACGCGCTGGCGCGGCTGCCGATCACCGATGCGGTCGAAAGCCTCAACGTCTCCAACGCCGCCGCCGTCGCGCTCTACGCAGCGACCGTCGCCTGATGGTCAGGACGAGCGGCAGCATCCGCGACCAGGTCGAGGCGCTGGCGAGCCGCGAACCGGCCTTCGCCCGAGTCGTCGCGAAGCTCGGCGTGCCCGAGCCGCGCAAGAGCGAGCCCGGCGCCCACACGCTGCTCCGTACTATCGTCGGCCAGCAGGTCAGCGTCGCCGCCGCGCGGTCGATGTGGTCGAAGCTCGAAGCGGCCTACGGCACGCCGCCGGACCTTTCGGCGATCCTCAAAGCCAGTGACGAGGATCTGCGCGTTGCCGGAATCTCGCGCCAGAAGGCAGGCTATGCGCGCAGCCTCGCCGAGCTGATCCTTTCGGGCGAGCTCAAGCTCGACGCTCTTCCGGCGGACGATGAGGAAGCCGTCGCACTGCTCACCAAAATCAAGGGCATCGGCCGCTGGTCGGCGGAAATCTATCTGCTGTTCGCCGAAGGGCGCAGCGACGTCTGGCCGGCGGGCGACCTCGCGGTCCAGGTAGAGATCGGCCGGCTGCTCGGCATGCCGGAGAAACCGACCGAGAAGCAGATGCGCGAGCTTGCCGAGCCGTGGCGGCCATACCGCGGCGCCGCGGCGATCCTCGCCTGGCACAGCTATAATTCGGCGGTCCTCTAGAAGTCCGATCGAGGCCTAGCGCCGGACGCCGCTCGGCAGCAACCGGGCGGCGATGCCGCGGAAGATCCGCGGGCCGAGGTCGAGCTGGAACGGCCCCAGCTTCTCGCCTTTGGTGTCGCGGCCGAGCAAATAGCTGACCGAAGTCTGCCCCTCGCCGCCGCTCCAGCTGTAAAGCGCGTTGAACGCGATCAGCGGGACGTACACCTGCCGTCCGCCGAGCACGTAAGACTGCACCTGCTCCCGCGGGACCTCGACTTGGGTCTTGAGCGCGACTCGCTTGAGCGGGGAAATGGCGACGATGCGCTCGCCCTGGGCGACCGGATTTGCGAAGAAGGCGCCGATTTCCTGGTCCTGGGCCGGGCCGGCGTTGAACAGGCTGGCCTCGATCAGCACGCCGCGCGCCGGGGCGCTCCCGGAGTTGTACATCTCAAGCTCGAACTCGACCGTCACCCGGTCGTCGTGAAGCACGCAGCGAATGGGCTGGAAGCCAATCTCGATCCACGGGCGAAGCCGCGTCGAAACCACGCCCGCGTTTGGCGGCGTCGGCGCCTTGGGCGCGGGCGCGGGCGGCACTGGACCCGGGGGCTGACCAACTGGAAGCTGCTGGGAGCTTTCGCGCTGACCGCCTTTCCGGCCGCGTTCGTCGGTGGCGGAATCCACTTGCCA
>NZ_WJSQ01000231.1 GCF_009720245.1 Sphingomonas segetis | reverse complement strand
CGTCGGGGTCGAGCAGCGCGCCTTCGCGCTCGATCTCGGCACCGTGGCCCCCCGTGCGCGCCGCCCGGAGCGCATTGACGAAGGTCGTCCGCCAGCCGGCCAGCCGCTGCCGGTCTTTCGGCGTGGCGACTTCCTTCCAGGCGGTCGTCCAGCGCGGGATCAGCCCCGACGGCTGCTCGATCACGCTGCACGCGGAGCAGGCGAAGAGGCCGGCTAGCAGGAGGATACAACGCATCGCAGGCAGCCTAAGCGGCCGTCCAACCGCCGTCTATGCTGAGGTTCGCGCCGGTAATCGACGCGGCCTCGTCACGGCACAGGAACAGCGCCAGCGCGGCGACCTGGTCGACGGTGACGAACTGTTTGGTCGGCTGGCCGGCGAGCAGCACATCGTTCATCACCTGCTCGCGGGTCATGCCGCGCGCCTTCATCGTATCGGGGATCTGCGCTTCGACCAGCGGAGTCCAGACGTATCCCGGCGAAATGCAGTTGACGGTGATGCCGCTGGTTGCCGTCTCCAGCGCGATCGTTTTGGTGAACCCGGCGATGCCGTGCTTCGCGGCGACGTAGGCGCTCTTGAACGGCGATGCGACGAGGCTGTGCGCGCTCGCGGTGTTGACGATCCGGCCCCATCGCTTGCGCTTCATCTCCGGCACAGCAAGGCGCGTCGTGTGGAACGCCGACGACATGTTGATCGCGATGATCGCGTCCCATTTCTCCGGCGGGAAATCCTCGACCGGCGAGACGTGCTGAATGCCTGCATTGTTGACCAGGATGTCCGCAGGCCCAAGCTCGTCGGCGCAGCGTTGCATCATCGCCTCGATCTGTGCCGGCTTCGCCATGTCCGCGCCGTCGTGAATCGCGCCCAGTTCCTTGCATTCGCGCGCGATCTCGCCCGGATCGCCGAAGCCGTTGATCATCAGCTTCGCGCCTTCGGCCGCCAGCGCCCTGGCGATCGCCAGCCCGATGCCCGACGTCGATCCCGTGACGAGCGCAACCTTGCCTTCGAGAATCATGCGATACCTTTCGTGCTTGCGGGGCCTTGCAGAGCCGCGGCAATCCAGCACGCCGCCTGGATTGCTCGCTGCGCTCGCAATGACGGCTGGAAGGCGAATTGCAACCGTGACGCACGCAAAGCATTGGGCAGTCGGCAAGGAGACAGGCGATGCGGCTCGGCGATGGCCCTAGCAACAATTTCGAAGACCGCACCGGCTCGCCGGGCGGGGGGCTTGGATTCGGGGGCGGCGGCGGAAATATGCTCGGCTGTCTGCTGCCGCTCGTCGCCAGCCGTTTCGGCCTCGTCGGGGTCGCGATCCTTCTGCTCGGCTATTGTGCGCTGAGCCAGTTTGGCGGCGGCGGCGGCGGCCTCTTGCCCTCGGGGCCGACGACCAGCGCCCCGAGCGGCCAGTCGACGCTCTCGCCGGAGACGCGCCATCTCCTGACGGGAGTCCTGGAATCGACCGACAGCGTCTGGACCAAGGTCTTCGCCGCTTCGGGATCTCAATATGTGGAGCCGCGGCTCGTCGCCTATACGAGGGGGACGCAGACGGCGTGCGGGACCGGACAGGCGGCGATGGGGCCCTTCTACTGCCCGAACGATCAGCGGATTTACATCGACCCGACATTCTTCAACGAGCTGAGTCGCCGCTTCGGCGCGCCGGGAGATTTCGCGCAGGGCTATGTGATCGCGCACGAGGTCGGCCATCATGTCCAAAACCTCGAGGGCACGCTCGAGCAGGCGCAGTCGGCGCAGGCGCGGTCGGGCGACGCTCAAGGCAACGCGATCCAGGTCGGCGTCGAGCTGCAGGCCGACTGCTATGCCGGCGTCTGGGCCGCGCTCGCCAAGGATCCGCAGGGCCGAACCATCCTTGAGCCCGGCGACATCGAGGAAGGGATGCGCGCCGCCGAGGCGATCGGGGACGACACACTGCAGCGGCAAACCCAGGGCACGGTCGTTCCTGAAAGCTTCACGCACGGCACGTCGGCGCAGCGCATGAACGCCTTGCAGACGGGCCTGAAGTCCGGAGACCCAGCCGCCTGCAAGTTCAACGGCTAGAGCCGCACCAGCATCTTGCCCGTGTTGGCGCCCGAGAACAGCCCGAGGAACGCCTCGGGCATCCGCTCCAGTCTTTCGATCACCGTCTCTTCGGACTTCACCGCGCCGCTCTGCAGCCAGCCCGCCATGTCGCGGTAGAACTCGTCCATGCGGCCGAAATAGTCGAACACCAGGAAGCCCTTCAGGCGGATGCGCGCAGCGATGATCCGCCCGATGAAGCGCAGGCTGGTCGGCTCGGTCTTGTTGTAGCCCTCGATCATGCCGCAGATCGCGAAACGCGCATGGTTGCGCGCCACAGCGAGCGCGGCGTCGAGGTGGCTCCCCCCGACATTGTCGAAATAGACGTCGATGCCGTCGAGCGCGGCCGAGGTGAGCGCCTTGACCAGCCCTCCCGCGCGATAATCGATGACCGCGTCCGCGCCGAGCGAGCGGACGAAGGTGCACTTCTCCTCGCCGCCGGCCGAGCCGATCACCGTCATGCCCCTGGCCTTGGCGATCTGCACGACGGCAGATCCCACCGCGCCCGCGGCGGCCGACACGAACACGATGTCCCCTTCCTTCGCCGAGGCCGCGTCGAGCAGCCCGAAGTAAGCCGTCGCGCCGGTCGTGCCGAGCACGCCGAGGAACTGCTGCGGCTCGGCCCCGAGGTCGGGCAGCTTGGTCGCGGTGCGCGCCGGGACCACCGCCTCGTC
>NZ_WJSQ01000230.1 GCF_009720245.1 Sphingomonas segetis | reverse complement strand
CGCAGGCTCGCGCGGCGGGCGCGGACCGCCGGCGGCTCGTCGGCGCTCGCGACTGTCGCCGACCAGTTCGACGACGATGCGCGGCGGATCGACCCTTCCAGCCAGCGGCATTGGGCACCGGGAGAGGCGGAATGAGCGCGGCTCGCGATGAGGTCGATCAGGCCGAGCTCGACCGCTACGGCATCGAACGGGTGCCGGCGGACGTCTATCATTGGGGCGGTTACCGCTATTCGAACGCAAGGGACGCGGTGGCTGCCGCGCGGCGCGGGGCGAAGCCATGAGCCGGACCCTGTTTCTGTCGATGAAGGAAGGCGACATCGTCGCCCGCTGCGTCAAGGAGAAGGTCGGGGTGTCTGCCGTCGAGCGGCTGCCGAACGGCGGCGTCCGCCTCGTGTGCATGAGCAGCGACGGCGCGCAGCATATCCGCACCGTGCTGAAGTCCAAACTGATCAATGACGATGCGGTGCGCGAGCGGCATCGGCCGAAAGGTCCGATGTGGTGAGCAGCGAATACCGCCGCGGGGACCTCGCGTGAGGATCGAAGGAAGCGTCCGCTCGAACCTGCTCGCGGCGATCGCGAGCGCGCGGCGCCTGCGCGGCCGTCCGGTGCACCAGGACACGGTTGAGCACTGGCGGCGCCTGGCCGACCATGGCCGCGGCGGCAACGGCCAGCCGCATGGTGAAATGGTGGGCGACCTTGTCGCGCAACTCGAAACGGAGCTGCGGCTGGTCACCGGCCCGAAACCAAGAGCAGGGCAAATCCACTCGAGAATGAAGTAAGGGCGTCCGCTCTGCCGTTAAGAAGGCAGTCGAACTGAAGCCGCGGCGGGAGCTGCGGCTTTTTTCATGATTTTCACGCGAAGCCGTGAAATCTTGCGGCTTCAGGGCTGCGCCGACGCCGGCATGGCGACATGCTTGTAGAGGCTGACCGCGAGGAGCTGGCGAAGCGCGCCGCGATCGAGGGCGAGCGTCTGGCCTTCGCTGATGCACTGCGCCAGCTGATGCGCGAGTGCGTCGCCGGCGGCGGTCTCGGCATCCGACGCGACATCCGATTTCACCAGCGCTTCGACCGCGGCGGGGTTTTGCGCGACCACGCACTCGCCGAAAGTCTCCAATGCGGTCGGTTGCACGCGCGTGAAAGAACGCGGGTCGCGCCGGCGCTGTTCGGCAATCTCACCGGGGTTCGCCAGGAAATATTCGGCCATCCCCGCCGCAAGCGATGGCGCATCGAAGCTGAGCTGCAGCGTGCCCGAATAGGGGCCGATGCAGTCGCTGTGGCGGCCGGCGAGCGCGGAGGCGGCCTTCTGCTGCTGAGGACTGCCGTAAGGCAGCGCGAGCGCCGCTGCAGCCCTGACACTCTGGCGGCTGGCGATACAGCGCGCGAAATCGTCCATGAACCTGCGCGCCTGATCGTCGCTCAACGTGACCTTGACGCGGTCCGGCTCATGACTGGCGGGATGGTCGAACTTCGGTTGCGCGGTGGCGGCGCCAAAGGGGAGAGCGGCGACGACCGGCGGAAAACCGGCGATGACGAGCGCTACGAGCAAGCGGCTGAACATGGCGAGTCCTCCTGGCGGTCATGTCTCAATCTGCGACGTTTAAAAGCCGGCGGTGCAGTGCCGTGCATCACTTGTGCTTGGCCGCCGGCTTGTTGAAGCGGCACGTAACCGCGGGATTGAACTCCTTGAACATGCCGCTCGGGTTATGCCGGAACGCCCAGACGTGGAGCTCGTAATGCGGCTCGAAGCCGTGCGCCTCGTCGACCTTCGTAGCCGGATTGTCCTTGAGCAGCACGTAAGGCCTGCCGTGGAACGTCGGCGGCTTGGCATGGCCGGCGGCTTTCCACGCGGACTGGAACACCAGGTTCTCGACGGCGACCAGCTTGAGGCCCCCGTGCCGCTGCGGCTCGTAGACCAGCATCGAGGGCCTGAGGAAATCGGTGTGGATCTTCGTCCCGGCGACGCGGCGACCCTGGGCCCGCGGCTGGATTCCGATGAGGTCCTTGCGAACATAATGCAGGCCCATCCCGCCTTCGGACGCGTTGAAGCCGAGCATCCGCGCATCGGTGCACATGCCGTCGGTCTGGTATCCTTCGGCGACCGCGACCCTGACGTCGCGATATTTGGCCGCTGCAGCCTTCACTGCAGCGGTGCTCGGCTCTGTCGCGGCCATGGAGGGCGCCGCAGCAACGGTGGCGCTCAACGCGCATGCGCCAGCGGCAAGGAGGCGATCGACTGAAATCATCACCCTCACTCCTACATGACGGGGTTTTCACTCATTTTCGGGCACGAGGTGACTCCCGGCGCGTGGAGATGGTCCTCATGGACGGAGTAGCCCATCGCAAGCAGCCGCTCGAGCTGAGCCGGATCCTTGGGGATCGGGATCATCAGCGCCGCCTTGCGCGGCTGAGCTGGCATGCTGGTCGGCGCGCGGGCAGCCGCCACGACATTCTCGGCTCCGGTGTCGACCGCGTGCGGCTGCTTTTGCTGCGAGCATGCGGCGAGGCAGGTGAGCGCTACAATGAGCTTGTTCATCGCTGCTCCCTTCGGTTGGGCTTGCAATAGGCGGGCGCCGGCGCGCCGTGGCAGATATCGGGCAGGCGGCCGCTCGACCGCCAATAAGCGGCAAGGCCCAACTGCTCGACGAGGGCGGCGTAGCGCGGGGAAGCGCGCGCCGCAGCAAGATTGGGCTCGAACAGGACGTCGGCGAGCGCCGGCCCTCTCGACCGGATCAGTGCGTCGGCGGCGGCGAGCGCATCGTCCCCGGCCCCG
>NZ_WJSQ01000023.1 GCF_009720245.1 Sphingomonas segetis | reverse complement strand
ATGATCGCCGCCAACCGCTCCGCGCCGTCGGAATCGAGCGCGTTCAGCGGTTCGTCGAGCAGCCACAGCGGCGCCCCGGAGGCGGCGACCCGCGCGAGTGTCGCCCGCTTCGCCTGCCCCGACGAGAGCAGCCGCACGGGGACTTTGGCGAGGTGCCCGATGCCGATCGCCTCCATCGCCTCGGCGGCCGCAACGTCCCAGAAAGCGAGTGCTCTGCCCAGCGGCAGCTCGCGGTCGAGCGCGAGCTTGTCGTCGGCGAGCGCTAACGGGCGCCGCCGTACGTCGCCTCGTTCGGCGCGGAGCAGGCCGGCGGCGAGGCGAATCAGACTCGACTTGCCGCTGCCGTTCGGCCCCATCACCTGCACTGCGTCGCCGTCGCCAAGCGCGAGGTCGAGTCCTTCGAACAGCAGGCGCCCGCCGCGGCGCAGCGCGACCTGATCGATCCGCAACAGGCCGGTCACTCCGCCTCGTCCTCGAGCGCGTGCATGTCGTCGTCGGAAAAGCCGAAATGATGGCCGACCTCGTGGATCACGATATGCGCGACGAGCTCGTCGAAGCTGACCGGCGTCGAGCGCCATTCGGCGAGGATCGGGCGGCTGTAGAGCGTGATCTTGTCGGGCAGCGTGCCAGACTGCTCGACGCTTCGATGGTTGAGCGGGATGCCCTGGTACAGGCCGCTGAGGTGCATCGGGTGATCGAGGCCGACACTGCGCGCGGTTTCGATATCGGCGACCGGCTCGACCAGCAGCACGACGTCGCCGAGGCTCTCGGCGAAAGGGGAGGGCAGCCGGTCGAGCGTCCGCCGCGCGATCGCTGCGATCTCCTCTTCGGTTGGTCTTCGACCGGCAAGGCGTTCTGACGGTGTCATCAGCGCTTGACCTAGGCACCGCCGTTACGCCCGGCAACCTTGCCCGCCCGGCGCTTGGCCCCTAGATGGGCGCCCTTCCAGGCTTTGGTTTGGTAATGCACCCGTCAGGGTGCGGCGGAGCGGTGGCCGAGTGGTCGAAGGCGCTCGCCTGGAAAGTGAGTATACGGCAAAACCGTATCGAGGGTTCGAATCCCTCCCGCTCCGCCATCACCCGTCCGACGCTGCTCGGGGGTGTTCATCAAACCTTTGATCTTAGAGGAAATTGTGTCTGAGCCGTTCGTAGCAGTTCGGCCGTGATCGTCCCAATTCACGTGCCGCTTTGGGGTTGCTTTTGGGGTTGCGGCGGACCGGCCGACCTGTTGGCCTGTGTCGTCGGTCTCTTTCAAACCTTCCGCACTGCTTCGTTAGCGGCGCAGCGCGCAGCGCGACAGCTCCTGAGCCACGTAAGCCACTGAGCCGGTAAACCACCGAGTAAGCTCATCCTGAGTTGCAGGGGCATGCAAATGCGGAGCTCCATATGGCCCCTGCTGCGCTATCCACCACGGCGCCGCACTTGCCAAATGCATTCGCTCGACGGTCAGCCGCGCGAGTTTATCAGCCAATGTCGGCTCCGCGACCAAGGCATCGAAATCCTCTATTTCGTGATCCCAATCAGGGTCAAATTCAGCGCGCTGGCTTAGCGTTGCTAAGCTTTCCAGTATGTCAAACTGCCAGTGGGGGTGACCTGCGCCCGGACTTTGGAAGCCGACGCCGCTACGATCCCAATCCCGCAATCCGGGCCACTCCAAGCGAAGCAGTTGAGGCTTCACAGGATCACCCACCTCGCCCACATGCACCGTTAGACTTGCCTGGCGAAACGCAAACGGTGATCGCCCAGTCTCGAGATCCCATATCTCCTGGTATCCCAGCCACGCCGAAAGATTTTCCGGCAGTTGCACGAGGCGAACGACGCTTGCCGAACCTCGGTTGCGCTCAATCCGTTCAACTTCCGGTCCTCGCAAGCCAGTCCAAACTCCGCTTGTCTGATAGTCGGCATCAATTGCGATGCGATGTGCAGTTGACGTCATGGTGCGCGTGAGCACATCACCGAGCCGCCGCCAACGTTGGTCGAGAACGGCTTTAGTTGCGCGGAGGCGGTGCCGCTCCAGCTCAGATGGCGGCAAAGTCGACACCACCATAGAGGTAAGACGTTACCTCATGCGCGCGACGTTCCCACTCTGACGAGGACAGCCGCACTTCGCGTCCGAGCTCCGCAAGTTCCGTCACCGCGCGACCTGTATCTGGCGCAAGCGACATGAGCTGAAGATCTGGCACTGGAACTGGCCCGACGTGGCGCGCACTCAAATCAAACTGCCCGCCGGCGACGTTCGGCGAGTAAAGACCGAGCAGTTTCACGAACGGAGGTGAATTACACAGCGCCACATATGCGGCCAGCAACTCCGTTTCATTCAGCAGCTCGTTCGGGTCTTCGTTCGAGCGCGCACTAGTAGCGGAGCGCGGTTTGAGCATCCAAACGTGACCCATCACCGCCAAATAGGTGCAGTTAAAATCGCCAACGAAGGCTCCTTCGGCGCCGAAGAATTTGGTGATGATGCGGGGTCGTTCGTGCACGCTCCATTCGCGAGGGTGCATCAACCCCCACCAATCAGATCTCCGCGACCGAACAATGGAGGCGCGCGATATAAGTCGCTGTCTGTAGGGTTCCAAATATTTCGCAAAGTATTGGGGAACCGCTCGCTTTACAGCCTCCTCGCTATCGAAGAGTGGGCCTTCGGGGGCATGTGGGAAGAAGAGCCAGTAAGGCTTAACAATGCGACCCTGCTGGATTGAATCGGTCATGGTCGCCCGGCGGAAAAAGCGACGTTCTTTCGTCGGAAGCGCCCCAACCTCCTCGGAGGTCAGCAATAAGGCATCATTCAACCCCGTTTGAATGCCTTGTGAAATATCAAACAGTTCCGCGACGCTTGGAAGTCCCGCTTGGGAAATCGCGCGAAGCACGCGCTCTGCGCTCGGCGTCGGCAGCCGCCAAGTTGGGCGCTCCCGCAGCGTGTGGGCGGCGACAGGAAACAAACTCCAGGTATCCTCCACGATGGTCGCTACGGCGGCGGTTTCGCTTTGGCGGCGTAACTGCCGGAGAGCGTCACTTGTCGCCTGCGGGTCGTTTTCTGTGATCAACGCGAGGACGTCTCCCGCAGAGGCATGACTTTTTGTGAAAACGGCCGCTGCGACTTGGACCATAGCATGCGAGAAGAGGCCAAAATCCCCGATAGAGGCAAGGAACCGTAGATCAGAGAGATCGAGCAGGCGCTCGCGCCACGCGGACGCCGCCTTAAGTGAGAGGAGGCTCGCAGGAAACAGTGTGCCCAGTGCGCCACCCGGCCTTAACGACTTCAATGCCCTGACGATGAACGCCATGCTCAGATCGCCACGAGCTGCTGTCGCCGTGCCGATCGCCTCGACCAGTTGCTGGCGCTGGAGCGCAGTTTGAGCCGCGAACCCGATAAAAGGCGGGTTCATGACAATAATGTCTGCGGCTGGAAGATCTTCGGTTAACGTGTCAGCGACGGACAGTTCGACGACGACACCCCCTTTGGGTTGCCAGTCGCGGACCGACGACCCGACCGAGAAGCGCGCCATTGAAATTGCCGCAGGCGAAATGTCGAAGCCGATCAGTCGGAGACGCCCTTCAAACTCTGTTCGTCGGAGAGCGCGCAGCGCCTCGTGAAGAAAAGCACCCGACCCGCACGCCGGATCGCAAATCACCAGCTCGTCACGCCCAGCAAGTGGCGCCGACAAGTTTGCTATGGCTCGCTCGATCAGGCTTCGTGCTAACGTTGCAGGAGTGAAGTGCGTCCCGCCCCGATTTGCCGGGGCGACGTCGGAACCCCCGACGAGTCCGAACAAGTCGAAATCGGTAGCTCCTCGAAGCAGTTCAAAGTGCGCCTCCTGAAACAGCTGCCCGCCCGCGTGACGGATAGCCAAGCCGGGGTGCAGGCGCAGCCACGACAAGGTTCCAGCCCCCTGGCCAACCTCATCGAGCGCAGCTTGGAAGCCTCGCTTGTCGAGTCGCGCTAAGAGGTCGGCCGCGTCTTCGGCCAAGCCAAACTCTTCGGGCGAGGCCGGGGAACTCCCAGTGAGCAATGTCGCAAGAGCAGCGGTGAAAACATCAGTTGCACGAAAATCGGGCAGGCCACTGGCATGAGCGAGTGAGCGAAGACGTCGAAAAAAGCTGAGCAGATGCTCAACGACGCTCCGGTTGGAACGAACCCGATCCTCAGTCAGAAAACCGTAGAAGCGGTCGAGGCTGCGCTCGATCCCTTGGCGCTCGAACACACGCGCCTCACTGGGGCGATCCCAGCGGAGCACTGCCACCTTGTCTTTCGTCACGGTGATGTGGTGCGGTACATCGCTCGACCAGATCCAATTCGCAGGATCAGTCCTTCGCCACAGCTCATCTTCGACTTCAGACATAGCAAAGGTGCCATGCATGCCATCAAGCAGCAGCGTGTGCTCGCCCACAGATGGCGCAGACTCGCTTTCAAATAACGGCGCGGTGGCTAGTCCAAAGTATTGAGCCCACTGGAGCGCATTGGCATTGATCATCGACCTACTCCAACCGCAGGAAAGAGAGGCAGTTGCGCCTCAGGCGGAAGCGCAAAATCATGTGCAATTACCCGAAGATGCCGTGCAAGTGAGACCGTCAACATTGCGTCGACGTCCGCGGAGGGGGAAGCTGTCAGAAGCGCGTGATTGCAATCTGGAAACTGAGCGAACGCGCGCCACAGAATTGGAAAGGGCCGGCCGTCAACGAGTGTTCGAAATTCGCGGATCGCACCTCGCCAGGCCCCCACTTCGAGCCCAAAACGGTGATGCAATTCGTTAAGCAGGCGCACGGCCAATACGGTCTGCCACGAATACAGCGCATGGCGTCCGCGGCCAGCGCCAGGCACATCAGGTGACAGGATATCTCTTCGTGCACACCACTCCCGCAGCTGGTGTCCCGTAACACCGGCTAGACGGGCGGCATCAGATGCTTGCATCAGTTGCATTCATGAGGGGTAACATACCCGTTATGAATTACAATTCCTTCCTCGCGTTGTCTGGGCGGTGGCCCGCAGCTGGTGTCGGTGCGGTGACGTAATTCGCCCATACGTTGATCAGCTCGCGGCGCTTCTCTAACGCGTCGCCGCGACGGTAGGCGCGCTCGACCTCGCTGCCGACTGCGTGGGAGAGCGCCTGCTCTACAATCTCGCGGGGGAACTGTAGCTGGGTGTCGCCGGCCCAATCACGGAAGGCCGAGCGGAAACCGTGCACCGTAACGCTGTCGATGTTCATTCGGCGAAGGAGCATCAACATCGCCATATTGGAAAGCGGCTTTCCGGGCTTGCTGCCAGGGAACAGGTAGTCGTCGGGCTTTCTCTCTCCTTCGAGTCCCTCCAACAGCGCCAGAGCAGCTGAGCTTAGGGGCACGCGGTGCTCCTTGCCCTCCTTCATGCGACTTCCAGGAATTATCCAAAGGGCATTCTCCAGATCGAACTCCTTCCAAGTCGCACCAAGCGTTTCGCCCGTGCGGGCTGCCGTAAGAATGGTGAAGCGAAGCGCATCGGCTGACGTCGCCTGAAGCTTGGTCAGGCGCGAATAGAACTCCGACACATTATCGTAAGGCATTGCATCATGGTGCTTGACGTCTGACTTCTGCGCGGGGAGCCAGTGCTCCAGACCTCCTCGCCACTGGGCAGGGTTCTCTCCGGCGCGAAGCTTGCGCCACTTGGCCGCGTTCAGAACTCGCTCAATGCGCGCTCGAACACGACGAGCCGTCTCGGGCCTCGTCATCCAAATGGGTTTCAGGATCGCTAGAATGTCGTTCTCGTCGACCTCAGCGATTGGCTTATCCCAGATCGGGGCCGCGTAGGTCTCAAGCGTTGAGCGCCACTGCTTGCGGTGCTTCTCGTTCTTCCAACCGCTCTCTTGGCTGCTGATAAACTCAAGGGCGACTGGGCCAAACGTCTGGGCGGCAGCATCCTTGCTCGCGCGTCCCCACACTTCCTGCGGGTCGAGGCCCTCTTGGCGGAGGCGCAATGCCTCGTCTCGCTTTACTCGGGCGTCTGCCAGGGTGACGGCCGAGACGGGGCCAAGACCCAGCTCTCGGCGCTTCCCATTGATATTAATGATCAGACACCAGGATTTCGCGCCCCCTTCACGGACCACCAAGTAGAGACCATTGCCGTCGGCATGGCGCCCTGGCTGTCGCAGCGTCTGGACGGTCCTGGCGCTGAGTCGGTTAATCGCGCGCGCCACGATTATGCCGCGAGCTTGCGCTCGAGCATCGCAGCAAGATCGCGGTGACGGATCAGGGTGCGCGCACCCACCTTCACGCGCGGGAGCTCGCCCTGCTTGATCAGCTCGTAGATGGTAGTCCGGCCGAGCCCGGATGCGGCGGCCGCCTCGTTTATAGTGTACGCAATCTTCTCGCTCACGTTGTTCTCCTGTGTTTCGTGAGCTCTCCAAATGAAGGCGAAGGTTGGGGCCGTCGATAGCCTCCGGCTACCGAGCCTAGGTTTCGTTGTTCGTTTCCACGCGACGCTGCTCCTCGGCCACTGCGTCAAGGACTGCTTCGCAAAGGCGGCGGACCAGCGCATTGGGGAGGGCGCTCTCCGGCATCGACTCCCATGACGGCGCGGCCTCATCGGGATCCCAGCCGAGAATCTGGCAAGTGCTGGTCGTCTCCTGGATTTCGCCGAGCGAGTTCAGCCCCTCAGAGGCATAGATCACACGTGCCGGCATAGTGCGGCAGTTATTGCCGCAGCGCATCTCGAGCGCGAACGGGATGGCGCCCGTGTAGAGCGGTGCACGGGAAGGCAGCTGCCTCGCTACCTCCTTGACCCTCGGCCCTGGATCGAGCGCGGCATCAAGGTCGATCTCCAAGGCACGGCAGATAGCCTTAAGCTTGGTGCGATGTAGGCGCGACGACGTCACGCGCAGGACGATTTCGTCCCTCAAATAATCGGGGATCATAAGGTCTCCAGTGATGAAGGAGTGGCGCCCACGTGGGCGTTACCATTGATGTCAGGCGCGCTCGCCGATGAGTTCGCGCGTTTCCTCGATCAGGTCGCTCAGGTCTTCGATCACGAGGCGGCGATGCTCAGCTTCTGCGTCGAGCCCTTCGAGTTGGCCCTCGAACAGCAACTCCAACTTGGCCAGTAGGGCGCTGAATGATGGTGCCGGCGTGTCCAGGACGTCTTCCTCCTGGTCGGCAATGGCTCGCTCGAGCGCCTCACGATCCTGCGGCTGACACTGGTCCAGCTTCAGGTTCAGCTTGTTGAGCTTCTGAATTGAAATCTTCCACGCACGTGCGCGGGCAGTATGGGTGGTGTCAGCCACGACTCGATCCTCCTATGATCGGTTGTTGGTCAGAGCCGGGTGGGATTGCCGTCCCGCTCGGCTCGTCTGGGCTATGAGTCACGCGGACTCCGGGGTCAAGGCCGACCGAACATCGAAACCTAGCTATGCACGAAAAAGTGTCATTTTGGGGCGGCTTGGCAATTGCTGGGGTGCCGATTGTCTAATTGTCTAGCTGTCTACCTTCTCTGAAGTAGAGAAGAGAAAAGATAGAGACAGAAGAACCCACCCGCCGGCTATGCAAAGCGAGTGGGTTCTTGGATCGAGCCTAGACAGTCAGACGCTTAGACACGCGAGCGGCTTCGCTTGCCAAGAGGTGGAGAACCTCGACCGGAGTGAGCGGCTGTTCAGGGCGAACCATCACTGGCGTCGGGAGGTACGCGGGCCACTCGCTGATGTGGCAAATGCAGATCGGCAGACCATGCCAGCACGCGAACATCCCCTCGCCGCGGGCGTATTCCTCGCCACGCGCGACAGGGCCAGCGGCCTCCCAGTACGCTGCATTGCGAACGGCCCAAAGGCTTGCGCGCGTCGGGATCAAGCTGAAGAACTCGCCGCTCCAGCGGCCGGGCACGCGCTGCTGAGAGAAGGAGATCGCGCCGAACGCCTTAAGAGCGTCCGCAAGCTTCGCCTTCGACTTCCCGCGCATGGAGCTGCCGAGCTGCGCTTCCACTTCCGCAAGCGTGACGACGTCGCGGTTGAACACGCCCCAACGCTCGTCGATCGCCAGCGCCAAATCCTTGACCAGATCCTCGCGGCCGTCCGCAATCAGCGCGCGCTTTGCGTCCGTCATCGGAGGATGGGCGTATGGCTTGAAGCCCTCCAGATCGACGGTCTCGAGATAGGCGCGGATCACGCCCAAGTTCGACTGCCACCACGCGGCGAACGACGTGTAGTAGCCTTCGTCACGTGGGACAGCGGGGCTGTCGATGAAGAAGATGCGGCGATCCGCGTCCTCGATGATGAGCGGGGTCTTGAGGTTCGTCAGGATGACGAAGGTCGCAAGGTTCGGCCAGTGGCGGACCGGCATATATTTCTCGTTTACCGGCACTACATCTGCGGTGATGAGATCCTTCAAGCGGTTGTAGCCCATCGGCCCAACGCCCCAGTTGAGCTCTTCCAGCACGACGAGCAGCGTCTGCTTGATGAACCCCTGGAACTGGCTGGAGACCTCTTCGGTCGTGGTCTTGCGAACGTTGTGGCGGCCGAGAAGCTCCGACCAGATCTCGGTCAGCATGGACTTGCCGACCCCTTGGTGTTCGCTGCGCAGAAGAAGCGCGTGGCGCAGCTTCTGGCCCGGGTTGCGAACCGTCCAGGCGATCATCTTGAGCAGGTGGTCGCGTTCTTCCGCGTTGGGCACGAGATAGGAGACGAAGTCCTCGAAGCGGCTCCAGTCTCCCGTCTCAGGAACGATGTCCGAAGGGCGGAAGGTGTTCAGCCAATCCAAGCCGTGCTGCTGGAGGAAGCCTTGCGGATCGTCGGGGCGATAGACGATGTCGAAGACGCAGGTGACGAGCTCAAGCTTGAGCAAGACCGTCGCGACCTTGCCCTTCACGACATGCGCGAACGTGTTGTTGAACGCCGCCACATCCAGGTGCTGGCCGCTCTCGGGATGATAGAAGGCGTTCGGCTTGCTCAGGAAGACCCACTCGCGAGCGATGGCAATTAACTCCGAGGGCGAAGATGAACCGGCCTTCCAGGCGCTCTCGAGCGTGCGCGCCGTCTCCTGTGCCTCAAGTCCGATGTTGAGCGCCGTGACCTTCAGTGCATCGGCGAACTGCGGCCATTCGCAATCAGCTGCCGCTACGTCCGCGGCTAGTCGCGCCGCAACGCGGAACAGCGTGTCGTTGCGCTCGCCCTCGGTGGCCGCGGAAAGTTCCTTGCGAGCGAAAGCGAGCTCGCGCTTGAGGAAGCGATCGAACTTCCCCCCAGTCAATGCAAGCGGCTGTTCCGACACCGCACCCACATCTGCGATGCGCTCGCTCTTCGTCTCCAACAGGTTAAGGAGTGATGCCGGAAGCTCCGCGAACGGAACTTCGGCGGGCGAGACAATCCACTCGTAGCGAACCCCGCTCGGGTGGATCGAACCGGGCCCGACGACGTAGCCGCCGTCTCCGCGCAAATCCAGCTTGGCGCCACCGAGGCGAACGCTGTTGCGGATTTCGTATGCGGGGCGGCGGAAATAGTAGTGGAGCCCGCGTGCCGTCTGCACTGTCGGCGTGATGGGCAGATCCAGGGCGTCGACCACTTCCTGCGCTTCGGGGCTGTCGACGTCGAGAACGACAATCCCGCTCGGGGCGCCGCAGACGATGCCTATTCCGCAATTGCCGCCGTCCCAGATCTCAAGCTCGTCTTGGGTAGGAGCGCGGTCCTGGAACTGCTTCCAAGCGATCGCCGGGGTCTTCTCGCTTGGCTTTACGGGGAACACACGCAGCCCGGCCGCTGATGCGTCGCGGAAGCGCGTGGGGTTGAGTTCGTGTTCGATGTTCAAGATCTTCTCTTTCGTTTTTCTTGTTGATCGGCCCGATTGAGCCGTTGCCCAGTTGATGGACCACGCTGCGCCGCGAAAGGTCTTTCGCGCGTCGAAACTAGGCTTAGGTGTCGATTTAGAGGGCCGGCCCCAGCGCCGAAATTTCGGCCCGGAGCTCCCTGGGTCGGACCTATATATAAGCGCGACCCAGTGAGTTCGCTCAGTCGGCTAGTTGGCGCGATCGCAAGCGGCAACGACCGTCGGGGGATTAGCTAGAAGAGCTTCAGGTGGGATGAGCCAGGAAGGTAGGTCCTGTATCTCGAAGTCGTCAGGCGATGCCTCCCAGTAGACGAGGCGGCCGTCATCATAGATTGAACCCGGGAGAGTTACGTGCGCACCCGTGCTGAGCAGGCGGACACCGCGTCGGAGCTCGGTGATCGGCTGCGCGAGCTCGGGCCCACAGAACAGGTAGCAACGCGAGCGGCGACAGAGCCACTGAGGCGTGCATGGAAGATCCTGCTCGTCCAACCAGTGCTGCGCCGAGCGCGACGTCACCTCAAGCACGGTAACGCCACTCACCGAACCACAGAGTAGCCCGACGTTGAAGTCGGAGCGGTCCCAGTGCTCGACGTCAGCATCCTTGATGGCGCCGCAATCGTACAGGCAGTGTAGTTCGAAGTCGGTGTCAAGGCGCTCGTCCGAGTACGGCACCAACGGGATTACGCTGTCGTCGAATATCTGCATGGGCCACCAGAAACGGTTCTGAGGTTGTCGCGGAGCGGGTGGCAGGTAGTCGTCTAAGTTCAACTTAAGAACTCCTTTTACAATAGCGCCCGCACGAGCGCGGGCCCGCGCGAGATGCACGCGCCGAGCCCGACCGGGAACCCGCTCCAGACATCGAGCCTAGGCTTCGTGTTCGATTATCCCGACGGGACTAGCGAGAGGCCGTCGGCGATTATTGTCTGTCGAGTTCAAAACGCTTCGAATGACGGGAAGCGCCAGCTCCTAGGCCGTTCACCGCCCGGTGGGAGGGTACCACGCTTATAATCAGGGGTATGGGGCTCTTCTCCCACTGACCATGCCACACAGCCCGTAATTCAAATTTTCAGATTCCGGAACGCCTTGCCAGAGGCAGTAGCGACCGCCATTGATGCTGTGCCGAAGAGCGGGGGGTATGGCGTTCCAGCGTTGCATTGACGGGCTTTCACCATGTCGCGTCTGACGGAGCTTATCAGTCAGGCCAAGGCGAAGGACCGCCAGCTTGGCGAGGATCTGGAACGCGAGTTTGCGGCACTGTCGTCCAGGCGCGCCTTTGGCCTGAACTTCGAGCGGCATCGCCCCGAGGCAGTCGAACTGCCTCAACGACCTGTCCGAAGAGGGGACAAGGTCCGGGTCCTGCCGGAGCGGGGATCGACAAAATCCGGCGACCAGCGGCTCTGGCTCGTCCGCGACATCGGTGGTGACACAACCGCAGAGCTTGAGCTGCTTGCGTCCGACCAGGCCGAGACCAGGCACGTCCCAATCGATGATCTCGTGGTCGTGGCCGAGTTCCGGGATTTCATCTATCCGGGGCTGGTCAGTACCGGAAAGGTCGAACGGGGCGGCGAGAAGCCTTTCCACACGGTGATCAACGGCGAGAACTATCACGCGCTAAGGGCGCTGACCTACACCCATGCCGGCAAGGTCGACGCGATCTACATCGATCCGCCCTACAATAGCGGCGCGCGCGACTGGAAATACAATAACGACTACGTCGAGGCAGACGACCTCTATCGCCACAGTAAGTGGCTAGCCTTCATAGAGCGGCGGCTGAAGTTGGCTCGCGAGCTGTTAAACCCTGCTGACTCGGTGTTGATCGTCACTATCGACGAGAAGGAATATCTCCGTCTTGGATTGCTCCTAGAGCAGACCTTCCCCGATGCTCGGATTCAAAAGATCAGTAGCGTCATCAGCCAAAAGGGCTCGGCGCGAACTGGCGAGTTCTCAAGGTGCGATGAATTCATCTTCTTTGTTCAGTTTGGCTCGGCGATGCCAGTGCCGCAGGAAACGGACATGCTGCATCACCGACGGACAAACGTTGGAGATGAGGTCGAGTGGGGGCGACTAACGAGAAATGGCGCGAATGGTCGACGCACCGCCCGGCCCAACTTATTTTATCCGATCTTCTTCAACCTCGACGGATCGCTGCACTCTATCGGAACCCCCCTCGCAGCAAATGCAAGCCGATCCTCAGTTGTTGCTCCGGCAGGCACTCTGCCCGTGTTCCCCACGGCCACTAATGGAACGGAAATGTCTTGGGCCCTGAGCCACGATCGGCTGGCGGAGTATGTCGAAAATGACTTCGTCAAGTTCGGCCAGCTGCGCCCCAATGCCCCGCAACCGGTGCGGGTTTATTACCTCACCGATGGATACGTCCGGGCCGCGCGTGAGGGACGTATTACTCGCGTGCCAGGGCCAGTGACTCGCTGGGTGCACGAAGACGCGAAAGGCATGAAGCCTCTCACTGTGTGGAATATGGCTTCGCACAATGCGGCCGAAGGAGGGACCAATCTTCTAAAAAAGCTCCTTCCGGACCGCCGTTTTCCATTCCCAAAGAGCTTGTACGCTGTCGAAGACGCGCTCCGATTCTTTGTCAAAACAAAACCGGACGCGATCGTCCTCGACTTCTTCGCCGGGTCTGGAACGACTGCCCATGCCGTGATGCGGTTAAACAAGCAGGACGGAGGTCATCGGCAATCAATTTCTGTGACTAATAACGAAGTCGGCGCAGACGAGCATAAGAAGCTTCGCGAGCAGGGCCTTCGCGCGGGCGATGGCGATTGGGAACAATGGGGGATCTGCGACCACATTACGAAGCCGCGAATTGCAGCTGCAATTACCGGCAAGACTCCGCAGGGCGGGCTGATTGGGGGCGACTATAGGTTCGCCGATCAGTTCGCGATGTCCGACGGGTTCGAGGAAAATGCCGAGTTCTTCACGCTCACCTACGAAACCCCGGTAGCTGTTTCGCACAACCTCGCATTCGGACGAGTTGCGCCGCTGCTCTGGATGCGTGCAGGCAGCCAGGGCGAGCGGATCGACAGTCTGCCTGAAGAGGGCTGGCGCGTGGCAGACAGTTACGGGCTGCTCACCGACCTCGATGAAGCTCGATCATTCTGCCAAGCCGTTGCGAACGCTGACCATTTGCGGATCGCATATATCGTCACTGACGATGAGAGGCGGTTCCAATCTGTGGTGCGACGCCTGCCTGAGCACGTCGAGGCGGTACGTCTGTACGAGTCCTACGTGTCGAACTTCCGCTTCCTGAGCGGAGGCGACGAATGAAGTTCACACTCAAAGACTACCAGGAAGACGCGCTTGCGGACGTGCTCGATAGGCTCCGTAAGGCTCGACGTCGCTGGCACGAGGACAAGGACAGGCACGCCTTTTCCCTGACTGCCGTGACGGGCGCGGGTAAAACGGTGATTGCCGCGGCTGCCTTCGAAGCTTTGTTCCACGGCAATGAGGACCTTGAGTTCGATCCAGATCCAGGGGCTGTCGTGATCTGGTTCAGCGATGATCCCTCGCTCAACGAACAGACCCGCTTTCGCCTCAGCGAGGCATCGGACCGGCTCAACCCGAGCGATCTCGTTGTCGTGGGCAGCACTTTCAGCCGAGACAAATTCCAGGCAGGCAAGATTTACTTCCTGAACACGCAGAAGCTGGGAAAGAAGAGCCTGCTGGTCCGGGGAGATGAGGCTGCGGACGAGAGCTCCGAGGTGTTCCCGGAAATGCGCCCCGACCTTCGGCCCCAAACGATCTGGGACACCATTCAGAACACAATCGATGACGATCGGCTGACGTTGTACCTGGTGCTGGACGAGGCGCATCGCGGCATGGGGGGCAGCGGGTCGTCGCAAGACAAGGCGACGATCGTAAAACGGCTGATCAACGGCAAGGGCGCCGTGCCACCTATCCCCATCGTTTGGGGCATCTCGGCTACGGTTGACCGGTTCAATAAAGCGATGGCGGGGGCAGAAGGACGCAGCACACTGCCCAACGTCGTCGTCGACCCTGAAAAGGTTCAGGAGTCGGGCTTGCTCAAAGACACGATCGTCCTCGACGTGCCGGACGAGGAAGGGCATTTCGACACGGTTCTCGTCCGGCGGGCTACGGACAAGATCATCGAAAGCAGTGTTGCCTGGGCGCAATACGCGACTCAGGAAAGTGATCCAGAGCCTGTGCTCCCCCTGCTGGTCCTGCAGGTTCGGAACACGCCGGATCACAACGACATCGGGCGCGCGATCGACACGGTCGTTGAGCGGTGGTCCGATCTTCCAGCTGGCTCAATTGCGCATGTTTTTGGTGAGCACACGAGCCAGACCTTCGGGCGGCACGAAGTGCCTTATATCTCGCCCGAACGAGTCCAGGATGAAACTTGGGTTCGGGTGCTCATCGCAAAGGACGCGATCAGCACGGGGTGGGATTGTCCGCGCGCTGAGGTCATGGTGTCGTTCCGGCCGGCGCAGGACCCAACGCACATCACGCAGTTGCTAGGGCGTATGGTGCGGACGCCCCTGGCGAGGCGCGTTCCTGGGAATGATCGGCTCAATTCAGTCGACTGCCTTCTCCCCTTCTTCGACGAAAAAGCGGTCAAGAAGGTCGCTGATACGCTGATGCGCGGCGGTGGCGACAGCGAAGAGAAGCTGCCTGGTCGCCGGGTTCTCATCAATCCGCGCGAAATGCTTCCGAACCCTGCGGTGTCGGAGAAGATCTGGGACAAGTTCCTATCATTGCCTTCACAATCGCCGCCGCAGCGTGTGGCGAAGCCAATCAAGCGTCTGACTGCGCTCGCGCACGAACTCGCCGTCGACGGGCTGCTGGCTGATGCAGGCAAGAAGGCCCATGCCGAGATGCACAAGGTGCTGGATGCGGCACAGGCTCGATATGCCGAGGAGGTCGCCACAGCCCGGAAGTCCGTTCTGGCGGTCGAGGGCCTCGCGCTCAGAGCAGACCTTCGGTCCGGAGAGGCGACCTTCGAACACTTCGTCGAGACAGCCGATTACGTCGTGATCGAAGAAGCCTACCGCAGGGCAGCGCGCGAGTTCAGCGCGGACGTGGCGAGAACTTACGCCGATTATCTGGCCAGCAAGGATGACCAGCTCGACGAGGAAGAGCGGCTAATCAACGCACACGTCGCCATTGCGGCGTTGGGGCTTGTACCCGAGGTCAGGAAGTACCTTGAGGCGGAAGCGGACAAGTTAACGAAGCAGTGGTTCGAGAAGTATCGCGTCGAGATCAAGTCGTTATCTGACGAGCGGCAGGACCAGTACCGCGAAATCCGTCGGATGAGCTCCCAGCCTCAGGACATTGACCTGGCGCGGCCGAGATCCTGGCTCGAACCAACCACCGTCCGCTCCCCCGATGGCACAGAAACTCCGATAGCCACGTTCGAGGGCCACCTTCTCTGCGATGAGTCCGGCAAATTCCCAATCGAGTTCGGAAGCAGCTGGGAACGCGACGTTCTCGAGAGCGAGATGGCGCGCGAGGGTTTCGTCGGCTGGTATCGCAACCCCGCCCGTTCCAGCCAGGAGTCCCTGGCGATCGCCTTCGATGTCGGTGGCTCGTACCGGCTCTTGCGGCCAGATTTCTTGTTCTTCGCGCAGCTGCCTGACGGCTCCATCGCCGCGGATATTGTGGACCCACATGGCACGCACCTGAGCGATGCGTTACCGAAACTGAAGGCACTTGCGCGGTATGCGGAAAAGCACCCCAACACATATCGGCGGATCGAATCGATCGCGAAAGTCGGCGATCAACTGCGACTGCTTGACCTAACCGACCCGAACACGCGCGAAACCGTAGCGTCGGCCCTGAACGCAGCTGAATTGTATCGGGGAAGTAGTGCCGGCCCCTATCCGTGATGGAAATTGGCCGATCCGATATAGCTGCCGTCTCCGGGGCATTCTCCGCGTCATCGGCGAAACCGGCGGAAATGTTGGATGCTGCGTTCCAAGCCGAGCTAGAACTCGCGGCCACAGCCACTGCGAAGGGCAGCCAGGCGTATGAAAGCCTGAAGAACCTCAGTGAAGTTATTGGCGGGGAATATGGTGAACGCGTCCTCTACGAGCTCATCCAGAATGCCCATGACGCACACGAGGAAGGCAGCGAAGGCCAAATTCTTGTCAGGCTTGTCGTCGAAACCCCGGACCGTGGAGACCTGTATGTGGCCAACGGAGGTCGAGGTTTCGAATGGGCGAACGTCCAAGCTCTGCGCAACATTGCGGTTTCAAGCAAGACAGTTGGCGAGGGCATCGGCAACAAGGGGTTGGGCTTTCGAAGCGTTGAAACGTTAACTGACGATCCGCGGATCTATTCGCAAGCCATAGCCCGAAAAGCTGAGCGGTTTGATGGTTTCTGCTTCCGCTTCGCCCGACAGAATGAAATTCTCCAGCGTGCCGCGTCGATCACCACTCCAGAGATTGCGGCCGCGGTCGCGGAAACACTTCCTCGTTATCTGGCTTCGACACCGATTGAACGCCAGGAGGCGGTCATCCGGTCCTTCGCCGCCCAGGGATTTGCAACTTGCGTGCATGTTCCTCTTCGTCGGGCTCAAGCAATCAGCGCAGCCGAAGAGCAAATCGATGCGCTCATAAATTCGAGAGCGCCGCTTCTCTTGTTTCTTGATCGGCTGTCTAAAATCGTCATCGAGATCGAACGTAGCGGCCAGACCAAGAGAAAGACGCTCAGGCGCAGACCGGTTGAGCGGCTGCTCCCCGCATCAGCGAGCACGTATGAAATCGTCACGCTAGAACCTGGCGCTGGCAGATACCTGGTGGTCAAATCGGCCGTAGATCGCGAGCCGCTCTTAGCTGCGGTGGAAGACAGCGTTGATCAGGAGCCGCAACTGGCCAGATGGAGGAAGTGGCAGGGCACGCCGTTCGTGGCTGTCGGAATTCCTCTCAGTTCATCACAGGCGCACGAAGGGGTGGCCTACAACTTCCTGCCGATGTCGCTCGATCGGCCCTCGCCGATGCTCGGACATATTGATGCGCCCTTCTACGCGAGCATAAATCGAAAGGAAGCCGATTACGCCCTTCCACTCAATGCCTTCTTGCTCGATGCGGTTGCGAAATGCGCAGCGACGGCGGCGTTAGAGCTTAGACCCTTAGCGGATAAGATCGGCCGCGCAGCTATCTTCGATTTGGCAGCTTGGGATCCCGACGACACTGACCGACTATCGCTTGCCTGGGACGCACTAGGTCAAGAATGGGAGTCGGTCGAAGTTGTCCCCGCTGCAGGTGGAGGCGACAGATGGTCGACGATTTTCAATAGCTGGATATGGGAGGAAGAAGGGCTCCGGCTTCTGAGAGTACGTCGCCTAGTGAAAGCAGGCGTGGGGGACATAGCCGATCCTAAACTTGGACTAACTCGACTTGAAAGACTTTCTGCACTTATCTCGGCTGCCGGTGTTGCGTCCGCGCCTGATGATTCAAGGTTAGCTGAGTGGACAGAGTTGGTCGCAGCGTCCCTGCATTCCGACAAGGCGAGCCCCAAAACTTGGTCCACGTTTTACCAGGAAGTTCAGGAGTGCATTGGCACTGTAAGTGGCCTCAAGCAGCTCCAAGGCCGCCAGTTCTTCATTGGTCGTGATGGCGAGCTCCACGCCGCTGCGGAGCAGGGTCAAGGCAGCAAGCCGTTGTTTCTCCGAGATGCCGCTCGGGGCAGACGGACTGGCCGTGATCGAGTGGCCTTACCGCCCTCTAGCATCAGCAGGAAATTCGCGTTCGTAGATGATGCGGTGGAGTTTCCAACTAAGCTTGTTGATGACTTTGTCGCGGCTGGTCTAGTTCGGCGCTACGATCCACTCGAGATTCTCGAGAACGTACATTCGCTCTTCGGCGACAAGCCCGCTCCAGGCAGACGAGAAGATGTGCTTCGCTGGGCTTTCGACGTTTGGCGGAGCGAAGGCACGCGAGCCGAGCCCGCGTTAGCAAAGGCCGATATCCGTGTTGAATCCCAGTCCGGATGGAAGCCGGCCTCTCACCTGCGATTTTCCGCACGCTGGACTTCTGAAGGTCAGAAACTTGCCGTCTACCTCGCGGAGGCTGCGCCTTTTTCGCCGGACTGTACGGAGGCGGCCGGACTGCTCTTGCCGGACTTTCCGCCGTGGGCGCCTCAAGAGGAAGACAAGCGGAAAGATTGGATCAGTTTCCTAAGGCTCTTGGGCGTCCGTGACGGCCTTCCGCTCTTGGCTGACACCGGAGCTCCAAAGGAGGGCAGCCCTGCAAACCTGTGGAACTTCTTCCGGCTTAACGTCAATTCGAAGACGGGTAGAACCCAGCAATGGACGGAGATGGCTTACGCCGTTGACCTGCCGAATCCGTACACCGACTATCAGCGTCGTGGCGAGCTCTGGCGCCTTCCGGGCCAAGTAGAGCACGAACAGTTGCCGATCGAAGCCAGACATCGGCTTTGCGAACTCATCCTTGCTCTCCTGGCACAGCCCGATGCAAGTTGGCGGTACTGGAAGTTGGGTCGTTACGATCGATGGTCGCAGAACATAAATGAACGGCAATTGCCCACGCCAGCGGCAGCTTTCCTAAGAACAGCCAAGTGGTTGCCGGTCGATAGCGAAGACTCCTGTTTCGAACGTCCCGGTCGACTTTGGTCGATGCAAGGACGACGCCAGCGCCCGCCGAAATTCGTGCCTCGGTTACCTGACCGACTTTCCGATTTCATCGCCGAGAATGACCGTCTTCGGGACCGCATGTATGGCCGGTCGATTGGGCTTCGCGATTGGGCGGCCCCTGCTGAGTCCTTGGCGAGACTCGCTCAACTGGCTGCCGTGGCGGACCAACTGGAAACCTCCAATCGCGCTGAATTTCGAAGATCGTACCTCGCGGCTTGGACTCAGCTGCTTGAATCCCCCACTGCGCTACCTCGTAACTTCGACATCGCGGTCCAAATCGGTGGTGCCTATGAACGCCGTGCGGCGGTCGACGATGAGATGGTCGTCGTCTATTTATCCGGCAATTTGCAGTCCGCCGAGGCTCGAGCTGCTTCGTCGGCGAACCTGCCAATCTTAGAATTGGAGCATGAAGAGCAGGTCGATAAGGCCGTTGCACTGTTAGCAGATACGGGACGCTATGATGCACGTCCGATCGACCATGGCGGCGTCCAGGTTATCGTAGACGGAGCACCATTCGCACCGTCCTACGAGGACCCATTGCTAGCCTCGGGCGAGCTCGAGTGGCTGGTTGACGCAGCAATACTGGCTAAGGAGGTGGGGGGTCGTCGCACCTTTGAAGACGCAATCCCAAGCGGCGTAATAACAGAAAAACTGGCGAAGGTCAGACTGCGATTTGCTCGCGATGTCAGGCTTGCGATCAGTGGGTCAGAAAGCGGCGATGCACTTCAATTCTATGGCTACCGTGACCCGAACCTTCCAACGTTGATCATCGGTGACGGCCGAGCTTTGGATGTTGAAACCTTGGCAGAAGGCGCTGCCACTCTTCAACAGTTGCTGGACGGCCGGTTCCGATCATTCGAGACTCTGCTTGTAAAGCTCGCCTTGTGGAGCTCTCCGCACGACCCGTTCGAACGGCCGACGGATCAAGCCTTCGCAAAAGCCTTGGGATGCAAGATCGAAACGGTCCGTGATTTCCTAGCAGAACGGCAGGGTGACAACCGTCAGCTTGTTGCGCGGTTGGTGCCAGTGGTTGCTTATTATTCTGGCGTGGAGGTCGCTAAGGACTTCGAGGCCCGCCTTGCGGAGATCCATGGCCAAGAGGCGATTCAAGCTGCTTTGGCTCAGAACACGGAAATACCTCTGCCTGCGGACGAACTGTTGGCGATCGCAAATGCTGCTTCGGATCTTAATGAGATGCGGAAGCGCCTCGGCCTCGAATTTCGATTGTTGAATGAGGTTCTCGTTCAGCTTGGCGCTGCTCCACTGTCGAATGAGGCCGAACTCCGGCGATTGTTCGATGTATGGAAAAGCGACCTGAAGCCAACGGCCGTCGACCGCTTGAGGCGTCATTTCTGGAAATCCTTCGAGGACGGCGAATCCGTAGAAGAATATGTGAACCTTCGGACACTCGATTTCGTGATCTTTCCGGACGAATGGGCACTGGGCCTTGAAACCGTCAGCCGAAAGGATGTTGCCGATCTAATCGATCTGGAGCTGGAAACGCGCCTTGGCCCGGACCTCGACATCAAGATCCCAGCTCTTGCCGAGACGGCCAAGCGAAGCCAGCGGCAGCTCAAGGATTATTGCGACGGAGCAGCTGAAATAGTTGCAGCATGGTGCCATGTGCACAACGTTGCTTCCGGAGCATGGGTCGAGGGAACGGCCGAGCTTTTGAAGCGCGTCGATCAGCAGGGCCTTTTTGATTTTGCACTCATTGCCGAAGGAGGAGAAATCTCAGTCCTTAACCGTGCGAATCTTTGGCCTGCTGGCATGCCGCTATGCTTGGAGCTCAGTGCACTTGGGCTCGACCCAGAAGACCTCGACGGCGCCCGACAACGAGCGCGAGAAAAAGAAGAAGAAGCGTCGCGCAAACGTAGAACGATCATCTTCGCAGGTGAGGATCTCGACACTGCATCTCCCCATTTTGCCGCCCAATTCATGGACCTTGCCCAAGCCAGCCTTGGCGACGATGCTTGGCTGAAGCGATCCAAGAGACGTCCAAAACTGATGCTTCAAGCCGACGGGAAATCAGGTGATCGGTCCCGTGGCGGAAAGGGTGGCAAGAAGGGTCGCGTTGAACGTCTTTCCGAAGACATTAAAGCGGCAATGGGATTCGCGAGTGAATTGCTCGCCGCACGGTATCTGGCTGACAAGCATAAGCAGCTCTTCAACGACGAATGCTGGGTTTCCGGAAACCGCCGCCTCGGGCTCTTGCGAGGCAACGGCGATGATTCCCTCGGCTATGATTTTGAAGTCAATCTAGTTGAGGGGAGCTGGAAATATGAAGTGAAGTCGAGTCTTGATGACAGTTTTGAGTTTGAATGGACGCAGAACGAGATGCGCGTTGCAGCCAGTCTCGCGAGCGATGGCAAGCATCGATATCGAATCTTGTATGTTCCGTTTGTCTTCGATCCCTCGCGTTGGCGTGTCATGGAGCTTCCGAACCCTCTGAGCGACAAGGGGAGACACCTATTTAAGACCATCGGTTCGGGTTCAACTCGATTGAAATTCCAGACCGAATAATGGGTGCCTGGCGTGAATACTGACTGCGCGAGCCCAATTCCGATCCGACAGGGCGGGTGCTCCCGCTTGGTTCGTTGTCGCAGGTGTCCACCATGCCTTAGAGCGGCCCGGCGATATTGGTCAGCCGCCGCGGCTAACCAAATTCGGATCGCCTCGTCGAAGGGTTGTCGCTCGTGGGTGGGGACCTGCACCTTCCGACCTGAGGTGCAGGAAACGTTGTCAGCGGTTGCGGTAACCTCTTGTGTCACAGCAAAGAGAGACTGGGAGCAGTTGGCACCCCATGAGCGGACAGTCTTTCTTCGGCGGGCCGCACTCTATGAAGTGCAAAAATATTGGAAGCGGTTGAGGCGTGCCGGCGCTTCATTCAAGTACCTTGTGACCTTCGAGGAGGATCAGGCGGGCAGGCCGCACATGCATTGCCTACTCCATGAAACCGATCCCGATCACCCGGCACGAAAAAGGGATTTCGAGGAGGCATGGGGCCTGGGTTTCACCAAATTTAGGCTGCTTCGGCTGACCGCCGATGGGGACCTTCCTTACAGAGCAATTGCCTATGTCGCGAAATCGCTTGCATTGCAGCACGATACGCGGTTGTGCGCGTCCACGGACTATCGCCCGGAACGACAGTTCCGTCAGACCGACCGTCCGCGGCAGCTCAAACTCACCCTCAGCTAGAACGCGACTTTGGGGCTAAATTTAGGGTCAGCCCATACATAGTCGCTAAAACCTCGTGTCCCGAACTGCTTAGCCGCAACGTTAGGAGTCCTCCCGCTCCGCCATTCTTTGCCGCAGGTTGGAAGAACCGCAGTAATTTGCGGTCGAACCGCTTCCATAGTCGACCGTTCGGGAGAAGCTTTGCTCAACCTTCTTCGGCATGGCTGGCGCACGCCCGCGCGATCGCGGCCTCCAGCTTGTGCGGCGTGAAGGGTTTGAGCATCACTTCGATGCCTTCGGGCCGGTCCTTGATCGCTTCGGCATCGGCATAGCCGGTGATGATGAGGGCGGGGACGTCGTGGCACAGCTCCCGCGCCTTCCGCAGGAAATCGGTGCCGGAAAGATGCGGCATCGCATAGTCGCTGATCATCAGGTCGTAATCGCAGTCGCCGCTCTTCAGCGCCTCGATCGCCTCGGCGCCGCTCGCCGCCTCGACGACGCTGTGCCCGAGGTCCTCGAGAACTGCCGCCGTGGTGCAGCGGACCTCGGCATGGTCGTCGACCAGCAGCACGCGCAACTTGCGGGACAGCGGCCGCGGACCATCCGTCCCGGCTTCCACCTTTGGAGACCGCGCGTGGGCCGGAGCCCGCGGAAGCCACAGCTCCGCGTTGGTCCCATGCCCAAGCTCGCTCGCCAGCCGGAACGCGCCGCCGGATTGTTTGGCAAAGCCATAGACCATGCTGAGCCCCAGCCCGCTGCCTTTCCCGACATCCTTGGTCGTGAAGAACGGCTCCATCACCTTGTCGAGGTCTTCGGGCGAAATTCCGGTGCCCTCGTCGGTCACCGCGAGCCGGACGTATTCGCCGGCGGCGAGACCAGGCAGCACCTCGTCCGACACCTGCCGGTTGTCGGCCGCGATCGTCAGCGTGCCTCCGCCGGGCATGGCGTCGCGGCCGTTGATGATCAGGTTCAGAAGCGCGAGCTCGAGCTGGGCCTGATCGGCAAAGGCGCTCCACACATCCTCTGCCACGCGCCACTCGATGGTCACCAGCCCGCCGAGCGTGTGGATCAGGAGGTCGGAAACCGCCTCGCGCAGGGACGCGATCTCGACGGCATGCGGCTCGAGCTTCTGGCGCCGGGCGAAGGCGAGCAGCCGCCTGACCAGCTCGCTGCCTTGCTCCGCGGCGCGCTTGGTCATCGTCAGGATCCGGCGCTGCTCGTCGCCGAGTTCGGCGCGCTTCTCGATGAGCGTGAGGCCGCCGATCACGGCGGCGAGCAGGTTGTTGAAATCGTGCGCGATCCCGCCCGTCAGCTTGCCGATCGCATCCATCTTCTGGGCCTGGATCAATTGGCTCTCGAGCGATCGTTGCTCGCTGATGTCGGTCAGCGTCCCGGCGAATTCCACCGGGCGCCGGTCCGCGTCCCTGAGCAGCACGGCCTGGTCGAGGAAATGCTTGTAGCTGCCGTCGGCGCATTGCCAGCGATACTCGATCGAGGAGCGTCCGGTCTTCCGCCGTGCCTCGATCGCGGCAAGCACGCGGTTGCGGTCGTCGGGGTGAAGCCGGTCGGCCCAGATCGTGGGACTCTCGGCGATCTCGTCGTAGCGGAAACCGGTGATCGCCTCGAGGTCGCCGCTCACGTAGTTGGGGAGGCGCGGATGCGCGTCATAGGGCTCGAGATAGAGCACCATCGGCAGCGACTGGATGATCGCCGCCTGCCGCTGCTCGGCCCGGCGCAGCTCCTGTTCGGCACGCAGTCGCTCGGCATTGGCGCGCAGGTTGGCGTCGAGCAGCGCCTGCTCCTGCCTTGCCTTGCGCTCGATCTCCCGGGACTTTTCGAACAGGTCGACGAACACCGCGACCTTGGAGCGCAGGATGACCGGGTCGACCGGCTTGAACACATAATCGACCGCGCCCATCGAATAGCCGCGCAACTGGTGCTCCGCCTCCTTGTTGACGGCGGACAGGAAGAGGATCGGGATTCCCTTGGTCTGTTCGCGGCCGCGGATGATCTGGGCCGCCTCGTACCCATCCATCCCGGGCATGTAGACATCTAGCAGGATGACGGCGAACTCGCCCTTGAGCAGGTGACGCAGCGCCTCTTCGCCCGAGCGCGCCGACACCACTTCCCCGAGGTCCTCGAGCACGGTGGCGACCGCCAGGAGGTTGCGCTCGTCGTCGTCGACGAGGAGCACGCGCGCGCGCTCGGCCTCGATCGGCTTGGCTGCCTCCTGGTCCGGCGCGAGGGCGGCCGGGAATTCTCCTGCCGGGCCGTTCATCGGCCTACTCCGCTGCCTCCAGCGGAACCGGCGGCGCGTGCGCCGCCGCGGCTTCGCGCGACCGCGCCACCCACACGCGCAGCAGGGCGAGCAACAGCTCGATGTCGACCGGCTTGGCGATATAGTCGGACGCGCCCGCATCAAGGCACTTCTGACGGTCGCCCTTCATCGCCTTGGCGGTCACCGCGATCAGCGGCACGGCGGCAAGTGCGGCCCGCTCGCGGACCTGATGCATGGTTTCATAGCCGTCCATGTCTGGCATCATGATGTCGATCAGCGCGACATCGATGTCCGGCGTTTGCTCGAGGATCAGAATCCCGTCTTTCCCCCTCTCTGCGTGGAGAACTTCCACATCGTGGCTCTCCAGAACGCTGGTGAGCGAGAAGATGTTGCGGATGTCGTCGTCGACGATGAGCACTTTCGCGCCGGCAAGCTCGGGGACGCGGCGCGCTGCAGGCGGCGCGCCTTCCGCGGCCTTGGCCTTGCGGTAGACGAGGCCCGCCTCGAACAGGTCGAGGAACAGTGCCTGCTCGTGACCGTAATAAGCCGGATCGCAGGTCGCGAGTTCGCGG
>NZ_WJSQ01000229.1 GCF_009720245.1 Sphingomonas segetis | reverse complement strand
CAGTACAATGTCGGGCCGACCACCAGGACGGCGGTCGTCGGCCTCGGCGGTCTCGGCCACATGGGGGTGAAGATCGGCGCGGCTTTGGGCGCTCACGTGACCATGATCACGACGACTCCAAGCGCGCGCTCCGCCGCCTATCTCGGCTGGCGCATGCCGACGCTCAACGAGCTGTTCCGACCGTTCCGTGTGGGCCGGGACGCAACCGCGGCAAACCCGGACCTCGACCCCGAGCTGCTCGCTGGCGCCGAAGCCGGGATCGACTATTCGAACGGACCGCTGCGGCTGTCGCTGACCGGCTTTGCGAACCGGCTGAAGGACGCGATTGCCAACGTCACGCTGGGCCACGGTCCGGGCAGCTTCCCAGGCGTTGGCTTCGTGCCGGCGGGGGGCACGTATCTTCAGCGGCAGAATGTCGACGCGGTGAAGGTCCGCGGGATCGAAGCGTCGGCCGAGTGGGCGCACGGGCCATGGTCGCTCCGCGCCGGCGCGAGCCTGACTCACGCGCGAATGGAGGGCAGCGGCGTGGCGACCTTCCTCGACGGCCTCCGCCCCGCGCAGACGCCCAGGCTTACCGGGACACTCGCCGCCGGATGGGAAAGGGACGGCAAGGGGGCGCAGCTAATCGTTCGCCGCGTCGGCGCGCAGTTCGATGACGATCTCAACAGCGGTGTACTGAATGGCGCGACCACCATCGACGCCTTCGCCTCATGGCCGCTGACCGACCGGCTGCAACTGATCGCCCGCGGCGAGAACCTGACGAACGCGCTGGTAATGGCGGGCATCAACGGCGACGGCTCGATCGAGCGCGCAACCCCGCGCACGCTATGGATCGGCCTGCGGCTCAGGTAGGCGAGAAGGATGGCGATCGATCGAGCGCAAGCGCTGAGCAAGGTCCCGGCAATCACGCTCGGTTTCTGGGCGATCAAGATCCTCGCGACCACGCTCGGCGAAACCGGCGGCGACACGGTCAGCATGAGCTGGCTTGGAGAAACGACTGCGCAAGCGGGTCAATCAGGTATCAACGGCTATCTCGCCGGCACGGCGATGTTCGGGCTGCTGCTGATCGTGCTGGTATGGCTGCAAGTGCGCGCCAGGCGCTTCAATGCGTGGCTCTATTGGGCGACGATCATCGCATCCACTACCTGCGGAACGACTCTTGCCGATTTCGCCGACCGGTCGCTCGGCATCGGCTATCCGGGCGGCTCGCTGCTGCTGCTCGCGTGCGTGCTGTTGTCGCTGTTCGCATGGCGGCGGACAGTGGGAACGGTGGACGTGAACACGATCGCGACGGCGAAGGCCGAGCTGTTCTACTGGCTGACGATAACCTTCTCGCAGACGCTCGGGACGGCGCTTGGCGACTGGGCGGCGGACGACCTCGGCGAAGGCGGGTGGGGACTCGGATATTCAGGCGCGGCGCTGGTCTTCGGAGCAGCACTGGCGCTGCTTGCGATTGTCTATTTCACGACGAAGTCGAACCGCGTGCTGCTGTTCTGGGCAGCGTTCATCCTGACGCGCCCGCTTGGGGCAACGGTGGGAGACTTCCTCGACAAGCCGGTCGCGAGCGGCGGGCTCGACCTCAGCCGCCCGGTCGCATCGGTGGTGCTTGCGGCCGCGATCGTCATTCTGATCGCGGTCGTACCGCAGCGGGCTGGAACGCACCCGAAGGCCGCACCGGACTGAGCCGCTATTTCGCGCGGGTGTAGAGGAAGGCGGTGATGTCGCGCGCGTCGTCTTCGCCGACGTTGAGATCGGGCATCGCGGTGCCCGGAGAGACATGCTGCGGATCGCGGATCCACTTTTCCATGTTCGCCGGCGGGTTCGACAGACGGCCGGCGATAATCGCCCGCAACGCGACGCCGTCGAGCGGCGGTCCGACCATCCCGATCGCGGTGCGGACGTTTTTGAGCGCGTGGCAGCTGCCGCAGCCGTACTGGATGAACATCGTTCAACATTGATCAGAGAAGATGCTGTCGCCGTCCGAAAAGCTGGCAGCGGTTGCAGGTTCCGTTTGCGCAACAAAATTGACCCGCGGCAGCAACAGGCGTTCGGCTCGACAACAGCCGTTTCCTAACTTCCATCAGCAATGTGAACCGCGCGCCCGGGCCGGCGTTTTCACGTCCGCCGAACGGCAATGTGGAGACCAGACATGGCGACGAACAGAAGCGGAAGATCGAAGCGCGGTTTCGCGGCGATGGACCCGGAGAAGCAACGCGCAATCGCCAGCAAGGGCGGCAAGGCGAGCCACGGCGGCGGGCGCAAGAGCAGCTCCAGCCGCTAACCCGATTACCAAGTCGATAAAAGCGCCGGGCGCGTAAGCACCGCCCGGCGCTTTTGCTTGCGCGCAACGCGTGGGGCGGCATGGCGTTGAGGGGCCGTGGCCTACCGAACCGACATCAGCAACCGGGACCGGAGCGGCGCGATCGCCGCGGTGATTGCGATCCACGCGCTGCTGCTGGTCGCCTTGCTGAACCTGTCCGGGAACATGGATTTGCCGGGAGGTCAGGCTGTAATGCGAGTGTTCGACATCAACCAGCCACCGCCGCCTCCACCGCCACCGCCGCCGAAGCAGCGGGAGCAGGCGAAACCCAAGGAAAAGGAGGGCGGCTCCGCGCCTCCGAACATACGAAGCGAGGCGACGCCCGTGAAAGTGCCCGAGCCGGAGGTGGTCGTTCCCCCGCTGCCGCAGATCGCCGCAAGCGAGACCCCGCGCGAAGGAACCCAGCCGACGCAGGGCGCCGCGCCGGTTGTCGGGCCGGGCACGGGCGCGGGCGG
>NZ_WJSQ01000228.1 GCF_009720245.1 Sphingomonas segetis | reverse complement strand
GTGCGGCTTCTCGCCGGCCTCGACGAACGCGCGCTGCGGCGCTGCCTCGCCGAACGCGTCGAGGTCACCGCGGGCGCGGAAACGCTCGTCCAGACCATGCGCGCGGGCGGGTCGAGCTGCCTGTTGGTGTCGGGCGGTTTCCTCTCCTTCGCCGAGCCGATTGCAGGGGCGGTGGGGTTCGACCGGGTCAAGGCCAACCGCCTCGTGTTCACCGGCGGCAAGCTCAGCGGCGAGGTCGGCGACCCGATCGTCGATGCCATGGCCAAGCGCGATGCGCTGGTCGAGGTGCGCGAGCAGCTCGGTCTCACGAGCGACGAAGTGCTCGCCGTGGGGGACGGTGCCAACGACAAGCTGATGATCGAGGAAGCGGGGTTGGGGATCGCATTCCGCGCGAAGCCGGCGCTGGTCGACGTCGCCGACGCCGAGCTCAGGCATCATGGGCTCGATGCGCTGCTGTGGGTACAGGGTGTCCGTCGCCGCGATTGGTTTCGCGGCTGATTACTTCGCCGGGACTGGAAAGCAGGGGATTCCGACTCCGTTGCACGCGAATAGCGCCGCTGCCTTGCTCTCGAACGGGCCGACCTGGAGCCGCGTGACTGCGCCGGCGGCGACGTAGAAGGGCTTGCGGCCGTCAAGCGCTGCTTTGCCCGAAACCTTCCTATAGAGCGCTTCGGCGTTCGATCGTTGCGAGAAGGCGCCGAGCTGGATTCGCCAATTTCCGGACGCGGCGGCGGCGGGAGCCTTCTTCGGTGGCGCTTTCGCCGCCGGCTCTGCTGCGGCCGCCGCTTTCGGCGCTGCTTTCGCTGGAGCTTGCGGCCTTGTCTTGGCGATTGCTGCGCGCGCAGGCGTGGGTTCGGCAGAGTGCGCGGCGGGCGCTTCCTTCGCGAGATCGCGCGACATCTGGGTCCCGCGCTTGCGGTCGGCGATCGGCAGCAGCTGGTCGAGCTGTGCGAGGGTCTGTCTCGCCGGCTGGAGTCCCTGCGCGGCCGCGCGGCTGACGTAAGCGTAGCCGAGCACCGGGTCCTGAGCGACGCTGTCGCCGTTGACGAGCGCAGTGCCGTAAACGAGCAGAGCGCGCGGCTCTCCCTTGGCGGCGGCCTTTTTCAGCCACTTCAGCCCCTCCGCCTGATCGCCGTTCTGGAACAGCAGCAGTCCGAGCGTGGTCTCGGCATCGATGTGACCCTGGTTTGCCGCCCGCTCGAACCAGGTCTTCGCGGCAGAAAGGTTGGTCGGAACGCCGCGCCCGAGCCGATAGGCCTGGCCGAGGTTGAACTCGGCGTCGGCATCGCCTTTCTCCGCAAGCGGCCTCCAGATCGCCACCGCGCCCCCATAATCGGCGCGCTGCCAGGCATCGATCCCGGCTCTTACCGTTTGCGCCGAAAGCGGCGCGGCGGCCCAGATCGTCAGCGCTGCGGCAACTAAATATTTGCGATTCATGCCCAAACCCACCCCGCGAAAAGATTAGCCGAGCCGAGCGCCCGCGCAACAGGGTCTTGGGGTCGTTAACCAGATTTTAGAGCCTCTGGTGTCACTCCGCTCGTCGAATTGACGGTTTCACGCGAGGGGAAAAGCATGCGCGTCCTGGCATTGGCATCGCAGAAGGGCGGATCGGGCAAGACGACCCTGTCCGGCCACCTTGCGGTGCAGGCGCAATTGTCGGGGGCAGGCCCGGTCTGCCTGATCGACATTGACCCTCAAGGCAGCCTTGCCGACTGGTGGAACGAGCGCGAGGCCGACATGCCGGCCTTTGCCCAGACCACCGTCGCGCGGCTTGCTTCGGACCTCGAGGTGCTTCGTCAGCAGGGTTTCCGACTCGCGGTCATCGACACGCCGCCGGCGATCACCATGGCGATCCAGAGCGTCATCGCCGTCGCCGAGTTGATCGTCATCCCGACCCGGCCGAGCCCGCACGATCTTCGCGCCGTCGGCGCCACGGTCGATTTGTGCGACCGCGCGGGCAAGCCGCTCATCTTCGTCGTCAACGCGGCGACTCCGAAAGCCAAGATCACCTACGAAGCTGCCGTCGCTCTGTCGCAGCACGGCACCGTCGCGCCGGTCACCCTCCACCACCGCACCGATTTCGCGGCGTCGATGATCGACGGCCGCACGGTCATGGAGATCGATCCCAACGGCCGCTCGGCCAAGGAAGTCGTCGAGCTTTGGGATTACATTTCCGACCGTCTCGAGAAGAATTTCCGCCGGACGGTGTTCGCGGCGCCCGGTGCGGCGCCCGGAATCAGCCAGGCCAGTCCGCGTCCCGTCGGGGGCTTCGGCCGCCGCGTCGTTGGCCAGTAAGGGGGGCTCGAGTGGCCAGCGAAGCAAAGCCTTTCGCCTCTCTTTCCTCCGGTCTTCTCGCCCGCAAGGGCGCCGCCCGCCCGGCCATGCGCCCGCAAGGCTTCGGGCAAGGCGCCCAGGGCCTCGAGGATCTCGGCTGGAATGACATGGGGTTCGAGCCGCCCAAGCCGGCGGAAGCTCCTCGCGACGAGGATCACGACGCCTTCGGTGACGATGTCGTCGAGCATCCGCGTGCTCACCCGACCGGGCTCACGCCCATCGGCTCCCCGGTTCACGACCAGCAGGCCGAGATCGAAGACCGCTTCGGTAGCGACGAGGTCGACGACGAGGCCGTTGAGGTTGCGGAGCCCATCGCGGCCGGCATTTCCGAAGCCGACGAGCGTGTCGAACCCGTCGAAATTGAGGCCGAAGCCGTCGAGGCCTTCGAGCCTGTCGAAGACGTCCAGCTTGCGCCCGCGCCGGCCCCTCGCCCGGTCGCGGCACCGGCGCCGC
>NZ_WJSQ01000227.1 GCF_009720245.1 Sphingomonas segetis | reverse complement strand
CGGCGCTTGCGCAGGTCGCCCCGGCGCGTGCGCCGGTTCGGGCCGCCGCGAAGCCGGCCCCCGCCCCGGAGACGATCGCTCCCGACGACCCGGACTTCGCCCCCGACGAGGCGCAGCCCGAGGCCGCGCCCGCACCGGCGCCGCTGCCGCCGGTCGTGTGGGATGCGATTAGCGCGGAAGACCTTCTTCACTACATTCGCCAGCTCGCCGTCGAGGGCCTCGACCCTGCGGACTATGACCCCGACGGGCTCCAGACCGCGATCGCCGCGGGCGACCCGCTGCTGCTTTCCGCCGCGGCGACTCAGCGCTTCGACGAAGTTTCGTCGGACCTCGCGCTCGGCCATGTGAAGAAGGCGGCGCGGGTCGACTGGTTCATTGTCGACAAGGACCTCGACGAGCAGGCACAGGATACGCTGCTGCGCTCGGCGCTGGCGCGCCGCGACATCGCCGGCACACTCAACGGGTTGCTGCCGACGCACCCGCAATATGCCGCGCTCAAGGCCGCGCTTGCCGTGACTCCGGCGAACGACGTCGCCGAGCGCGACCGCATCCGGCTCAACATGGATCGCTGGCGCTGGTTGCCCCGCGACCTCGGCGACAAGTACATCATCGTCAACGTACCGAGCTTCCACGCGACCCTCGTCGAAGGTGGCGTCAACCGCTGGAAGCACAAGGCGATCGCGGGCAAGGTCTCGACCCCGACGCCGCAGCTGGCCGCGCTCGCCACCGGGGTGATCCTCAACCCGTGGTGGGAGGTGCCTAAGAGCATCGAGAAGGAGGTCGCCGGCAAGAAGGGCTTTGTCGCGGTCAAGAACGACGACGGGACGATCAAGCGCTGGCGGCAGCCGCCGGGGCCGACCAACGCGCTTGGCCAGATCAAGTTTGTGATGCCCAACTCCAAGGCGATCTATCTCCACGACACCAACGCCCGCAGCCGTTTCAACGACAGCGTGCGAGCATTGAGCCACGGCTGCGTCCGGACCCAGCACATCATGGATCTCGCGACCGAGCTGCTCGGCGACGACGGCGGCACCTGGACCCCGGAGAAAATCAAGACCACGCTCGACAGCAAGAAGACCGTGCAGGCCAAATTCGTGAAGCCGCTGCCGGTCTACATCGTCTATTTCAGCCAGGCCGCGCTCGTCGACGGCAAGATCGTCGACTACAGGGACATGTACGGCCGCGATCCCAAGGCGGTGGCGGCGCTCAACATGGATGACGGCGGCGCCAGCCTCGGCAAGCCCAAGCAGGAGGTCGCCGGCCAGGCGAAAGCGAAGCGCAAGGACCAGGTCGCGACGCGATAGACGCACTGTCGCTCCCGCAGGCGGCTTCCCCGCAGATAGCTGTTCCAATGCTCTTATGGTACTTCCCCCGCGCGGGCGACGCGGCGGAACGGAGGGACCCATGGTGCTCCAGCAGCTGAGCGGATGTCCCGTTTACCAGTTCCGGCCCCGCATCTCGTTCGGCAACGATGCCATGATGGCACCCGGCGCCCATGGCGTGCGGGTTCCGCAAGGGTTGTCGGCGACCAGCGTGCGCGAACCGACATTCGTCGATCCGGCCACGATGGTGTCGCTGCTCCGGTCGTCCGGCAGCGGCCACGGCAGCCGTCTCGGCGTGGTCCACGGCCTCACCAGGGCCGAGTTCGCGGTCACTTTCCCCAACCCGTCGCAGCAGTGGCGGCAGGTCCGCTCCAGCGCCGCCTTTCCGCCGTGGCAGTTCCAGGGCGGGGACGTCCTGTTGGACACGAAAGTCACCGTTTACGTGCTCGAGGGCGATCGGCCGCAGGCGGATGACGACCTTACCCGTCAGATTTTCGCGATCATCTTCGAGCACGAGCTGCTCCACGTGCTCGACGAGATCGACATCGTCACCCGCTGGATGGCTGCCGAAGCCTGCAAGGACGACAAGGTGCTCAAATATCTGACCAACGCGCAGCCGGTCGATGACGCGATGTTCCGGTCATGGTTTCGCGGTGACGGCTTCAGCAATTGGCTCAGGGACGGGCTCTGGGCCGCGGAGCACAACCGCCGGAAGGACATCCGCGACGCCGCCCACGAATATGCCGCGCTCCAGACCCGCATCGACGACCTGCGCATCCAGATCACCAATCGTCCGTCGCAATGAAGGTGACCGCCGGGGCGCCCAAACCGGCCGACGGACATGAAAAGGGCCGCTCGAGGCGGCCCTTTGAACTCGGTGGTGATGAAGCGGCTGCACCAGCTTCCGGCGCAACGGTCCCCCGGACAGTCGCTTATGCGAGCTTGTCGGCGTAGATCATCCTTCCGCCGGCGAGCTTGCGCATCACCTCGTACTGGCTCTTCCTGGGCATTGCGAAGCAGCCTTCCGAGCGGCCGAGCATGCCGTGCTGCGCGATCATCTCGGGCTCGGCGTACCAGGCATTGTGGATGACGATCGCGCGCGGCTCGGCATTGTTGTTGGTCCAGTCGAGCCCGCGGACGCGCAGCGAAAGGCCGTACTTGCCGTGATAATATTCGTCGGTGACGTAGGTGCCTTCCGACGTCGCGTAGCTTCCGAAATCGTTGCTGAAGCGCTGCAGGAAGCCCGAGTGGGCGGGGTCGGAACCGCGGCCGTGGGCGACGAGATGGCTCTCGACGGTGCCGTTCTGAAGATTCACGACGTGGAAGCGAGCCTCGCGCGATTCCTTCGAGAAATCGGCGATTCCGATCGAATCGCGGGCCCAGATGCGGTGCTGGTCGAGGGCCGCCTTGGCGCGGGCGAACAGCTGCGCGTCGATGCCGATCGGCGCGGCCGGCGCCGCGATCGGCTGGGCCGGG
>NZ_WJSQ01000226.1 GCF_009720245.1 Sphingomonas segetis | reverse complement strand
CCCGGGTCGCGCTATCGCGATGCGCGCGCCGCGGGCGCGGGCCCGCGGCGGACCGCCCAGCTGCTCTCGCGGCCCGACTGGCTATGGGACGTCGGGGTACACGGCAAGCCGCACAGCCTCGGCAATCTCGAGCCAATCGTCGGCAAGAGCGCGCCGCTGAGCGACTTCCAGGCGTGGATCCACGCGAACTTCGATCCGTCGGTTAGCTGGAAGGATGTCGAATGGGTGCGGCGGCAGTGGAACGGGCCGCTGATCCTCAAGGGCATTCTCGACCCCGACGATGCGCGACATGCGGCGGACAGCGGCGCGGATGGGATCGTGGTGTCGAACCACGGGGGGCGCCAGCTCGACGGAGTCCTGTCGAGCGCCCGCGCACTTCCGGCGATTGCCGAGGCGGTTTCTGGACGAATGCCGATTCTGGCCGACGGCGGCGTACGCTCCGGGCTCGATGTCGTGCGGATGCTTGCGCTCGGCGCCGACTTCGTCCTGCTCGGACGTGCCTGGGCCTATGCGCTGGCCGCTGCCGGAGAGAGCGGCGTCGGCCACGTGCTCAAGCTGATCGAAGCCGAGATGCGGGTGGCGATGGCGCTGACCGGTTGCACGCGCATCGCGGAAGTGGATCGATCGACGCTCGCCTGAGTCAGGCGACGTCGGAAAGCGCGACCCGGTCGTCGCGGAACAGCTGATCGACGTCGGCAGCGGTCATCGGCTCGGCGAACAGGAATCCCTGGACCGACGAGCAGCCGTGCGCGCGCAGCTCCATCAGCTGCGCGGTTTCCTCGACGCCCTCGGCCGTCGTTTCGATGCCGAGCGCGTTCGCAAGCTCGGTGATCGCGTGGACGATCGCGGTCGCGCCATCGCGCGTCAGCAGGTTGTGGATGAAGCTGCGGTCGATCTTCAGCTTGTCGAACGGGAAGCTCTGCAAATAGCTGAGCGACGAATAGCCCGTCCCGAAATCGTCGAGCGCGACGCGGACGCCGAGCGACCGCAGCGCGTGGAGCAACCGGAGCGTCGTCTCGCTGCCCTCGAGGAAAATGCTCTCGGTGATCTCCACCTCCAGCCGTCCTGCCGCGAGTCCGCTGTCGGCGAGCGCGCGCAGGATCGTCTCGTGAAGCGCGCCGCGGTGGAACTGGACCGGCGAGACGTTCACCGCGATCCTGATCTGCTCCGGCCAGCGAGCCGCCTCGGCGCAGGCCTCGCGGATCACCCAGGCACCGATGGGGACGATGAGGCCGGTGTCTTCCGCGACCGGGATGAAATCCATGGGTGAGACAAGCCCGCGCCTGGGGTGGTTCCAGCGGATCAGCGCCTCGAACGAACAGATGCGGTTCTGCTCCAGGTCGAACAGGGGCTGGTAGTGCAGCTCGAACTCGCCGCGCTCGAGCGCGAGCCTGAGGTCGGATTCGAGCTGGCGCCGCTCCTGCGCTCGCTCGTTGAGGCTTTCCTCGAAGAAAGCATAGGTGCCGCGGCCGGCCTCCTTGGCGCGGTAGAGGGCGAGGTCGGCATTCCGCAGCAAGGTCCCGCCGTCGCTGCCGTCGTCGGGTGCAATGGCGATGCCGATGCTGGTCGAGGGGACGAGCTCGTTCCCGTCGATGTTGAGCGGCTGGAAGATCGAGGAGAGGATTTCGCGCGCAAGGCGGTCGATCGCGTCGCGGTCGCTGCCGACGCTCTGGAGCACGACAAACTCGTCGCCGCCGAGCCGTCCGACGAAATGCCCTCGCGCGGCATGGCGCAGGCGCTGCGCGGCCTCGACCAGCAAGACGTCGCCGGCGGGGTGGCCGAGCGTGTCGTTGATCACCTTGAATTGGTCGAGGTCGAGGCAGTGGAGCGCGAACAAATTGCCGCTGCCCTCCGAGGCGCGGAACAATTGCTCCAGCTGCTGGTGGAACATGGTGCGGTTAGGCAAGCCGGTCAGCACGTCGTTGAAGGCGAGTTGGGTGATCCGCTGCTCGCGCTCGACAATCTTCCCGACCATCTCGTTGAAGCTGGTCGCAAGGCGCGCCAGCTCGTCGGTGCCGCGCACGCGGACCTGCACATGCTCACCGCTCGCGAGCTTCCCCGCGGCCTCGTCCAGGCGAGCGAGCGGCTGGGTGATCCTCCCGGCAGCCCGCCACGTCGCCAGGCCCATGAGCAGCAGGCCCAGCAAGGTCATCGCCGCCAGCGTGAACTGCAGCTTGTGAGCATCGGCGAGCGCCTCGGCTTTCGGATAGGCGAGCAGCAGGATCGCGCGCTCGCCGTCGGAGAAGGTCGGGAGTTCCTTGGCGAGCGCGATCGACTTCTCGCCGGCGACTCGCATCTCGAACGCCGCGCCGCTGCGGACGTGACCTTCCGCCAGCGCGGCCGACCGGCTGTTGAGCGCGGACATGCTCCCTGCCGCCTCGGACCAGCGGTCGCCGCTGTTGGCGAGGACCGCGGCGTGGAGAGGGATCGCCGAAAGCCGCTCGAGCCCGCGCATCTCGCGCGCGTCGAGATCAGCGGCGAAGACCACCCAGCCGATCAGTGTCGGGGCCATGATCGGCGCTGCGACCAGCTGCCGCGGGCGCCCGGCGAGCACCGAAACACCCATCAGCCGCCCGCCGTCGAGCGGTTCCCAGAGGCGCGCCATCTCACCGGGACTGATCGAGGGATCGATCGCGGTGACCCGGCCGTCCGCGGTGACAATGAACGCGCTTTCGACCTTGAGCCGCGCCGCGGCATTGCCGAGCGCCGACTGCATCGTCGGCTGGTCGCCCGTCGCGACCGCGGCGCGAAAGCCGAAGTCGCGCGCCAGCAGCTGCGCGGCGTTCTGAAGCTCGACGGC
>NZ_WJSQ01000225.1 GCF_009720245.1 Sphingomonas segetis | reverse complement strand
GCTTGCCGGGCCAAAGCGGGAAGCGCTCCTTCGCCGGCCAGGGGAGGGCGGCCGGGTCGGACGCATAAGGCGTCGGCTCCGGCTGCGCACCGGCCGTGGCGGCGATCAGCGCGATCCCGCTGCCGAGGAAGGTGCGGCGGCCGACGCCAGACTCATTGCTGGCGGACAATCTGGCCCCCCTTCATGACGAAGCGCACATGCTCGACGGCGGAAACGTCCTTGGTCGGGTCGCCGTCGACCGCCACGAGGTCGGCGAGCATGTCGGGCTTCACCTGGCCGCGGTCGGTCAGGTGGAAGATGCGGGCGTTGCCGGAGGTGGCGGCGATCAGCACCTGCGGCGCGGGCATGCCGGCGCGCTGCATCGCCTCCATCTCGAGCCAGTTCTTGCCGTGGGCGAACACGCCGACGTCGCCGCCCATGCAGATCGGGACCCCGGCCTGCAACGCGAGTCGGAACGAGCGGCGGTTCTCCTGGACGCTTTCGGGCGCGGGTTCCTGCCCGTTCCAGTTCTGGAAATAGCGGGCGTAGGCTTCGGAGGCGGCGATGGTCGGGCACAGCGCGATATGCTTCGCGGCCATCGCCTTGAACACGTCAGCCGTGCCGCCGTAGCCGTGCTCGATTGTGTCCACGCCTGCGGCGACCGCGCGGCGCATTCCTTCCGCCGTGGTCGCGTGTGCGGCGGCGAGGCGGCCGGCGTCGTGCGCGACGGCGACTCCGGCGGCCATTTCCGCCTCCGTCATCGTCGGTCGGCTCGGCTCGTGCGGGCGGTAATGGTAGTCGGCGTACATCTTGATGAGGTCCGCGCCGGCGGCGATCTGGTCGCGCGCGGCCCTGGTCATCTCGTCGGCGCCGCTGATTTCCTCCGCGCCCTGGGGGATGGGGACGCCCGGCTCGAATCCCTTCGGGCCATAGGCGCCGCGCGCGACATTGGCCTTGGTCGCGACCAGCAGGCGCGGCCCCGGCACGATGCCCTCATTGATCGCCTGCCTGAGGCCGACGTCGGCGTAGCCGGCACCCTCGGTGCCGAGGTCGCGCTCGGTGGTGAAGCCGGCGTCGAGCGTCTTTTCGGCATGCACGACCGCGCGCGCGGTGCGGAGCGCGAGCGGCTCGTGGAGCACCTGATCGTCCCACAGCGTCTCATTGTACGGGTGGAGGAAGAGGTGCGAATGGCCCTCGATCATGCCGGGGATCAGGGTGGTGCCCGCGAGGTCGATGACCCTAGCGCCCGTCGGCGCGGCGAGGTTCGGACCCACCGCAGCGATCCTGTCGCCGTCGACCAGCACCGACCAGCCGGTGTGCGGGTGCGGGTCGATGCCGTCGAAGACCTGTGCCGGCCTGAGCAGGATCGGTTCGGCAGCGGCCGGAACCCCCGACAGCAGGCTCAGCGAGAGTAGCGCATGCAGAATCTTCATTTTCCCCCCAGAACCCAGTCGAGCCCGCCGGCGAGCTGGTCGAGGAACCAGGGCTCCGAATAGCTTTCCTTGGTGTGGCCCATCGCGGTGTAGAAGACGCGGCCGCCCTCGACCTTGCGGGTCCAGGTCATCGGGTTCGGATTGACGTCCTTCTCGCCGATGGATTGCGGATCGAGCGTTACCAGCAGGTGCGAAGTTGGGTCGTAATCGTCGAAATAATACCATTCGTCGGTGCGGCGCTCGGTCTTCCCGGTGGCGAGGACGCGAACGGTGCCCGTCGGCGTGCCCGACGGATGACGCGCGAAATGGCCGCCGATCATCTTGCTGTACCACGGCCAGTGATAATGCGAGTCCGCCGCCGCATGGATCGCGAGGATCCCGCCGCCGCGGCGGACGAACTGCTGGAGCGCGTCGCGGCGGCTGCCGGTCAGCCACTCGGACGCGGGGTTCTTCGGATCGGTGGTGCAGCTGAGCAGGACGATGGCGCGGAAGCGCTTGAGGCGGTCGGCGGAGAAGACCTTCGGGTCTTCGCTCGCTTCGACGGTCAGGCCGCGCTTCTTTGCGATGCCCGTGACTGCGGCGATTCCGGCGGGGATGGAGTCGTGGCGGTAGCCGGTGGTGCCGGAGTAGATGAGGATTGCGCTGCGGGGAGCGGCCATCGCCGGCGCGGCGATCAGAATCGCGAGGAGCAGGAGGATCAGGCGGCGCATGGCGGCAGCCTAGAATCGAAAAGGGCGCCTCGGAAAGCCCGAAGCGCCCTCTCATGACGAATTGATGACGATGAAGCCCGCCAGTGCCGTCACGCGGAGTGAATCCGCGTGACGTCGGACGGGTTCGGCTGCCTTCAGGGCAGCCGCCCTGCCAGACGGCATCGGTAAGTCTTCGCGCTGCTTCGGCGGTGCTTCGCACCGGCGGCGCTGTGCTCGCTTACCTCTTGCTGAACTGGAACGACCGGCGCGCCTTCGCCCGGCCGTACTTCTTGCGCTCGACGACGCGCGGGTCGCGGGTGAGGAAGCCGGCTTGCTTGACGACGCCGCGGAGCGCGGGCTCGTAGCGGGTCAGCGCCTGGGCGATGCCGTGCTTGACCGCGCCGGCCTGACCCGAGAGGCCCCCGCCGACGACGGTCGCGATCACGTCATACTGGCCGTCGCGGCCGGCGACTCCGAACGGCTGGTTGATCACCAGGCGAAGGGTCGGGCGGGCGAAATAGACCTCCTGCTCGCGGCCGTTGATGGTGATCTTGCCCGAGCCGGGCTTGAGCCAGACGCGCGCGATGGCGTCCTTGCGGCGGCCGGTCGCATAAGCGCGCCCATATTTGTCGAGCTGCTGCTCGCGCAGCGGCGCGGATTCCTGCGGTGGCGGAGCAGCCTCGGTGGCCTCGGCCGCCGGCGCTTCGGCCTCGGCCGGAGGCGGCGGGGCAGGGGTCG
>NZ_WJSQ01000224.1 GCF_009720245.1 Sphingomonas segetis | reverse complement strand
GCGCAGCCGCGCGACCAGCGGCGCGTCGCGGTTGGTAACGTTGCCCGCGAGCGCGAGGCTGCCCGCCGTCGTCGGCAGGGTTCCGGCGCTTTCGATATTGTCCTTGATGAGCACCGGCTGCCCCGCGAGGGGTCCGCGCAGGGTTCCGGAATCCACCGCGAGCGCCTGTTCGATCGCGGCCGGGTCGAGCGCGATCACCGAATGAAGCTGCGGATCGACCGCGGCGATCCGGTCGAGCGCGGCCCGGACATTGACCTCGGCCGGCCCGGCAAGCTGCGCGCTTGCCGCAGTCGCCAGGACGAGCGCTGCTGCACCCGCAATCCACTTGCCCATACGCGCCCCCTTCGTTGATGTCAGCGGGGCGCGAGTAAAGCGTCGAGCGTACCCGGCCCCTTGCCGACCTTCTCCAGCCTCGGATAGCGCAGGCCGCCGTGCCAATCGAGCGCGACGGTTTTGTAGACGTCGCCGTCGTGGACCAGCAGCTGCGGTGCCGGGCCGCCGTTCGCCGCGGCCTTGATCGCGGCCTTGATCGCGTCGCCGTCGAAGTCGCGGCCGTTGACGGCGAGGATTTCCGATCCGACGGTGAGCCCCGCATTGAACGCGGCGCTGTCCCAAAGCACGCTCGGAAGGGACTTAACGAAAGTGAGCACTAACGAAGTTTGCGCTGGCGACACAATGCGGCGTTCCCGTTCGCAGAGGACAGCAGGTCATTTATCGAAGTTAAGCGACACGTCAGGGGTCGTTCAGTTCGCCGCGGCAACGGAGCGCGGATGAAAACCCGTCACATGCTGCTGGCCGGCGCTGCCGCCCTTTGCTTCGCCTCCCCATCACTGGCACAGCAGGCTGCCACCGGATCGGCCGATCCGGCACCGGCCTCGACGCAACAGCCGGAGACCGCGGCCACAGCGCAGGGGGACGCTGCCGCCGCGCAAGCGGTCTATGACGATTATGGCGACGAGGAAGCGATCGTCATCCAGGGCACGCGCGCGCGCGGATCGGTGATCGGCGACATCCCGCCCCAGAACATCCTCAATTCCAGGGATGTGCGGGCGACCGGCGCGACGAGCATCGACGATTTGCTCGAAGCCATCGCACCGCAGATCGGCAGCGCGCAGGGCCGCGGCGGCGAACGCCCGGTGCTGCTCCTCAACGGGCAGCGAATCTCGAGCTTCCGCGAAATGCGCGACATTCCGACCGAAGCCATCGAGCGCGTCGAGATCCTCCCCGAGGAAGTGGCGCTCAAATACGGCTATCGCGCCGACCAGAAGGTCGTGAACATCGTCCTTCGCCAGCGTTTCCGTTCGACCACCGCAAGGCTCGAAGGGACGGTTGCAACCGAAGGCGGCTATGCCGGCGGCGAGGCCGACCTCACCCAGTTCATCGTCCAGCGCAATGGTCGCACAACCCTTAACGTCCACGCCGAGGGCAACTCCATGCTGACCGAGGCGGAGCGCAACATCCTGATCGCGCAGCCGCCGGCGAATGGAACCGCCGAGGAGGCGCTCGCCGCGCGCTCGCTGCTCGGCACCAAGCGTGACATTCGCGCGTCTGGCACCTTCAATCGCAACGTCCTCGGAGACGTTTCCGCAACGCTCAACACCGAGGTCGAGCACAACGAGGGCCGAGCCCTCATCGGCCTTGGCGAGACACTGCTTCTACCGCTCGCGCGCAACACCAGCAGCGACACCGCGCACGCGGGTCTCGCGCTCAACGGCACGAAATCCGAGTGGCGCTGGACTCTGACCGGCAATGGCGATCTCGAGCGCAACATCACCGGCACCGATCGCGACAATGCGGCTCGCGACCGAGCGCGGCAGACGACGGCATCGGCCGACGTCAAGGCGACCGCGAACGGCAAGCTTTTCTCGCTCCCGGCCGGCGATGCGAGCACGACCGTCACCCTCGCCGGCAGCACCGTCAACCTCGATTCGGAGCGCCGCGCGGCGGGCGTTACCAGCTCGCAGTCGCTCGGCCGCACGACCGGCGAAGCGGCGATCAACCTCGACCTGCCGATCTCGCGCCGGAACAAGGACTTCAGCGCGCTCGGCAACCTGACGCTCAACGGCAATGCCGAGGTCGACCAATTGTCGGATTTCGGCACGCTGACGACTCTTGGCGTCGGCGCGAACTGGTCGCCCGTCGACCGCCTGAGCTTCATCACCAGCTGGACTCGCGAGGAGGGCTCGCCGACGATCAACCAGCTGGGCGCGCCGGTGCTCGTGACGCCGGGAACCAGGGTGTTCGATTTCACCACCGGGCAAACCGTGCTGGCGACGGTGACAAGCGGCGGCAACCCCGACCTCGATGCGGACCGGCGCAAGGTTGTGAAGCTCGGCGCCAACTGGCAGCCGTTCGAGAACACCGACCTCCGCCTGCGCGGGGAATATGTGCACCAGACGATCGACCGGCCGATCTCCAACCTGACGATCACGCCGACCATCGAAGCGGCTTTTCCGGACCGTTTCGTGCGCGACGAATCCGGGGAGCTCGTCAGCGTCGACCTGCGGCCGGTCAATTTCGAAAGTTCGCGCCGCGACTCGCTGCGCCTCGGCCTGGATTTTTCCAAGCCGCTGAAGTCACAGCGGCCGTCGCAGGCGGTGATCGACCAGTTCCGGGCGCAATTCGCCGGCCGAAGCCGCGACTCCGGACAGGCGAGGGGCGGTTCCGACGCGCAGGCGGGCACGCCGCCCGCGGCGTCCCCGCCGCCGCAGGGCGCCACGCCACCCACGGGCCAGACACAATCCGCTCCTGCCGCAGCCGAAACAGCCTCGGCTAGCGGAGAGCGGGGCTTCAGGGGCCGCGGCTTCGGCGGCCGCGGCGGCGGGCGGTTCGGCGGCGGAG
>NZ_WJSQ01000223.1 GCF_009720245.1 Sphingomonas segetis | reverse complement strand
CCGCGCGGTCGGTGGGCGACAAGGGCTTCGAGGCCACCTACCGCGTCGGCAATCTCGCGCTCGGGCGGTCGCTGGTCGGCACCGGCGATCCCGGCGCCTCGAACCTCGTCGAGCGGGTGCCGGCGCAGGCCGCCGGGTACGCAACTGCAACTCCCGCCTCACCCGCGGGCGGCGACGCGGTGCAGGTCGCCTCGATCAGCCTGATCCAGCCGGTCGACCTCTATTCGCAGGTCAACCGGGCGACCAAATACGGCTTCCTGTTCATCGGCTTCACCTTCCTCGCGCTGCTGATGTTCGACGTGATCGGGGGCGTGCGCGTGTCGGCGGTCGAATATCTGCTGATGGGCGCAGCGCTGATCCTGTTCTTCGTGCTTCTGCTCGCCTTCGCCGAGGTGATCGGGTTCACGGCCGCCTACATCGTGGCATCGGCCGCGATCGCGGGGCTCAACACCGCTTATTCGGCGGCGGTGCTCGGAAGCTGGCGGCGCGCATCGTTCATCGGCGGGCTGCTCGTCGGGCTGTACGCCGTGCTCTACATCCTGCTCAGCCTCGAGGCTTACTCGCTGCTGATCGGCGCACTGCTGCTCTTCGCCGCGCTGGCCGGCGTGATGTACGCGACTCGGCGCATCGACTGGGGGGCGCCGCGCGCGAACGCCGCGGAAGCGTGACCGCGCCGATCTTTGCCGCTAGTCGGTCGCGCATGAACGAACGACCGTCACCGCCCAAGCGCATTTTCCCCTCGTCGAAGGTCGAGGCGAAATCGGCCAAGCACGTCCCGTCGAGCCCGCAGACCGAGAGCAGCGCCTACAAACTCGCTTTCCAGGACACCGACTTCCTGCTCCGCGAGGACCTCCGCCCGGTCCGCTTCCAGCTCGAGCTGTTGAAGCCCGAGTTGCTGCTCAACGAGGCGAACATCGGATCGACCTTCGTGTTCTACGGGTCGGCGCGAATTCCGGCGCCGGAGATGGCCGACGCGCTGATCGCCGCCGCCGCGAACTCCGAGCAGGAGAAGATCGCCGAGCGGCTCAAGGCCAAGGCGCATTATTACGAGATCGCGCGCGAGCTTGCCCGGATGGCGAGCAGCTGCAGCTGCGACGAGGAAGGGAAGCACCAGTTCGTGGTTTGCTCGGGCGGCGGGCCGTCGATCATGGAGGCGGCCAACCGCGGCGCGGTCGAGGTGGGGCGCGAGTCGATCGGCCTCAACATCGTGCTTCCGCACGAACAGATGCCCAACCGCTACGTCACGCCGGACCTCAGCTTCCAGTTCCACTATTTCGCGCTTCGCAAGATGCACTTCCTGCTGCGCGCCCGCGCGGTCGCGGTGTTCCCGGGCGGCTACGGCACGTTCGACGAAATGTTCGAGCTGTTGACCCTGGTCCAGACCGGCAAGGTGCGGCCGCTGCCGATCCTGCTGTTCGGACGCGATTACTGGAACCGCGTCGTCAACTTCCAGGCGATGGTCGACGAGGGCGTGATCGCGCCCCACGACCTCGACCTCATCCACTGGAGCGAGGATGCCGGCGAAGCGTGGGAGTTCGTCACCAACTTCTATGCCCAGCACCCGGCGCCGCCGCGCGAGCAGAGCGGACCGCCGGAGTAAAGCCCCCTATTTGGTCTCAGGCGTGCCCGGTGCCGGCGGCGAGCCCGCACCGCCGCTGGTCGCGCGGCTCGTGTCGGCCTGGGAGGCATTGAGCACCGGCTCGTTTTCGGCCTTTTGCGGGCCATTGCCGGGACCCGCCCCCGGCTCGGTGCCAGCGGCTGCCGGAGCGGCTTCGGGTGCCTTGGGCAGCGGCAGCGGGGAATCGCTGTGCGCGTTCAGGAACGCAATCACGTCGGCGCGGTCCTGCGGATTGCTGAGGCCCGCGAAGGTCATCTTGGTGCCCGGAGCGAAGGCCTTCGGGCTGGTCAGCCACGTGCTCAGATTATCCCAGTTCCACGTCCCGCCAACCTTCGACAGCGCACTCGAAAAGGCATAGCCCCGGCCCTCGCCGATCGGAGCGCCGACCACGCCCCACAGGTCCGGACCCATCATGTTGGGGCCGCCCTTCTCGGCGGTGTGGCAGGCCATGCACTTGTTGAAGACCTGCTGTCCCTTCGCGGCATCGGCACTCGCGAGATAGAATTCGATCGGCTTCTCGGCCTCGGCCGCGCCTTCGCCTTCTTCCTGAACGCCGGCGATCGGGTAACCCATCTTTTCGGGCCGCTCGCTGTGATAATATTCCCCGGCGACGATCGACGAGCCGAGCGCGACAATCCCCGCGAACAGCACCCAGCCGGCGATGGTATTGAAGCGATCGTCCATGAAGTTTCCCTGGTTTTCGAAGGATTGAGAGGAGTGGATTTGGCCCGCCTCTTAAGGGCGAGCGGGAGCTTCTTCAAGCGCCAGCCAGTGCTCCAGAAGCATGCGCGCAATGGCGAAGCGGGGCGGCGGCTGGAACGCGCCGGAATCGGGATCGCGCAGCGCCGCCTCAACTTCGGTGCGCGTGAACCATCGCGCGTCCTCGAGCTCGGTCGTGTCGATCCGGAGCTCGCTGGTGGACGCCTGGGCGCGGCACCCGATCATCAGCGACGACGGGAACGGCCAGGGCTGGCTCGCGACATAAATGACGTCGCTCACCTCGATTCCGGCTTCCTCCTCCAGCTCTCGGGCGACCGCAGCTTCGATCGTCTCACCCGCCTCGACGAAGCCGGCGAGCGCGGAGTAGCGGTGCGGCGGGTATTGCGGCTGGCGGCCGAGCAGCACCGAGCCGTCATGCTCGGCGAGCATGATTGCGACCGGGTCGACGCGCGGATAATGTTCAGCGCTGCACGCGCGGCACGAGCGCGACCAGCCGCCGCGGACGATCTCGGTCCGCTCGCCGCAACTCGCGCAGAAGCCGTGCCGCGAATGCCAGCCGCCGAGGCTGAGCGCGGCG
>NZ_WJSQ01000222.1 GCF_009720245.1 Sphingomonas segetis | reverse complement strand
GCTAAAGCCGGAAAAATGCTGCAAGGCAAGGCGCTGCAAATCAACGTCGAGGCGTGAGAGCGCCGCGCGGTCGAGATCGTCGGACGACACTGGAAGTGGATCGTCCTGGCCGCGTGGCTGGCGATCGTGGGGCTCGCGCCCGGCAAGCATGGCGCCAACCGCACCGGGCGGCCGTTCACCGGCGATTATGCCGGCGAGCTGCTGTTCGCCACGCTGCTCAAGTTCGGCCTTGCGACCGGCGAATATCGCGCCGACCCATCCGATACTTTGCGGCTCAATGGCGTGATCATTCTCAACTCGGTCAAATGCCTGCCGCCGCAGAACAAGCCCGAGCCGAGCGAGATCCGCAACTGCCGCAATTATTTGGAGGCCGGGCTGGCGGCGCTTCCGACCGTACGCGTGTTCCTCGGTCTGGGGCAGATCGGCCACGTCGCCGCGTGCCGAGCGATGGGCCTGCCGCCGTCCGCGACCAGGTTCGGCCATCGCGCGGAGCATGTCACGCCCGACGGCCGCATCCTGCTGTCGAGCTACCATTGCTCGCGCTACAACCAGAACACCGGCCGACTGACCGCGGCGATGTTCGAAAGCGTGTTCGAGCGAGCGCTCGAGCTCAGACGTCCTCGGTAAGCCGCCCGTAAAGCTCGGGCCGGCGGTCTCGGAAGAAGCCGAAGGCGGCGCGGTGCCTTTTGGCTGCCGCGATGTCGAGCGTTGCGACCAGCACGCCGCTCTCCTCAGCGCCGAACTCGGCAAGAATGTCGCCGCGCTCGTCGCAGATGAAGCTGTGGCCGTAGAAGCGCTGGCCACATTCGGTGCCGATGCGGTTGGCGGCGACCACCGGCACGACGTTCGACACTGCGTGGCCGATCATCGCCCGGCGCCACAGCCGCGACGTGTCGAGCTCGGGGTCGTGCGGCTCTGTACCGATTGCCGTCGGATAGAACAGGATGTCGGCGCCCATCAGCATCATCGCGCGCGCCGTTTCGGGATACCATTGGTCCCAGCACACGCCGACGCCGAGCTTCGCGTGGCCGGGGCCGTCCCACACCTTGAAGCCGGTGTTGCCCGGGCGGAAGTAGAATTTCTCCTCATAACCGGGGCCGTCGGGGATGTGGCTCTTGCGGTAGACGCCCGCGACCTTGCCATCGGGCCCGACCATCGCGAGCGAATTGTAATGATGCGGCCCGTCGAGCTCGAAGAAGCTGGTCGGGATCCAGATTTTCAGCTCTTCGGCGAGTTTCTGCATCGCCAGCACCGAGGGGTGCTCGTCCGTTGGGCGCGCGGTCGCGAACAGGCTCTCGTCTTCGACGCGGCAGAAATAGGGGCCATCGAACAGCTCGGGCGGAAGGACGACTTCGGCGCCCTTGCCGGCGGCATCGCGCACCAGCTCACTCACCGCGGCGATGTTCGCGTCCGTATCATCGGTGAATGCGAGCTGTAGCGCAGCGACGGTGATCTTTTTCATTCTGCTTCCTCGTCATTCCCGCGAAAGCGGGAACCTAGCGAGAGAAAAACTGGGTCCCGCTTTCGCGGGGATGACGAACAGGGCAACCCTAAGCCGGCAACTGCTGGCTGATGCAGTGGAAGCTTCCGCCTCCGGTGAGGATGTGGTCGGCGCGCAGGCCGATTGCAACGCGGCCCGGGAAGAGCGCCTGCACGACGTCGACCGCTGCCCGGTCGTTCGGCGCGCCGTATTGCGGTACGACGACCGCGGCATTGCCGATGTAGAAATTCATGTAGCTGGCGGGGATGAGGTCGCCGTCCTCGTCGGTGATCCGGCCGGGGGAGGGAAGGGTGACGACGTCGAGCCGGGTCGTGCGCAGGCGCCGCGCGGCATCGCGGTACACAGCTTCATTCGGGTCGTCTTTGGCAGGCGTCGGAATGGCGACCCGGCCGGGCGCCACGAATCGCGCGAGATTGTCGACATGCCCGTCCGTATGGTCGTTGAGGAGCCCCGAGCCGAGCCACACGACTCGCTCGAAGCCCAGGTCTGCGTGCAGCCGCTCCTCGGTCTCGTCGCGCCTCAGACTGTTGCGGTTTGGGTTGAGCAGGCATTGCTCGGTAGTGATTACCGTGCCTGAGCCGTCTCCGTCGATCGCGCCGCCCTCCAGGATCCAATCCAATTTGGCGAAGGGCAGGCCGGCGCGCCTGGCGAGCCGCTCGCCGATATCCTGGTCGCCCTCGAGCTCGTACTTGCCGCCCCAGCCGTTGAAGCCAAACCCCTGTGCGCGCCGGCCCGCGCCGCTGCCGACCACGATCGGCCCCGTATCGCGCAGCCAGATGTCGCCGAACGGTTGAACGACGACCTCCGCGAACGGAGCCAGCCTACGCGCGCTCTCGCCCGCGCCTTCGTGCGCCGCGACGAGGCGCACCTGCTCTCCCCTGCCGCCTGCGTAAATCGCTTCGGCAAAGGCCGCGACCTCCTCCTCGGCGGGCTTGAGGTCGCCGAGCCACAGCGCCGGATCGCTCGGGAAGCCGATCCAGACGGCTTCGTGTGGCGCCCATTCGGGAAGCGGAGGCAGGGGCATCCGACGCATGCGCAGCGGCTAACAGGCGAAGGCGTCAGCGCCAAGGCGCTGCTGACCGAAGGCTAAACAGCCGTTGTAACAATGGTTTAAATTTTTCTCCCCATGACGGTGGAATGAAACTTCACTTTGGAGTAAGCGTTCACGGTTCTCTTGCGGGGGCAGATTCCCGCAGCGCCAAGGGAGAAGGCAAATGGCTGTCTCGCGTCGCCGTGGAGCAATCGGCGTATTGATCGCCGGATCGATGTTCTTCAGCTCAACGGCAGCGGTCGCTGCGACGGCGAGCACGCCGGCATATAATCCGGACCCCTGGGCCGTCCTCAGCGTGATGAGCGGCGGAGCTTCCGCCGCTGCGGTCTGCGGCGCTGCCGCCGCTGCGGCCCTGGCGCAGGCGCCGG
>NZ_WJSQ01000221.1 GCF_009720245.1 Sphingomonas segetis | reverse complement strand
GGCGGGCGAGCGGGGAGGCCTTGACGCGGTCGCCGTCCGCACGAGGCGATGAAGCGGGCTGCGGCGGAGCGGCCGGCGTTTCAACCGGCGCCTGCGAGGGAGGCGCCTTCGGAGTCGCGTCGGCCTTGGGCGGTGGCGAGGCTTTCGGCGGTGCCGGCGGCGGAGTGTCCGCCTTGGGCGCGGCGCCGGCTGCGGTGGACGCATCCTCTCCCTCGCCGGCCAGGATCGCGATCGGGGCGCCGACCTTCACGCCGTCGGTTCCCTCAGGCACCAGGATCTTCGCGACCGTCCCCTCGTCGACCGCTTCGAACTCCATCGTCGCCTTGTCGGTCTCGATCTCGGCGAGGATGTCGCCCGACTTCACCTCGTCGCCCTCCTTCACCAGCCATTTGGCGAGCGTTCCCTCCTCCATCGTCGGCGAGAGGGCGGGCATCTTGAGTTCGATCGGCATGAGGGCTTGTCCTGAAAAGGCTCGCGCGGCTCAAAGCCAATGCGGCCACTTAGGTCAAGGGCGCGCCGAAATCCCTGCGCCGCCGCTTGCGCTTAAGCGCGGATTAACGCAGCAATCGTTGCGCATGGGAGACGACCGCAAGCGTACCTATCTCGTCGTCGTCGACGACAGCCAGGAGGCGCGCGTCGCGCTGCGCTTCGCCGCCCGCCGCGCCGCCAAGACCAGCGGCCGCGTCGAGGTGCTCGGGATCGTCGAGCCTCAGGACTTCGTTCAGTTCGGCGGAGTCCAGGCCGCGATCGAGGAAGAGCAGCGGCTGAGAATCCAGGGCGTGGTGAGCTCGGCGATCGGCGAGCTGCTCGACGAGTCGGGGGTCGAAGCGAAAGTCATCGTCCAGCAGGGCGACCCGGTGCGCACCGTGCGCGACTATGTCGGCGAGCGCAGCGAGGTCGCCGCGCTAGTACTCGGCGCCGCGCCGAGCGGCAGCCCGGGCGTGCTGGTCGCCCATTTCACCGGCAACGACGCCGGCAAGCTGCCGTGCCCGGTGATGATCATCCCGGGAAGCCTTAGCGACGAGCGGCTGGAGCAGCTGAGTTGATCTGACTGTTCCCCGGCGAAGGCCGGGGCCCAGGAGCCGCGGAACGCGGCTGTTTTTTTGGGACTGGACCCCGGCCTTCGCCGGGGTACGGCTAGAGGACGCGGGAAAGAATCTCGCCGAGCCTGGCGCAGCCCGCTTCGTCTCCCTCGGTGAAGCGCCCGGTCCTCGGGCTGTCGATGTCGAGCACGCCGATCAGCTGGCCGTCGCGGACCAGCGGGACGACGATCTCGCTGTTCGACGCGCTGTCGCAGGCGATGTGGCCCGGGAAGGCATTGACGTCCTCGACGCGCTGCACCTGCCGGGTCTGCGCTGCGACGCCGCAAACGCCCTCGCCGAACTTGATCCGGATGCACGCCGGGCGGCCCTGGAACGGACCGAGCACCAGCTCCCCCTCCACATTGCGGTAGAAGCCCACCCAGTTCAGCTCGGGAAGTGTTTCCCAGATGAGCGCCGCTGCGTTGGCCATATTGGCGACGGCGTCGGTCTCGCCTGACACCAGCCCCTCCAGCGCGCTCGCGAGGTCGCGGTACATTGTCGCCGGGTCAGCGGCCGTGATCCTGAAGTCGTAGGTCAATCGAACGTCACCTTTCCGCGCCCCTGCTTGACCGCGCTGCGCTGGCGCTTGCTGTCCACCCTTTTCGCCTTGGCCGCACGGCTCGGGCGCGTCGGCTTGCGCTTGGCCTGCACGATATGGGCCGCGGCAATCATTTCCGCCAGCCGCCGGCGCGCATCGGCGCGGTTCGCCTCCTGAGTGCGGAAGCGGCGCGCGGTGATGATCAACTCGCCCGCGCCGGTCACCCGACTTCCGCCGATGCGCCTCAGCCGCTCGTACGCATCGGGATGAAGGCCGAGCTTGAACAGGTCGGCGCGCAGCTGGACCGCGGTCGCGACCTTGTTGACGTTCTGCCCGCCGGGCCCCGTCGCGGCGAGGAAGCTTTCGCTCAGTGCGTCTTCGGGGATTTCAACGTCCTCAGGCTTCATCGCGCCACTCGCCGAAAGTGTCCGGAAGAGGCGCCATCACGTCGATCGCGGGCTTGCCCTGACGCTTCACCACGATCCGCGACGCGTGGAGCAGCATCGGTCCGCCCGGGATCCCGTACACCCGATCGCCGGCGATGCCGCGCCCGAACGCCTCGCGCGCGTGGGCGCGGATCTGGTGCGTGCGGCCGGTGAGCGGCTGAAACTCGACCAGAGTGGAGCCGTCGCGGACCGATAGCTTGCGCCACCGCGTTGTCGCTGGAGAGCCATGAGTATCGGAGACCATTTTCCACCCCGCTTCCGCGGTCGAATGCTTGGCGAGCGGCACATCGATGACCCCCGCGTCCTCGTCGATCTCGCTGGCGACCACCGCCAGATAGTATTTCTCGACCGTCCGCGTCTCGAATGCGTGCTGAAACAGCGCGCGCGCCTTGGGCGTGCGCGCGAACAGCAGGCAGCCGCTGGTGTCGGTGTCGAGCCGGTGCATCGGCGTCGGCGGGCGTTTGAAGCCGCAGCGCAGTTGATCCAGCCTGGATGCAATCGAATCGCCGCCGCGCCGCGGCGTGTCGACCGGCAGCCCGGCGGGCTTGTCGAGCACGATCGCTTCCGCGTCGATGAAGAGAATGCAGTCCGAAAGTTGCACACTGCCACCCATGAACGAGCCGGCTTTCAAGGACAAACGCGCCACGCCTCCTGTGGACAACCGGTGGGTAGCTTGTGGAGTGATTTGTGACTCCTGTGCAACAACTTAAGGAATCCAGCGAGTTAGGAAATATTAACCTTTTCCCTTCAGACCTCGAATGGTTAATGCTTGCTTCAAGGCCGTTAAGCGCGGGTAACGCTTCGGGCCGTGAACGGGGGAAATCACGATGCGCGTGCTGCTGATCGAAGACGAGCCGACGACCGCCAAAAGCATCGAGCTGATGCTCGGTACGGAAGGCTTCAACGTCTATACGACCGACCTTGGCGAGGAAGGCCTCGATCTCGCCAAGCTGT
>NZ_WJSQ01000220.1 GCF_009720245.1 Sphingomonas segetis | reverse complement strand
AGCATCGCCGGGGCAAGCAGCACCAGGCTGGCGCCCGCGATGGCGAGGTCCATCACCCGCTTCACCGCGCGGCTGTGGAGCGGGAGCGGGCCGCAGCCGACCAGCAGCGCCGGGGTCGATCCGTGGCGCCTCAGCCCGATCGCGGGCACCGCGGCGAGCTCGGGGGCGAGGATCTCGACGTCGACATTGGCGCCGGCGAGCGCGCGGGTCCACGCCTCGCGCCGTTCGGGCGGGCAGGCGACGATCGCACGCTCGGCCTTGTCGAGCACCCGCGCCAGCCGGTCGAGCGCCGCGGGGTCGTCGGGGGCGGGTTTGAGCCCTTCCTTTGCCGCGTCGACTACCGTCTCTTCGCCCGCTGGCGCCGCGTCCACCCCGTCGAGGATCAGCACTTCCCTTCGGAAGCTCCGGCCGTAGCGCCTGCAGATTGCCCCGCCGAGCGCCAGCCGGGCGCCGGTGACGAGCGCGAGCGAGAAGACGCTTCCGATTCCGAACACGAGGCGCGAGAAATCCTCGCCGACTTTGAGGGAGAAGAAGATTGCGGTCGCGACCGCGAACGCGAACAGCAACGAACGCACCGCCGAGGCCGCGCTGTGGCGTGGGCTTTTGAGCGCCGGGATCGAAAACGCGTCTCCGTTGAGGGCGATCGCGAGGTAAGTCGGGAACAGCACGAGGAAAGTGCTCAGCCCATAGCCCTCATACCGGCCGAAGCGGGCGGCGTCGGCGAGGAGGAAGGCGCACGCCATCGCCACGGCATCGACGGCCAGGATTGTCGCGTAGAGCCTGAGGCGCAGCCGCTGGAAGTCGGCGACGCGGTGCGCGCGGTGGCGCGGCGCGAGCGAGCGCTCTCCCTCCAACTGCCGCGCAAGACCGAGGCTTGCCCTGTTCATCCGACCCCCGAACGAAAAGCTTGCGTCAAAAACCGCCGATTAGCAAATATTTAACGAAGGTCCGAGAGCGCTCCACCGCCGCGCCCCAACCTGGGACAGCGACTCCGCCCACGGCTGCGATTGGAGGCGGTGCGGCAAGCTCCGATTGCGCCGGCCTCTTCGCCGCGCCAAGGGAGCGTCATGCCGCGCCCAACCACTGAACGAGAACCGCCACGCCATGTCGCCTGAAGTGCGCCCGGTGATCCTGTCCGGCGGCTCCGGAACGCGGCTGTGGCCCTTGTCGCGCCCGCTTCGTCCCAAGCAGCTGCTGCCGATCGGCGGTGCCGGCACCATGCTCCAGGAAACGCTGGCGCGCGCGCAGCATCCGATGTTCGGCGATCCCGTCATCATCGCCGGAGAGGAGCACCGGTCGCTCATCGAGGAGCAGGTCGAAGCGATGGGCGCGGCCGCCGCGGCGATCATCCTCGAGCCGCAGGGGCGCAATACCGCCCCGGCGATCGCCCTTGCGGCCTATTGCTCGGATCCCGCCGCGGACGAGATCCTGCTGGTGATGCCGTCGGACCACGTCATCCGCGACCCGCAGGAGTTCCGCGACAGGGTCGCCGCGGCGCTGCCGGCCGCCGAGGCTGGCGCGCTCGTCACCTTCGGCATCGAGCCGACCCGGCCTGAGACAGGCTACGGCTATATCGAAGCCGGTGACGCGGTGGAGGGAACCCCCGCGGTCCGCAAGGTGAAGCGCTTCGTCGAAAAGCCGGACCTCGCGACGGCACAAGCCTTTTGCGCGAGCGGCAGCCACTTCTGGAACGCGGGCATCTTCCTCTTCCGCTCGTCCGCATTCCTCGACCAGCTGCGCAAGTTCGCTCCGGAGATCGACGCGCATTGCAAAGCAGCAATCGCGGGGAAGTCGGTTGACGGCCCGTTCGTCCGCCCGGCGGCGGAGCCGTTCCTTTCCTGTCCCGCAATCTCGGTCGACTACGCGGTGCTCGAAAGGACCGACCGCGCCTGCGTGGTTCCCGTCGCCATGCGATGGTCCGACGTCGGCTCGTGGGATGCGCTGTGGGACATCGCGGCCAAGGACGAGCGCGGGAATGCGATCCACGGCAAGGTCATCGCGATCGATGCCGATGGGTGCCTGCTGCGCGGCGAAGACGGCATCACCGTCGCTGCGCTCGGGGTCGAAAATCTCGTGGTGGTGGCGACGCGGGACGCGGTTCTCGTCGTGCCCCGGGACCGCGCACAGGATACGAAGTTGCTCGTCGAGAAGCTCGAGGAGCTCGGCCGCACGAAAACGTGACCTGGCCCGCCTAACCTTCGTTACCTCGACGGCGATTCATTTTTCATTTAGAATGCAGGGCATTGTTCCCGGTGGGGCCGGGCAACGGGGGATAAATCGATGATGCGATATCTGCTTGCCGGAGCGGCGCTTGCCGCCCTCGCCTCGCCCGCCGCGGCGCGCGACCATTCGGCCTATGTCGGGCTCGAGATCGGCCCGATGTTCGCGCAAAACTCGACCGTCAGCGCGGGCGGTGACCGCCTGTTCGAGATCGACTACAAGCTCGGCGTCGATGGCGACCTCATCGCCGGATATGATTTCGGGTTGATCCGCGCCGAGGTCGAGGCGAGCCACAAATGGGCAAAGCACAGCGGCTACGACATCGACGGCGACGGCTCCGTCGACGGGCACGGCCACACCAGTGGCTTTACCGACATGGGCAACATCCTGCTCGACTTCGGCAAAAACGACACCGTCAACTTCTACGTCGGTGGCGGCGCCGGGCTGGCCTGGCTCAACGAGCGCTCGATCGTTCGCGCAAGCGGCGGCGGCGAGCCGATCATCTTCGAATCGCACATCAAGTCCAAGGGCCACTTCGCATGGCAGGGCATCGCCGGCGTGCGCGCGCCGGTGTTCCGCTATTTCGACGTCGGGCTGAAGTACCGCTATTTCAACGCCGGCCATTTCAGCGACAACGGCCAGCGCGGCGAGTTCCGCTCGCACAGCGTGCTTGCCAGCCTGATCTACAATTTCGGGCCGGAGCGCGTAGCCGCGCCACCACCGCCTCCGCCGCCTCCACCGCCGCCGCTTCCACCGCCGGCGACCCAGACATGCCCGGACGGATCGGTCGTGCTGGCGACCGACGCCTGCCCGATGCCG
>NZ_WJSQ01000022.1 GCF_009720245.1 Sphingomonas segetis | reverse complement strand
GCACCAGCGTCGAGCAGTTGATGGAGCGGGCAGGAGCCGCGCTCGCCGAGGCGGTGTATCGCTTTGCCGGACCGATGCCGGCGCTCGTGCTGTGCGGCCCCGGCAACAACGGCGGCGATGGCTATGTCGCCGCGCGTCATCTGGCCGAGCGCGGCGTCGCTGTGCGGCTCGCCGCAACGGCGGAACCGAAGAGCGACCCCGGCAAATGGGCCCGCAGTCAGTGGACCGGCGATTTCGCAACGCTTTCGGACTCGACTGCGTCCGCGCCGATCGTCATCGACTGTCTGTTCGGAACCGGACTGAAATACGGACTTGAAGATCCTGTTTCAGAGCAACTTTCCCGGCTTTGCGAACAAGCCGTCATCAACATCGCGTGCGACCTGCCGAGCGGCGTCGAGAGCGATAGTGGGGCGGAGCTAAGCCCTGTCCCCGCGTTCGACATGACGGTCACGTTCGGCGCACTCAAGCTGGCGCACCTGCTTCATCCCGCGATGCACAAGTGCGGGCGCGTGGTGCTCGGAGACATCGGCATCGCGGCGGAGACGCGCTGGCACGAGATTGCGCCGCCCGAGCTTCCGCCGCTCGATCCGGGAGGGCACAAGTACGATCGGGGACTCGTCCACGCGCTCGCGGGCAAGATGCCCGGCGCCATTGCGCTCGCTGCGACGGCCGCGGCGAGAGCGGGCGCAGGCTATGTTCGGGTCAGCACGTCGCGCGACATCGACGGGCTTCCGGCTGCCATCGCCCAGACCGACACCGCGCCGGTGAACGACGACCGCATCGGGTGCCTGCTCGTCGGTCCCGGAATGGGTGACATCCCGCAAGTGTTGACGCTGGCGCTGACGTCGAACGCGCCGAAAGTGATCGACGCCGACGGGATCACCCATCTCGGTGAGCCCGAGCGGCTGATGGGCCAGGATGCGATCATCACGCCGCACGGCGGCGAATTCCGGCGGCTGTTCGGCGACATTGGCGGGACCAAGCCGGAGCGGGCGCTGGAAGCGGCGAAGCGGTCTGGCGCGGTGGTCGTTTTCAAGGGGCCGGACACGATAGTGGCGTCGCCTGACGGACGCCTTGGCTGCCGTCAGCCGGCGCCGGCATGGCTCGCGAGCGCAGGTAGCGGCGACGTTCTCGCCGGCATTATCGCGGCGTTGCGCGCGCGCGGGCTGCCGGCGTTCGATGCTGCCTGTGCGGGGGTCTGGCTCCAGGCCAGGGCTGCCGAAATTGCCGGGCCGCAGATGATCGCCGACGACCTTGCCGAAGCGGTCGGCGAGGCGATCGCCGCGCTCGGCTAGGCGCTTGCCCTTGCGCCGCGCCACGGCCATGCTGCTGACGAAGGTTAGCGGGGGATTTCGCAGATGAGCCTTAAATTGTTCGCGCCGCTGCTAGCGAGCACGGTGATGATGTCGTCCGCCGCATTGGCCGACGAGGGCATGTGGACGTTCGACAATTTTCCGATCGCTGCCGTCAACAAGGAGTACGGGACCCAGATCGACCAGGCGTGGCTCGATCACGTCCGCGGCGCGGCGGTGCGGCTTTCGACGGGATGCTCGGCTTCCGTGGTCACCGGCCAGGCGTTGGTGCTGACCAACAACCACTGCGTCGCCGGCTGCGCGCAGGACCTGTCGAGCAAGGGACACGATTTTTTCCAGGAAGGCTATATTGCCCACTCGCGCGCGGAAGAGCGCAAGTGCGGCGGGATGCAGGCGGAAATCCTGACCGCGATTAGCGACGTCACCGCGCAGATGCAGGCCGCCGGGCAGGGGCAGACAGGGGAGGCGCTGGTCAAGGCGCGCACCGCGGCCTCTTCGGCAATCGAGAAGCAGGCGTGCGGGGACGACGAGAAATTCCGCTGCCAGGTCGTCGACCTCTATCACGGCGGCCAGTTCAAGCTCTACAAATACCGCAAATATTCGGACGTCAGGCTGGTCTTCTCGCCCGGCTTCAAGGCCGCCTTCTTCGGCGGCGATCCCGACAATTTCAATTTTCCGAGATACGACCTCGATAGCGCGTTCGTGCGGCTCTACGAGAATGGCAAGCCCGTATCGACGCCGGATCACCTCAAGTGGAATGCATCGGCGCCGACCGCCGGCGAGCCGGTTTTCATCGCCGGCAATCCGGGCGGCACCGACCGCCAGTTGACCATCGCGCAGCTCGAGACGCAGCGCGACCTGCAAATCCCGATGACGCTCGTCCAATATGCCGAGCTTCGCGGCCGCCTGACCCGCTTCGGCGCGGAATCGCCCGAGCATGAGCGCATCGCCCAAGACCTGCTGTTCGGGCTCGAAAATTCGTACAAGGTCTATTTTGGCCGGTTGTTTGCGCTCAATGGCGGCGATCTCCTCTCGCAGAAGCAGGCGCAGGAAGCGGCGCTCCGTTTGAAAGTGCCGCAGCTCAATCTCGGAGCGGAGTTCGGCGATCCGTGGGCGACGATCGCAGGGGCGCAGGACGACCTCGCGGCGCTGTACCTGCCCTACCGTTTCGTCGAGCGCGGGCCGATCGGATCGGACCTGTTCGATTATGCGCGCAGCCTGGTCCGCGCCGCCGCCGAACGCCAGAAGCCGTCGGCCGAGCGCCTGCCGGGCTATTCGGACAGCCAGCTCCCGCTCCTCGAAAAGGAAGTGCTCGACGTGAAGCCCGTCCACGCGCCGCTTGAGCAGCTGCTTTTCGAATTCTGGCTTTCCAAGTCGCGGGAATATCTGACCGCCGACAATCCCTACACCAAGCTGCTGCTCGGCCGCGACAGCCCCGAGCATCTCGCGACCGTGCTCGCCGCCTCGAAGCTCGGCGATGCGGCGGTGCGCAAGAAACTTTGGGACGGCGGATGGGCTGCGGTGCAGGCGTCGGACGATCCCTTGATCAAGTACGTCCTCAGGATCGACCCCGAAGCGCGCAAGCTGCGGACCGAATGGGACAATCGCGTCGACGGCCCGATCAGCGCCGCGTCGGAAAAGATCGCCAAGGCGCGCTTCGCAGCGTTCGGCGATACGATCTATCCCGATGCGACCTTCACGCTGCGGCTCTCCTACGGAAAGATCGCAGGGTGGACGTATAATGGCGTCACCGTGCCGCCCTTCACCTACTTCAAGGGTCTGTACGAGCGCGCGACGGGCAAGGCGCCGTTCGACCTCGACCCGCGGTGGATCGCCGCCAAGGACAAGCTCAACTCGAACACGGTCTTTGATATCTCGACTACCAACGACATTATCGGCGGCAATTCGGGATCGCCGCTGATCAACGCCAGGGGTGAGGTGATCGGCGCGGTGTTCGACGGGAACATCCACAGCCTCGGCGGTAATTATGGCTACGACCCGGTGTTGAACCGCGCCGTGTCGGTGTCGGCGGCTGCCGTGAGCGAAGCGCTGCGTAAGGTCTATCATGCCGATGCGCTCGCCGATGAGCTTGCCGGGAGCTGAGCGCGCAAGCCGAATCCGTCCCGCCGGGCCATGAGCTGATCGTCCGCATCGCCGCGCGCGGCGACGGAGTGACGGCGAGCGGCCGCCACGCGCCGTTCGGGCTTCCCGGCGACGCCTTGCTCGACGACGGGGCTCTCGCCCCCGGGCCGCACCATCAGGAGCCGCCTTGCCGTCACTTCCCGGAATGCGGCGGGTGCCAGCTCCAGCATGCCGACGACGAGGCGTATCGCGGCTATCTCGTGTCGCGGGTCGAGACGGCGCTCGCGCAGCACGGGCTTCAGACTGAAATGCGCGAGCCGCATTTGTCACCGCCCTATTCGCGCCGGCGAGCGACGCTCCGGGCGCTGAAGGTCGGCAGCGGCGCGGTCCTCGGTTTCAACGCGGAGAAGTCGCACCGCATCGTCGACATGCGCGAATGCCATATCCTGAGGCCGGAGCTGTTCGCGCTCGTCGCGCCGCAACGGGAGCTTCTCGGCGGAGTGCTCCAGTCGAAACGTGCTGGCGAAGTGCAGCTGGTACTGATCGACCAGGGAGTGGATGTGCTGATCAAGGGCGTGCAGGCGGACGGTCTCGCAGCCATGGAACGGCTCAGCGCTTTTGCCATCCATCGCCGTCTTGCCAGGCTGAGCCTCGACCATGGGCTCGGGCCGGAGACGATTTTCGAACCCCAATCCGTCACCGTCACGCTGTCCGGCACGCCGGTGCAGTTCCCTGTCGGTGCTTTCCTCCAGGCGACCGAGGATGGGGAGGCGGTTCTGGCGGGCTGCGTCCGTGAAGTCGTCGAGGGAAGGATTGCCGACCTCTTCTCCGGCCTCGGCACCTTCGCGCTCGCGGTTGGCGCCGATTACGCCGCTGAGGCTTCGCGCGATGCCGCTGCCGCGCTCAAGCGGGCTGCGCCTCGCATCGAGGTCGAACATCGCGACTTGTACCGCCGACCGCTCGATCCTGCCGAGCTCGGCCGTTTCGACTCCGTGGTCATCGACCCCCCGCGCGCGGGCGCGGCCGAGCAGGCGAGGGCGCTCGCCGGCTCGTCGGTGGGCCGGATCGCCTATGTCAGCTGCAACCCCGCGACCTTCGCCCGCGATGCCAGAGCGCTCACGGACGGCGGCTACGCGCTCTCATGGGTTCGCCCGGTCGGGCAGTTCCGCTGGTCGACCCACGTCGAGCTCGCCGCCTGCTTCAGCCGATGATGCCGCAATCGTAGAGGATCTTCAGCCCGGCATGGGTGGTTAGCCCGAGCAGGCACAGCGACGCCAGGGTGAAGATCAGGAACCGCCAGGTGACGACGTTGACGGTCGCCTGGACGAGGCTGTGAATGATGCGCAGCCCGACATAGCCCCAGGCCAACCAATAATTGATGCCGCCGCCGAAGTTCATGAACGCGAGCGTCAGCGCGATCGCGTAGAAGATGGTCGGCTGCTCCATCAAGTGGGCGTAGTTGTGCGCTTTCCAGTTCGCCTCGTCGGGGATTGCGCCCTCGAGCGCATTTCCGCGAGTGCCGCGGCGACCCTGCAGGCTGATCCCCGCACGCTTCATCTCGCGGAAGCGGACTGCGTACATCCACAGCTGCATGAGGAGCGTCCAGGCGACCAGCGCCACGACGGGCGCGAGAATTGGGCTGTAGCCGTGCATGATTTTCCCCCTTCGTCATCCCGGCCTTGAGCCGGGATCCACCTTCTTAGCCGTCATCTGACAGAAGGTGGATCCCCGCTTTCCCGAGAACGACGACGGGTTGGTCGCCCTCAGTCGAACAGCTTTGCGAACTCGCGCTTCTTGCGGTTGCGCCAGGCGCCGCGGTGCCAGGCGTCGCTGGCCAGCAGCGGGAGCACGCTGGTCGCTTCGGCGAAGACCATCTGCTCCATCGCGGTCGAGACCTTGCCCCAGCTCGCCGCTTCCTGCAGCGTCGAGGACGAGCAGGCGCCGTCGCGCACGTCGGCGACGGTGATCTGCACCGCGTACTTGTGCACCTCGACATCGTCGTGGCCGAGGATTTCCGCACAAACCACAGTGTCCTGTGCGAAGTTCTTCGGAACGCCGCCGCCGATCATCAGCAGGCCCGTGGTGCCGGCCTTGATCTTGATGTCGGTGAGCTCGCGGAAGTCGGCGATGCTGTCCATCGTCATGTAGTGCCCGCCGCGCTTCATCGCGTCGACCTGGTGCTTGACCAGCCCGAAGCCGGCCGAGCTGTCGGTGAAGGCTGGGCAGAAGATCGGCACGTCATTCTCGTAGGCGAGCTGGACGAGGCTGCCGGATTTCTTGGCATTGCCCTCGCTCAGCCACTTGCCCATCTCGCGGATGAACGCGCGGCTCGAGTGGGGACGCGGTTCGAGGCTGTCGGCGATGAGGCCGATCGTATGGTCGCAATCCTGCAGCTGCTTTTCGTCGATATAGGTGTCGTAGATGCGATCGATGTAGAGCGACCGCAGCGTATCATCATTAGGGATTTCATTGGCTTGGTAGTGTTTGTGACCAAGCGCTTCGAAGAAATCCATGTCGACGATCGTCGCGCCGGTCGCCACGATCGCGTCGACCATGTTCGACTCCACCAGCTCGGCATAGAGGTCCATGCAGCCGCCGGCCGAGGTCGAGCCCGCGACGACCAGGATGATCGAGCAGGACGGATCCTCGAGCATCGTGTTGTAGATCTTGGTCGCTCGGGCGAGGTCGCGGCTGGTGAAGCTCATATGGCCCATTGCCTCGACGATCGGTCGGGCGTCGAACTTGGTGATGTCGATATGCTCGACCGGGCTCGACAGCAGCTCGGCCTTGCGCGTGTCGTTGATCCCGCCGGTGTCCTGGGTCTTGATCAGCGTGTCGGTTTCCATCTCGTGCTCCAATACGGTCTGTACCCCGGCGAAGGCGGGGGTACAGGTTTTCTCATTCTTGGGCTGGGCTCCGGCCTACGCCGGAGCACATGCGATTTAAAGCGTCACGACGTTCGAACGCGCGGGCGCGGTCGCTGCTCCGTAGAGGCTCGCCATCGGCTCGTCTTCGACGGTTGCGGAATCGACCACTCCGAAGCCGTTGAACTGGGTGCGCATCGCGCAGCCGTAGGCGCCGAGCATGCCGACCTCGATATAGTCACCGGCGCCCACATCGCCCGGAAGCTCGAACGGCCCGGCCATGCGGTCGAGATCGTCGCAGGTCGGCCCGTAGAAGCTGAAGCTCATCGGGCGCACGTGCGATTCCTCGCCCCGGACCAGCCGCACCGGATAGCGCCAGCCGATATGCGCCGCGTCGAACAGCGCGCCATAGGCGCCGTCATTGATGTAGAGCTCGTCGCCGCGGCGCTTTTCGACGCGGACGAGGACGCTCGCATATTCGGCACACAAAGCGCGACCCGGCTCGCACCACAGTTCGGCCGAATAACTGATCGGCAGCGATTCGAAGGTTTCGTGGATGACCGCGAAATAGGTCTCGAGCGGCGGCGGCTCCATCCCCGGATAGGAAGAGGGGAATCCGCCGCCGACGTCGACGATGTCGACCGTGACCGCCGCCTCGACGATCGCGGCGCGGACGCGGCTCATCGCTTCGGCATAAGCCGCGGGCGTCATCGCCTGGCTGCCGACGTGGAAGCAGATGCCGAGCGCGTCGGCGGCCTGCCGGGCGGCCATCAGAAGCGTGCTCACGTCGCGCGGGTCTGCCCCGAATTTCGAGGCGAGGCTGAGCTTGGCATGCTCGGAGCTGACGCGGATCCGCACCAGCAGGTTGAGGTCGGTCGCGGCGACGCCGTCACTGGCGGTTGCGCGCACGATCTTGTCGAGCTCTTCGTGGGTATCGAGGCTGAAGGTCCGGACGCCATGCTCGAAATAGGCCTCCGCAATGGCCTCCTCGGCCTTCACCGGGTGCATGAAGCACAGCGCCGCCTCGGGCAGCGTCTCGTGGACCAGCCGGATCTCGCCGATCGACGCTACGTCGTAGTGAGTCAGGCCCGCTTCCCACAGGATGCGCAGCAGGTCGGGCGAAGGATTGGCCTTCACTGCGTACAGCGAGCGCCCGGGAAACTTCTCCACGAAGAAGCGCGCAGCGCGCCGCGCGGCGTGCGGGCGCAGAAGCGTAACCGGCTCAACCGGTCGGAGACGGGCGATATCGGCAGCCCCCCGGCTGCCGGTCGGGGCGGTCGCTAGCCCCAGCGCGCGATGATGCTTGTGCAACTCAAGGGACCTCCAACGGGTACGTTCGACATAAAGCTGCCTTGCGGTTGGAAGTCCCATGGGGCAGCGGGAGCGCGATATATGTGCGGGGGTCCCCCCTGTAAAGATTATTTGGTCCGCGACTCGGGAATGCCCTGCGGTATGTCGCTGATCTGCAACGGCTAATCGAAAGGGTGAAATATCAACCAGTTACCGAAAGCCGCCACGGTCGAGCGTCAGGACGTGATCGACGCGGCCGCGCGGATCGAGGGGCTCGTCGAGCGCACGCCGCTGGTCGAAAGCGAGGTCGGCGGGACCCGTGTCTGGCTCAAATGCGAGTGCCTTCAGACGGGCGGCGCGTTCAAGCTGAGGGGCGCGAGCAACCGGCTGCTACAGCTCTCGCTCGAGGAGCGCGAGCGCGGCGTCGTCGCCTTCTCGTCGGGCAATCACGCGCGCGGCGTGGCCATCGCCGCCCGGCGGCTCGGCATCCGCGCGATCATCGTCATGCCAAGCGACGCTCCGCAGGTGAAGATGGACGGCACGCGAGGCGAGGGCGCGGAAATCATCTGCTACGACCGGCGGAGCGAGAGCCGTGAGGCGATTGCCGACCGCATATCCGAGGAGACTGGCGCCACGGTAGTGCCGAGCTTCGACGACCCGGCGATCGTCGCCGGTCAGGGTACCGTGGGTCTCGAGATTGTCGAACAGATGGGCCGCGCCCCAAAGCGGATCATCGTGCCGTGCGGCGGCGGCGGCCTCGGCTCCGGCATCGCGCTGGCGGTTCCCGAAGCGGAGATGGTCATCGTCGAGCCCGAAGGCTGGGACGACATGGCGCGTTCGCTGGAGCTCGGCGAGATCGTGCCTGTGGCGGCTGACGCGCCGGCTACCTTCTGCGACGCACTGCAGACCCCGCGCGTGTCGCCGATCACCTTCGCCATCCTGCGCGAGCGCGGGGCGACGGCGCTTTCGGTCAGCGATTCCGAAGTAGCGGAGGCTGTCCGGTTAGCGTGGGAACGGCACGAGCTGGTGGTCGAGCCGGGGGGAGCGGTCGCACTCGCGGCCTTGATGGCTCGCAAAGTGCCTCCGGTGGAAGATACGGTGGTGGTGCTCTCAGGAGCGAATGTCGATCCGGCGCTGTATGCGCGGATCGTCCGCGGCGGGATCTAAGCGACGTTCCGCGTCTTGTACTCGCCGGGCTCGACATGGGCCGGGCTCGACCGCTCTACCGCCTGGGTCAGCTCTTCGAGCTCGGCCGCGAGCGTCTTGAGCTCGCCGACGAGGAACCGGCGCTCGCCTTCGGCGATCGATTCCGAGGCGTCGATCAGCGTGTCGAGCATCATCGCGATGCACGGGAGGATGGTCTCCTCGATTCGCTCGAACGCCTCTTCGAGGCGCGCCTGCTGGTCCCCACTTGGCATGGCGGCCAATGTGGACCGATTTTGGTTAAGTCTTGGTGAAATCAGGAGCGGAAATGGAGAAGATTTCGGCGTTTGCCATGGGTTTGGCGATGGTCGCCGCGTTCCTGCTCGTGATCGGCGGCGTGAAGCTGGTGCTCGCCCGTCAGACCCGGGTCCGCGGCGTCCTGATGTTGGTCGCCGCAGCGGTGCTGGTCATGAACGTGATGATCTGGACGGTATAGCCGGCTTTACCGGATCGGTTGCGAGACGCATGTCGAGATAATCGTCGACTTCCTTCATCAGCTGGTCGAGCTCGTTGGCGAAGAAATGGTTCGCGCCGGGGATCAGCTCGTGGTGGATGGTGATGTGCCGCTGGGTCCTGAGCTTGTCGACCAGCTTCTGGACGGCGCTCGGGGTCACCACCTCGTCGGCCTCGCCCTGGATGATGATCCCCGACGAAGGGCAGGGTGCGAGGAAGCTGAAGTCGTACATGTTGGCGGGCGGGGCGATCGAGATGAAGCCGCGGATCTCCGGCCGTCGCATCAGCAGCTGCATGCCGATCCAGGCACCGAAGCTGACGCCCGCGACCCAGGTCGTTTCAGCCTCCGGGTGGATGCTTTGCACCCAGTCGAGCGCCGAGGCGGCGTCGGACAGCTCGCCGATGCCGTTGTCGAATACGCCCTGGCTTTTGCCGACGCCGCGGAAGTTGAAGCGGAGAGTCGCGAAGCCGCGCTTGACGAACGTCTGGTAGAGCAGCTGGACGATCTTGTTGTTCATCGTGCCGCCGGCCTGCGGGTGCGAATGGAGAATCAGCGCGACTGGGGCGCGGGGGCGGGTGCCGGGATGGAAACGGCCTTCAAGGCGTCCCTCGGGGCCGGGAAAAATGACTTCGGGCATTGGGTGCAAATTGCTCGCGAATGGAAATGTGGCCGTGCCTACGGGTGCGCCGTGGCGTCGGGTCCTATATAGGGGCGGCCCTTCAACTGGCAATCGGCAGGAATCGAGCGCTTTTCCAGGCATGAACGACCGGCTTTATTTCGACCATGCGGCGACCACGCCGGTGCTCTGCGAAGCGCGCGAGGCGATGGACCGCGCTCTCGAAAGTTGGGCGAACCCGAGCTCGCCTCACGCCGACGGGCGCCGCGCGCGCGCCGCTCTCGAAGAGGCGCGGCACACGATCGCAGCCGCGCTCGAATGGCGGCATGACGTCATCCTTACATCAGGCGCGAGCGAGGCGATCCAGATTGCCGCAGCGCGCGCCAGGTCGGCGCGGCGGATCGTCGTCGGGCCGACCGAGCACGACGCGGTGATCGCCGCGATGGGCAATTCGGCCGAGGTGCTGACGGTCGGTGCCGACGGCCTGATCGAAATGACCGCGCTGCAGGATGCGTTGGCTGGAGACCCTGCGCTGGTCGCGATCCAGCTGGTCAACAACGAGACCGGCATCATCCAGCCGATCGAGCGTATTTACGAGGCCGTGAACTCCACAGGATCGCTGCTGCTGTGCGACTGCGCGCAGGCGGCGGGCAAGATCGCGCTGCCGGACGCGGATTTCGTTGCGGTCTCGGGGCACAAGTTCGGAGCTCCGCCGGGGGCGGGCGCGCTGCTGGTCAAGGATTTCGGCACGCTCGCGCCGAGCGGCGGGCAGGAGCGCGGCTATCGGCGCGGGACCGAGAACCTGCCGGCCGCTGCTGCGATGGCGGCAGCACTCGAAAGCCGCGCCTTCGCCATGGCCATGCCGCGGCTCGAAACGCTGCGTCAGCACCTCGAAAATGAAATCGTCGGCTCGGGCGGGCTCATCATTGCCGCCGGAGCGCCAAGGATCGCGACCATTGGCGCCTACGCCATGCCGGGCGTCGCCAGCGCGAGTCAGCTCGTCCAGCTCGACCTCGCGGGCATCTCGGTCTCTGCTGGCAGCGCCTGCTCGTCGGGAAGCATGAAGCCAAGCCGCGTGCTCGCGGCGATGGGCATTTCGGAAGAGATCGCCTCTTCGGTCATCCGGGTGAGCTTCGGCCCGTCGACCGCCGAGCGCCACATCGATCGCTTTGTCGGCGAATGGCGGAAGATCGCGGCTCGTGCGAAGGCGCAGGCCGCATGATCTACCTCGATTACCAGGCGACCACTCCGGTCGCGCCGGAGGTCGGCGAGGCGATGCTGCCATGGATCGAGGAGAAGTTCGCCAACCCGCATTCGCCCTCGCGCTGGGGCCATGAAGCGGAAGCCGCGATCGAAGTCGCGCGCAAGCGCGTCGGCGAAGCGATCGGTCTGAAGGGCGGCAGCGTCGCCTTTACCGGAAGCGCGACCGAAGCGCTCAATTGGGCGCTCAAGGGGACCGTCGAGAAGGCGCCGAAGGGTCGCAACAGGATCATCACCGTCGCGACCGAACATGCAGCCGTGCTCGACACCTGCGAGTGGCTCGCGGGGCAGGGGGCCGACCTCACCGTCCTGCCGGTCCAGCCGGATGGTCGGCTCGACCTCGATCTGCTTGTCCGCGAGCTCGACGATCGCGTGCTGATCGTTGCTGCAATGCAGGTGAACAACGAGATCGGCGTCACCCAGCCGATTTCGGAGATCGCCGGCATGGTGCACCGGGCGGGGGCGCTGATGCTGTGCGACGCCGTCCAGGCGCTGGGGCGGGTCGAAATTTGCGAGGGGCCGGACCTGGTCGCCGTGTCCGCTCACAAGATTCATGGGCCCAAGGGCATCGGCGCCTTGTGGATGCGCAAGGGAGCCGAACCGGCACCGCTGATTCATGGCGGCGGCCAGGAGCGGGGGCTTCGCTCCGGCACTTTGTCCCCGGCGTTGTGCGTCGGTTTCGGCGCGGCGGCGAGGCTAGCCGGTGATCGCCGGCCGCACGATCGCGACCATGTCGAGAGACTGTGGGAGGCGGCAGTCGCAGCGCTCGGTTCTGGCTGGACGATCAACGGGAGCACTCGCCACCGCTACAAGGGAAATCTCAATATCCGCCGCGAAGGCCTTGATGGAGCGCGGCTAATCGCTGATCTGCGCGACATCGCTTTCTCCCTCGGCTCGGCCTGCGCGAGCGGCTCCGGGCGACCGAGCCACGTGCTTCGCGCACTCGGGCTCGGCGACCGCCAGGCGCGCTCCTCGATCCGGCTCGGCTTCGGCCGCTATACGACCGGGGAGGAACTGGTCGACGCCTGCCGGCGCATTGCCGCACATGCCACGGCGCAGGAGAAGCTCGAGGCGTGACTTTGGTGCGCTTTCTCAAGGCCGACGGCACGCTCGACAAGGAAGTGGAGGCCCAAGCCGGGCAGCGGCTGCTCGACGTCGCGTGGGCGGCGCGCGAGCCGCTCGAGGGTGCGTGCGAGGGAGTGATGGCCTGTTCGACCTGCCACGTCATCGTCGATGCCCCAGACTTCGAGAAGCTGCCCTCGGCCAGCGAGGAAGAGGAAGACCTCCTCGACCTCGCCGCGCACGCGACACGGACGTCCCGCCTCGCCTGCCAGATCATCCTCACGGAGGCGATGGAGACGCTCTCTGTCCGCATTCCGCCCGGCGCCAGAAACTGGATGGGCCGTTAGGGGCCGGTCGGAAGCGGATTGCCGATGCGATCGTCGCCCGGCTCGTTGTGCTTCGGCCGGCGGCCGTCGAGCGGCGGCTCGGGCCGGAGAGCCTGGAGCTGCGTCAGGGTGAGGCTCCCGCGGTGCGTGCTGTCGAGGAGCTGGAACCGGGCGAGCGCCGCCTGGCGGAACTCCTCGAGCGAGATGCCGCGGTTGAAGTCCGCGTCCGCGGCGGCGACCGGCTCCGGGATGTTGAGCAGGCCGTAGCGGGCGGCGCCCTGAAGCGAGCCCCCGAAGCCGAGGCTCGCATAGTCCCGGTCTCGGCGCCGCTTCCGGTCGCGCGGCTTTTCCAGATAGACATCAACGTCGCGCGCGGTCGCGGGCTCTCCCGGAGGCCGCCGAGTCCTCGACATCACCTGGATTTCGGGTGCGATCTCATATTCGTAATTGGCGATCTCGTCCGGGTCGATCTCCCCGTCCGGGTTGGTGTCGAGCCTGCGAAAGAAGCGCTCGGCGTCGGCCTGCATCTCGCCGGCCGTGAGCAACCCGTCGTGGTTGGCGTCCGCCTGCCGGAACCAGTCGGCGAGCGTGTCGTCACTGGTCGTGCGGGCGCGGAACGGCTCGCCCATCGGACTGATGAATGGAGCCCAGGCGTGGCCGGTCACGTTGATCGGCGCGGAGGGCGACAGCGCCGCGGGTGCGAGCAGGCTGAGGAGGAGGGCGGAAAGGGGCATCGGTTCAGGCTAGCCAAGTCCACCCGTTCGCGTGAACAGCGAATGAAGAAAGAGGCTCGCCCGAACAACTTGCGCGGGGCGAAGGCTTCCACCATATGCCCCCTCGGAAGTCGGCGGACGGCGCTGTCGCCAACCTGGTCAGGTCCGGAAGGAAGCAGCCACAACGATTTGGTGCCGGGTCGTCGGCTTCCACCTCTCACCTTCCGCTGGAATTAGTCGCCGCAACAGCCTTATTGTCATCGCCTTCCAACGACGGGGGTGATCATGAAGCTGGCTGTCCCGATTCTTCTTTGTGCGATCATGTTCTCGGCCGAGGCGCCTGCGGCACCGCAATCGTCCTCGCCATTCCTCGGCCGCTGGAGTGTCGATGTCGCCAAGCTGCCGCTCCCGCCCGAGCAGCGCCCGAAAAGCGCAACCATGACATTCAGCGACGCCGGCGGCGGCAAATGGACGACCGTCGTCGACATCGTCGCTCCCGACGGCTCGGTGGTCCGCTCCGTATCCACCTATCCGCTGGACGGCACTCCGTCGCCGGTCACGCCCGATGGCGAATATGACCATGTCGCCATAACCATGCCGATTCCGAACGTTCTGATCATGGCGCTGAGCAAGCAGGGCACCCCCGGCACGACACGCATCTTCACGCTGTCGCCGGACGGCAAGACGGACATCGAAACCCACGTCTACCAGACGGCACAAGGCCCACTCTCGATGAAAACAGCCGAGTGGAAGCGTCTTCCGTAAGGCTTCGACAGCGGGCGAGACGGCACCTAAATAGGTACCAATGACCGATTCACCGCCCGAAGAGCCGGCGCTAGGCCTCGACCTGCCGGAAGCAAGTGCGCCGGCTGTCACTAGCCCCTACCGTGTCCTCGCCCGCAAGTACCGGCCGCAGACCTTTGCCGAGCTGATCGGGCAGGATGCGATGGTGAAGACGCTCGCCAATGCGATCGAGCGCGGGCGGATCGCCCATGCCTTCCTGCTCACAGGGGTACGCGGGGTCGGCAAGACCTCGACCGCGCGGCTGATCGCCAAGGCGCTCAACTGCGTCGGACCGGACGGGCAGGGCGGGCCGACGATCACGCCGTGCAACGTGTGCGAGCCGTGCCGCTCGATTGCCGAGGGGCGGCACATCGACGTGATCGAAATGGACGCCGCCTCGCACACTGGCGTCGACGACATCCGCGAGATCGTCGACGCGGTTCGCTACGCGTCGGTCAGCGCGCGCTACAAGATCTACATCATCGACGAAGTCCACATGCTTTCAAAGAACGCTTTCAATGCCTTGCTGAAGACCCTTGAGGAACCGCCTGAGCATGTGAAGTTCCTGTTCGCTACCACCGAGGTTGACAAGGTGCCGGTCACGGTTCTGTCACGCTGCCAGCGTTTCGACCTCAGGCGCATTCCGGCCGAGAAACTCGCCGCCCATTTCGCCGATGTGTCCAGGGCCGAGCGGGTGGAGGTCGAGCCCGACGCGCTGGCGATGATCGCCAACGCCGCAGAGGGTTCCGCCCGCGACGGGCTCTCGATCCTCGACCAGGCCATCGCTCACGGCGCGGGCGCAGTCACTGCCGAGCAGGTCCGCGACATGCTCGGTCTTGCCGACCGTGCGCGTATCCGTCGGCTGCTCGAGTTGGTGCTGTCGGGCGATGCGCCGGGGGCGCTCGCGGCGCTTGACGAAGCTCATGCGCTCGGGATCGATCCGACGCAGCTGCTGCGCGGGCTGATGGAGAGCTTGCACGCGGCCACCCGCGCCAAGGCCGGTGCGAACGTCGGTGCGCTCCAGTCCGACGAAGAACGCGAGAGCGCCGAAGCCATGGCCGGCCAACTGGGCTGGGGCACGATTCACCGGCTGTGGCAGATGCTGCTGAAGGGCCTTCAGGACGTGGACTCCGCTCCGGACCCGCGCGAGGCCGCTGAAATGGCGCTGCTTCGGCTGATCCATGCCGCTGACATGCCCGACCCCGCTTCGCTGGTTGCCAGGCTGAGCGGCCACGGTGCCGACTCCGCGCCGGCCGCCGTGCCCGTGGGGAACAGCTCCGGTGCCGTCGCCCGAATACCGGCGGATTTCCGCGCATTGATCCAGCTCCTCGAGGACAAGGGCAAGCACCAGCTCGCCGTCCAGCTCCACGACCAGGTCGGGTTGGTCCGCTATGCCCCGCCCGAACTGGTGCTGAGGCCGGCGCGGCCGCTCGGGGGCGATTGGCCGCGGGAGTTCGCCGCGATCCTCAAGGCGGTGACCGGCGCGAGCTGGGAGGTGTCGCTTTCCGACGAGCCCGGCGAGGCTTCTTTGCTCGATCAGGAGAAAATGGCGAAGGAGCGCGTTCGCGCAGATGTGCTCGCAGACCCGAACGTCCGCGCGGTGATGGACGCGTTCCCCGACGCCGAACTCGAAACCTTTTCAACGAGAGGCAGCTGACATGCCCGAATTGCCCGATTTCGACGAAATTATGAAAATGGCGCAGAATGCGCAGGCCGAGCTTCAGAAGGCGCAGGACAATCTCGACAAGATCGAGGTTGAGGGCGCGGCCGGCGGCGGACTGGTGAAGATCCGGGCGACGGCAAAGGGCCGGATCCTCGGCGTCGACATCGACGAAAGCCTCCTTCAACCCTCGGAAAAGACGATGGTCGAAGATTTGATCGCCGCCGCGATCAGCGACGCGCGCGCCAAGGCCGACTCCGCGGCGGCGCAGGAAATGGAGAAGATGCAAGGCACGCTTCCGCTCCCGCCGGGATTCAAGCTGCCCTTCTGATTCCACGCGAAGACGCGAGGCCGCGAAGAAGAAAGGATTGGTTCGCGCAGAAACGCGGAGACGCAGAGAGGCCGAGGACTCGGCGTGCGGCAGCACTAATCAATTCGGTTGCAGCTGCGCCCACCTGATCGAATTGTTGCTTCCGCGAGCCCTTCGCCACGTCTCTGCGCCTCTGCGTCTCCGCGCGAGAACTACCTTCTTCGGGGCTTCGCGTGAATCGATACCAGCGCTGGAAAAAGCGCCTCGCGTGCCCTAACTGGCTGACAACTCTCCAGACACTCAATTCCGAAGGAACGCCGCGACCCCATGGCCGCCCAATATGCTTATGTGATGAAGGACATGACCAAGTCCTTCCCCGGCGCCCAGAAGCCGGTGCTGAGCCACATCAACCTGCAATTCTACCACGGCGCCAAGATCGGGATCGTCGGCCCGAACGGCGCCGGCAAGTCGACCTTGATGAAGATCATGGCCGGCATCGACAAGGACTACCAGGGCGAGGCCTGGCCCGGCGAGAACATCACCGTCGGCTACCTGCCGCAGGAGCCGCAGCTCGACCCCAGCAAGAACGTGCTCGAGAACGTCAAGGACGGCGCACGCGAGGTCGCCGACATGGTCGACCGCTTCAACGCCATTTCGGCGGAGATGGGCGATCCGAAGGACGACACCGATTTCGACGCGCTGATGGAGGAGATGGGCGATCTCCAGGGCAAGATCGACGCGGTCGACGGGTGGACTCTCGACAATCAGCTCGAGGTCGCCATGGAGGCGCTTCGCTGCCCGCCGTCCGACTGGTCGGTCGACAAGCTGTCGGGCGGCGAAAAGCGCCGCGTCGCGCTCACCCGGCTGCTCATCCAGAAGCCGTCGATCCTGCTGCTCGACGAGCCCACCAACCATCTCGACGCCGAGAGCGTCCAGTGGCTCGAGAACCACCTCAAGGAATATCCCGGCGCGGTGCTGATGATCACCCACGACCGCTATTTCCTCGACAATGTGGTGAGCTGGATTCTCGAGCTCGATCGCGGGAAATACTTCCCCTACGAGGGCAATTATTCGACCTACCTCGAGAAGAAGGCGAAGCGGCTCGAGCAGGAGGAGCGCGAGGAGTCGGGGCGCCAGAAGGCGATCAAGGACGAGCTCGAGTGGATCCGCCAGGGCGCCAAGGCCCGCCAGACCAAGTCCAAGGCGCGGATCGCCAAGTTCGACCAGCTCGTCGCGGCGCAGGAGAAGCACGTCCCGGGCAAGGCGGAAATCCTGATTCAGGTGCCCGAGCGGCTCGGCGGCAAGGTCATCGACGTGAAGAACGTCAGCAAGGCTTACGGCGACAAGTTGCTGTTCGAGGACCTGAGTTTCACCCTTCCGCCAGGCGGGATCGTCGGAGTGATCGGCCCGAATGGCGCCGGCAAGTCGACCTTGTTCAAGATCATCACCGGCCAGGAGCAGCCCGACTCGGGGGAGGTCGACATCGGGCCGACCGTGCACCTCGGCTACGTCGACCAGAGCCGCGATCATCTCGATGGTTCGAAAAACGTGTGGGAAGAGATTTCCGACGGGCTCGACTACATGAAGGTCAACGGCCACGACCAGTCGACGCGGGCCTATGTCGGCGCCTTCAACTTCAAGGGCCAGGACCAGCAGAAGAATGTCGGCAAGCTCTCTGGCGGCGAGCGCAACCGCGTCAACATCGCCAAGATGCTCAAGCGCGGCGGCAACGTGCTGCTATTGGACGAGCCGACTAACGACCTCGACGTCGAGACCCTCGGCGCGCTCGAGGAGGCGATCGAGAATTTCGCGGGTTGCGCGGTAGTCATCAGCCACGACCGCTTCTTCCTCGACCGACTGGCAACGCACATCCTCGCGTTCGAAGGCGACAGCCGAGTCGAATGGTTCGAGGGGAATTTCCAGGCGTACGAAGAGGACAAGGTGCGGCGGCTCGGTGAGGAAGCGACGCGGCCGCACCGGACGAGCTACCGGAAATTGACGCGGTGACGGTGTTCGATGAAAAGCGTGCGCTTGAGTACATCGCCTCTTGTGATGATGTCGAGAAAGTGCGTTCCATCGCTCGAAAAACGAACGGAAAATATGACGGTATAGAACGGGCCGCACTGCGACGCGTGGTTGCCCTGGAATCAAAGGGAACGCCCGGCACTGTGGAGTACGACTGTTGGCAAATGATATTGGCCGTCGAAGAAATACGCCGGCAGGTCCGGGGCCGCAAATCGCCCATGAATCGCCTTCGACCAAAGATCGAGCGTGAGGGAGAAAGGGCTGCTCTGGAGTATCTAGCTCTCCACGAGAGTGATGGCTTTCGAGAGGTGCTGGAGTACGGGCTGCCTGAATTGTCAGCAGAAGCAATCGTCATCCGTCATGGCGAACCGACCTTTTCAGCCAAAGCGCTCAGAAGTGCGCGCGAACGACTAGAAAACGCAGGCTTTGATCCAGACCAAAACGCGAGAAACTGATCAACCGGCCTTCTTCCCCACCGAGGCCGATTTCCGCCATTGGCTCGAAGCCAATCACGAAGCCGCGCCCGAGTTGCTCGTCGGCTTCTGGAAGAAAAGCAGCGGCAAACCCTCGATCGACTGGCCGCAGGCACGGGACCAGGCGCTTTGCTTCGGCTGGATCGACGGGGTGCGCAGGTCGCTCGGCGAGGACGCCTACACCATCCGCTTCACGCCGCGGCGCAAGGGCAGCATCTGGAGCAAGGTGAACGTCGAGCGCTTCGAACCGCTCACGTCCGCCGGGCTGATGACGGCGGCAGGACAGGCCGCCTACGAGCGCGACAAGCATCGAAGCGGCATCTACTCGTACGAGAAGCCGCTCGCGGAGCTCACAGCCGAGGAAGAGGCGCTCTTCCGCAAGAACAAGGCGGCGTGGGCGGACTGGGAGAAGCGGCCGCCCGGCTACCGCAAGACCGTGCTCGGCTGGGTCGCCGGCGCGAAGCGGCCCGAAACGCGCGCCAAGCGCCTGCGCGAGCTGATCGCCGTCAGCGAGGAAGGGCGGCGGCTCCCGCAATATGATTGGCAGAAGAAGCCATGATTGTGCTCACCGGACCGCTGAAGATATGGGCCAATGACGAGGGCAGGATGCACTTCATGTCCGTGCCCGAAGCGCTCTCGGCGGAAATTCGTGCGCATGCGTTGATGGTGCGGCGCGGGTTCGGCTCCGTGAAGGTCGAGGTAACGCTCGATGACGTTACCTGGCGGACATCCGTCTTCCCGTCGAAGAGCAGCGGCGGCTATTTCCTGCCGGTGAAGATCGATGTCATGCGCAAGGCCTGCATCGCCGCCGGAGACGAGGTCACCGTCGAACTTCAGCTACTCTGAGGAATCGACCCTGGCGACGAGGTAACGGTCGCGGCCCAGCTGCCGTGAGAGGGCTGGAAATGTAGGATATCGGCTGTCAAATGCGCTCCGGCTCCTTGGATCGGCGGATCGGAAGCGGATGCGGCGGACCGGCTGACGAAATCCTCCCCGTCAGTGCGAACATTCGCGAACATTCGCCAGGGTCAGGTTTCCGCTACTCCGACGGATTGCCGCCGGAGGATTTGTCGGCCGGGTGCCGCGCCGGATAGCGCTGCTGGTGGTCGATGTCGTCCTGCTTGTCGACGCCTTCCATCGCTTCGGGGTCGCGGACGCGTTCGAGCTCTGCCTGGGTGGCGATGTCCTCCTGGAGATTGCCGCCGGACGTTCCACCCTGGCTGGGTGCCGGCTCGGCACGGTCGAGGATGTCGCTGTCGTCGTTCTCGCGGGCGGTTTCGGTGCGGCGATTGTCCATGGCTCACTCCTTCTCGCGAAGGAACGGCCCATTCCGAGCGCTGTTCCGGCGTTCGCGGCGAGACTGAGCAGCCGCTTAGGCCTCGCGCTGCCTCGCCAGCTCGCCGGCGGTCCGCTCGTAGCCTTCGGCCATGGTGCCGAGGATGTCGGAGACTTCGCGGTTGAAGGTCGCGTCGGCAAGGCGGCGGCAGCGCTCCGCCTCGACATTCAGCGCCTCGGCCTGCTCGTCGCTCACGTCCACGAGCAGGTTGATCGCGCCGGTGAACTTACCGTCCGGGTCGAACAACGGGCTCGGGTAGGGGCGGAAGGCGACGCGCGAGCCATCGGGCCGCAACGCAATCGCGACCTTCCCGCGTACCTCGCGCCGTTCGCGGATCGTCTCCGCCATGGGGCATTCGTCGTGCGGCAGGAACTCGCCTTCGGTGGTGTAGATGCGCCAGGTCACGCACCAGCGATCCTCGCCGAGTTGCGGCACTCGGCCGGCGAGATCGACGCACGCGCGGTTCCAGTAGGTGACCGCGCCCTCGGCATCGGTGGTGTAGATCGGCGCCGGAAGCTCATCGAGGACCGAGCGCCAGTCCCCCGCAGAGGCAAGAGCGTTCAGCGCCTCGTCGAGCAGGCGCTCGGGATGTTGTGCAGGCAAGCTTGCCCCAGTCCGGATGCAATTCAGGTTGGACCCCCCAACCGGTTTCACGCGCGGCGGTTCCGGCATGACGCTAAAATTACGCGAGCGTTGCACGGGAACAACAGCGCTCGAATCGGTGCGCCGGCGAAATATCTGTGGATGATCAATCCACAGTGTCCCCGATCAGCGCAGCCGCTTCACCAGCAGCCGTCCGTCGTCGCCCGACTTCACTTCGAAGTTCGGCACGGCCTTGATGAGGTCGGAGAGACGCGTGAAACCGTAGTTACGCGCGGCGAAGCTGGAGACCGCCTTGGCGCGCTGGCCGAGCTCTGAGAGCGTCGTGTAGCCCTCCTCGTTGCGCTTCGAGGCTTTGTAGGCCGATCCGAGCACCTGGAGCAGCTCGGTGTCGACCGGGCGCTGGCCCTTGCCGGCGGTCGGCTGATCGAGCTGGTCGTCCTCGAGCGCGAGCGCGCCGACGTCGAAAAAGCGCGTGCACGCCTGCTGGAAGGAGACCGGGGTCTTGGCGGTGCCGAAGCCGTAGACCTGCAATCCCTCCTCGCGGATGCGTTGCGCGAGCGGGAGGAAGTCGCTGTCCGAGGACATGATTCCGAAGCCGTCGACTTTGCCGCGATAGAGCAGGTCCATGGCGTCGATCGTCATCCGCATGTCGGTCGCGCTCTTGCCCTTCACCACGTCGAACTGCTGCATCGGCACGATCGAGTGGCTGCCGGTAAGGTTGCCCCAGCCCTTGAGGCTCGCCTTGGCCCAGTTGCCGTAGGCCCGCCGGATGTTGATCGTGCCGAGCTCACCGAGCACGAGCAGGACTTCGTCGAGATGGTCGGGGCTGGCGTTGTCGGCATCGATCAGAAGGGCGACGTTGGCTTCCTGTTCGGGCAGGCGATCGCGCATCCTCAACTCCTCCTCTTCGGCCCCTCTAGCGCGGCATCGCGGAATGGCCACTGTTGAACGCGCCGCGCTCCACGGAGCCAAACGGCGGATAATCGGTGCGGGAACGAAACGCCGTCTGATGCACTATTAGCGGATCAGGGGGCGGCGTTGTTGAAGGGACGAGAGAAATGAGGAAGCTAGGTCTTGCAGTCCTTGCCGCCGCGAGTGTGTCGGTAGCAGGGTGCGCAACTTATCCAAACCAGTACGGGAATCCGTACGGGTACAATAATGGCTATTACAACAACGGTTATGGCCAGCCTTATTATGGCAACAACCAGGCCGGTAATGCCGTCACCGGCGCCGCGATCGGCGCTGCGGGCGGAGCGATCGCCGGCGCGGTTCTTCCGGGCCTGAAGCCTGGCACCGGCGCCATTGCCGGCGCCATCCTCGGCGGCGTGCTCGGCGCGACCGTCAATGGCAGGCAATATTACCGCGATACGCGCGGCTATTGCTACTACGTCGACCAGTACGGGCAGCCGCACTACAGCTACGACATTCGCTGCTAGGCGCGCCTGATCCCATTCTGTTGAGTGAGCCGGTTCGACGGGGCGGAGGGTTTCCTCCGCCCCGTCGCTTGCTGTGCGCCCCCGGTTCATTCCGTTTTCGCCACGGCTCACGGACGTTCGGACGGGCTGCGGGAACGAAACTGCCGTGAGCGCACTGGATTGCAGGGGTTTGCGCCACCTTGGAGGACCATCACATGAAAAGTCTGCTGATCTCGGCTGCTGCAGCGAGCAGCTTAGCCCTAGGCGGCTGCGCGACCACGCCGGCCTACGACCATGCCGTTGCCAGCACGGCGACCGGAGCCGCAATCGGCGCAGGTGCCGGTGCGCTCGCCGGCTCGGTTCTCCCGGGCATCGGCACCGGCGCTGGAGCGATCGTCGGCGGAGCGCTCGGCGCTGCCGTCGGGGCGGTCGTAGGAGGCAAGCAATATTATCGCGATACCCGCGGCTATTGTTATTATGTCGACCAGTACGGACAGCCACATTACAATTACAACGTAAGGTGCTAACCGACACTGCTTAGACGGGGTGGAAGGTTCCTTCCGCCTCGTCCAGCAGGTACAGCCGTCCCTCGGAAATCGCGAAATGGGCGCCGTGGAGCTTCAGCCGGCCGTCCTTCTCGCGCTCCGCGATCCAGGGAAACGTACGGAGGTTCGCGAGGCTGACCTTCACCGCTTCCTGCTCCATGTCGAGGAACGCATCGCGATCCAGCTCCGCATGGCGGGCCCGGACCTTGTCGCGGGCCCGATCGAGCATCCGCACCCAGTCCGCGATGAACTGTCCGTGCCCGGGCCGCCGGTCGTCGAATGCCCCGGTGAGTGCAGCCGAGCAGCCGCCGCACATGCCATGACCCATGACCAGGATCTCGCCGACCTCGAGCTGGGTCACCGCGAACTCGAGCGCCGCTGAGACGCCATGATGGCCGCTACTGGTCTCGTAAGGCGGTGCGAGCGCGGCGATGTTGCGGGCGACGAACATCTCGCCTGGCCGGGCGTCGAAGATTTGCGCTGGATCGCTTCGGCTGTCGGCGCACGCGAGGATCATCACTTCGGGACTTTGCCCCTCGGCCAGCTCCGCCCAGCGTTCGCGTTCCTGCGGCCATCGATTGTCGCGGAAGCGGCGATAGCCTTCGATCAGCTGTTTCATGTACGGCATGCATCTGCGCTAAACGCAGCCGGGCAGGGCTGGCAAGGGCTGCACCCACTCGCTATCTGGCTCGCATGAACCTCCCCGCCGCAATCCCTTCCAAGCAGCGCAAGCCCGACTGGATACGGGTCAAGGCGCCGGTCAGCGAAGGATATCACGCGACGCGGCGGCTGATGCGCGAGCTCAACCTCGCCACCGTGTGCGAGGAAGCCGCCTGCCCCAACATCGGCGAGTGCTGGACCAAGAAGCACGCCACGGTGATGATCCTCGGCGACACCTGTACGCGCGCCTGCGCCTTCTGCAACGTCAAGACAGGGATGCCCCGCCCGGTCGATCCGCTGGAGCCGGAGCATGTCGCGACGGCGGCCGCCGAGCTCGGGCTGGAGCATATTGTCGTGACCTCCGTCGACCGTGACGACCTCGTCGACGGGGGCGCATCGCAGTTCGTCAAGGTGATCGAGGCACTGCGCCGGAACACGCCCAAGACGACCATCGAGATCCTGACGCCCGACTTCCGCAACAAGAGCGAGGCGGCGGTGGATGCGATCGTCGAGGCCGGGCCCGACGTCTACAACCACAATCTCGAGACGGTGCCGCGGCTTTATCCGACCATCCGGCCGGGCGCGCGCTATTACGCGTCGCTGAGGCTGCTCGAGAGCGTGAAGCGCAAGGCGCCGCACATCTTCACCAAGTCGGGCCTGATGGTCGGGCTCGGCGAGCAGAGGCTCGAGGTGCACCAGGTCATGGACGACATGCGCTCGGCCGGAGTCGATTTCCTGACGATGGGTCAATATCTGCAGCCGACTCCGCGCCACGCGAAGGTCGAGGAGTTCGTCACGCCGCAGGCGTTCGAGGCTTATGCGGCGATCGCGCGTGCCAAGGGATTCCTGCTGGTCGCTGCTTCGCCGCTGACGCGGTCGAGCTATCACGCGGGCGACGATTTCAAGAAGATGCAGGCGGCACGCCTGGCGCAGCTGGAGCGTTCGAAAGGCTGATGCCGCGCCACAGCGAAAGCCGCCACTTGCCGTACACGCCCGAACAATTGTTCGACATGGTCGCCGATGTCGCCCGCTACGACGAATTCCTGCCGTGGGTGGTCGCCGTGCGCGTGCGCTCGTCTAGCGAGAAGGAAACGGTCGCCGATCTCGTCGTCGGCTTCAACGCGTTCAAGGAGCGGTTCACCAGCAAGGTCCTCAAGGACCGCCCGCACCGCATCTGCGTCGATTATGTGGAAGGCCCGCTCAAGTTCCTTCACAACGAATGGACGTTCGAGCGGGCGCCGGACGGCGGCACGAACCTTCATTTCGCGGTCGATTTCGCGTTCAAGTCGCGGCTGTTCGAAACCCTTGCCGGTGCGATGTTCGACCGGGCGCTGAGGCGCATGACCAATGCTTTCGAGCAGCGCGCCGCGGCGCTCTACGGCATCAGCAGGTCGAGCGCGCAGAGCGCCGCCTGAAGCCGCACGCCCGAGCGGGTCTTTTCGTCGAAGAATTTCTGGTCGGCGACGATCTTCGCGGGGTCGGCGTCGCGCTCGGCGCGGGCGAACACCACGGTCCCGACCGGCTTCGACGGAGTCCCGCCGCCGGGCCCGGCGATGCCGGTGATAGCGACCGCGACATCCGCGTCGGACGCC
>NZ_WJSQ01000219.1 GCF_009720245.1 Sphingomonas segetis | reverse complement strand
GGCGCTGAGCCACGCCCAGCATGCGGTGACCGCGAAGGCGCCGAGCAGCAGCCGCTGCGCCGGCCGCCGCGCGGCATCGCCGAGGCGCCACAGGGTCAGCGCCGCGAACAAGGACGCGGCGAGCCCATGGCTCCAGAAGCCGATCAGCGCGTCCATGCGCGCGCCACTGTCAACTCAGCCGACATGCGCGCAGGTGTCGCTAAACTTTACAAAGAAGTGGTGAACGCTTGCCCGCGCGCGGCGTCGCGGCCATGCGTGCGGCATCATGGCAAAGCGCAGGATCGGCAGCAGCGAGCTCGTGATCGCGCCGCTCGTGCTCGGCGGCAATGTCTTCGGCTGGACCGCGGATCAAGCGACCAGCTTCCGAATCCTCGATGAGTTCGTCGATCGCGGCGGGACGATGATCGATACCGCGGACGTCTATTCCTACTGGGTCGAGGGGCACCAGGGCGGCGAGAGCGAAAGCGTCATCGGACGGTGGTTGATGCGCGACCCCGGCAAGCGCACCAAGGTGCAGATCGCGACCAAGGCGGGTTTCAACGAGGGACTGGCGCCGCAGGTGGTGAAGCGTGCGTGCGATGCCTCGCTCCAGCGGCTCGGCATCGACTCGATCGACCTATATTATCAACACAAGGACGACCCGTCGGTGCCGCTCGCCGACAGCCTCGGCGCCTTCGACGCGCTCAAGCGCGCCGGCAAGATCCGCGCCGTCGGTTTCTCGCAATTCTCCGCCGAGCGCCTCGACGAGGCGATGAACCTTGCGGCATCAGAGGGTCTCCAACGGCCGTGCGCGCTGCAGACCTGGTACAATCTCGTCGAGCGCGAGAAGCTCGAAGGGCCGCTCCGCGACGTCGCGCTCAGGCACGGCCTCGGCATCCTGCCCTTCTACGGGCTCGCCAACGGCTTCCTCACCGGCAAGTACCGCACCCGCGACGACCTCGCTAAATCCATCCGCGGCAACCGCGTGGAACAGTATCTCGAGGGCCGCGGCATGCGCGTACTGCACGCGCTCGACGCAATTGCTGCCGAGACGGGTTCGGCCGTGGGCACGGTGGCACTTGCATGGGTGCTCGCGCAGCCCGGGATCGTCGGTGCGCTCGCCAGCGCCACGAGCGTCGAGCAATTGTCCGAGAACATGGCCGCGCTGACGCTCGAGCTCAGGCGCGCCCACATCGACCGGCTCAACGACGCAAGCGCCGCATCGGCCGCGGCCGACGCCTAGCGAATTCGCGCGGGGCCTTCGCCGGATGAGGCGCGGATACGCTTGAGGATCGCCTGGACGGCGACGGCGGTGAACGTCGCGACCAGCGACAAGGCGGTCGAGAGCAGGAAGAGTCCAAGGAAGGTGGTTGGCATGGGGAGGCTCCTCGCCTGAGCTTAACGCCTATTTCTTCAACAAATCCAGCGCGGCGACGGTCATCGCCTCGGTCGCCGTCGAGATCACCGCATCCGCGTCGGGCGCCCACAGCGGGCTGTGCAGCGCGGGGAGCTTCGTCGTGTCGCCGCCGACGGCATCCCATTTTTCCTTCGGCACGCCGCCGACCCAGAAGATCACGCTCTGCTTCGACTTGTCCGCGAGCCAGAAGCGGCCGAAGTCCTCCGCAGCCATGACCGGCTTGGGCTCGGTCACCCGGTCCTTGCCGAAATATGATGAGAACAGCTGCGTCAAACGTCCGGAAAGCTCCGGCGTGTTGAAGGTCGCATCGGCCGAAGGCTGCTCAATCTCGACGGTCGGCATCCTGTCCTCCGGCATGCCCGCGGCGATCGCCTCGCCGCGCACGATGCGGCGGATGCCGTCGAGCAGCAGCTTGCGCGTCTCGGGCGTGTAGCTGCGAACCGTTAGCGCCAGCTTCGCCTCGTCGGGGATGATGTTGCTCTTGGTGCCGGCATGGAAGCTCCCGACCGTGACTACCGCAGGCTGCTGCGGATCGTTCTCCCGGCTGACCAGGGTCTGAAGCGCGCTGACGATGCGCGAGGCGAGGACGATCGGGTCGCGCGTGTTCTGCGGGTAAGCGCCGTGCCCGCCGACCCCCTTCACGTCGACGTTCACCGTATCGACGTTGGCGAGCACATAGCCATTGGTGACGCCGATCACGCCGGCGGGCAGCGTCGCCGCATCGTGGAAGGCAAGCAGGTAATCGGGCTTGGGGAAGCGTGTGTAGAGGCCGTCCTGGAGCATCGCCTGCGCTCCCATCACCAGCTCCTCGCCCGGCTGGAGGACCATCACCACGGTGCCGGACCATTGGTCCTTCATCGCCGCGAGGCGCTTCCCGGTGGCGAGCCATGTCGTCACGTGCGTGTCGTGCCCGCAGGCGTGCATCACGGGGGTCTCGGTCCCGTCGGGAAGCTTCCCTGTGACCTTCGACGCGAAGGAAAGGCCGGTCTGCTCCCTCACCGGGAGCGCGTCCATGTCGGCGCGGATCAGCAGCACCGGCCCGGGGCCGTTCTTCATCACCGCGACGACGCCGGTCTTGCCGACATGCTCGGTCACGTCGAAGCCGAGCTTGCGCATCTCGCCCGCGAGCAGCGCCGGCGTGCGCACCTCCTGCATCGACAGCTCGGGATGCGCGTGGAGGTCGCGATAGAGCGTCATCAGCTGCGGCATGTCGGCGCGGATTGCGTCCTGCAACGCTGCGGCGCTTGCTGTGGTGGTGGCGGTCATCGCGGCGGCGGCAAGGAATAGCAGCTTTCTCATCAACGTGCTCCCGTGGAGGATGGGACCAGCTCGATGACGTCGAGCTGCGATTCGAAATGCGGCTCCGGCATCACCAGCCGCCAGCGGTTCGGACCGACGCGCTCGACATAGCCGGCGACGTCGCGCAGCTCATCCTGGCTATATTGGAGCGCGCGCGTTTCGTCGCCGAGCACGAGCGTGCCGAGGAAGATCTGGCGTACCGCGTCGCCCGGGAAGATCAGGCCGACATAGCGCTGGGAGCCGCCGAACTTGTTGAATCGCTGAAGCCCGCGGTCGGCTTTCACCCGGCAGGAGAAGGGCGGATAGGCCACGTAGGGAAGGTTGCCCTCGGCCTTGGCGCCGATCTTGATGATTCGGCAGGTGAACAGGCTGTTGGGAACGGCCGGCGGGCCGAGCGCCGCGTCGGGGTCGAGCAGCGCGCCTTCGCGCTCGATCTCGGCACCGTGGCCCCCCGTGCGCG
>NZ_WJSQ01000218.1 GCF_009720245.1 Sphingomonas segetis | reverse complement strand
GAGCGGCTCAAATGCTTCTACGGCTGGGAGATGACCAGCCCGCGCGACAATCACGAGATGATCGAGGCGACCCAGATCGGCGCGGAAGCCGGCGCCGAGCCGATGAAGATCACCCGAGCGCGAGATTGCCGACGCGGTAGGTGGCCTCGAAGCCCTTGTCGCCCACCGACCGCGCGGCGGGCAGGAAGTCGCCGCCGAAGCTCGGGCTCGGCCACGACGATTTGACCGTCCAGCGCGTGTCCCCCGCCTGCGGCGCGAGGCTCAGCGACGCATTGCCGCGGAAGGCATAGGCGAACTCGACCGGCAGCGGCTGCGAGGCCAGGCCGCTCGCGTCGACCCACGCGAAGAAGCCGCGCCCGCCGCTGCTCCCGCCGCCCGGAAGCATCCGAAGCGCCCGCCCGCCCGCAATCACCCGCGGATTGGCGCCGAGCCCGCGCGGGTCGCTCAGGCCGAACCGCAGCTCGGCGCGGCCAAGGTCCATCTGCGCCGGATCGACCCCCGTCCGCGCAAGATCGGGCGGAAGTACGAAATGCGCGCGGCCGGTCACCGCGGCGTCGTACACGACAGCCTCGTAGATCGAGCGCCTGCGCACGTCCGGTCGAAGCGCGGTCGAAAGCTCCACCGCCTCGGGCGCCAGGGTCAGCTCCTTCGTCACCTGGTTCGTCCGGGTGACGCTTTGCCCGTCCTGCACCACCGTCTCGGTCGCCGTCGCGCGGTACGGGATGACCAGCACCGGCCCCGACATCACCTGCGGCCCGCCCCACCCCGCCGTGATCGAGCTGGTCGCCTGCTGCTGCTGCGACTGCCGGTCGTAGACGAGCAGCCAGACGGAGAAGAGCGGGATTGTGAGCGCCAGCCCGACCGCGATCGCGAGGAACAGCTTGAAGCCGGGCGTGCGAAATCCGTCGGTCCTGAACACGATCATTATCTCCCGCTTTGCGCGACGGTGAAGCACGTACCCGCACCCCGCCGAGCAGTCATGAGGGACTTCTGAGCATTTGGTGAGCGAGGGCTAACGCGACGGCGCCAGCCCCACCTTTACCGCTCCATGCGATAAAGAAGGTTCAGCGAAACACCCGTTTCCAGCTGTCCGGGAGCCACGATCCCCCCGTCCCGCTCGGGCGCGGGCGGCGGTGGGGGAGGCGGAGGCGCCGCGACCGGGCTGATCCGGGAGCCAGTCACGACCACGTCGGTGCCGCGATAGGAGACTCCCTCTTCGACCGAGAGCAGCCGGACCGACGTAAACCCGTTGTTGCGCGCATATTCGGTGGCTTCCGCCTGACCCCGTGCCATCGCTCGGACTCGGGCTTCCTTCCTCAGCGGGGCCGGGTCCGAGATCGCGAAATTGGGCCCGTAGACCGTATCGGCGCCGGCCGTCGTCAACGCATCGAGCAAGGTCGTCAGCTTGTCGATGTTGCGCGTTTTGATCTGCACCGAATTGCTGGCGATGTAGCCGATCAGCGTCTGGCGTCCGCGGCCACCCGGCTCGTTGTCCCAACGATAGTCGGGCTGCAGCTGGATTCCCTGAGTCTGGATATCGCGCTCGCGGATTCCGGCGGCTCTTATGGTTGCCAGGAGCTTTTCCGTCTTCACCTTGTTGGCGGCCACGGCCGCGGTCGCGGTGGACGCTTTGGCCTGCGTTCCGACCGTCATGCTCGCCTCATCGGGCGGAGTCCGCAGCGTTTCCGAAATGTTGACCCGAACCAGCGGCGTGTTCGCCATTTCGGCAATAGTGGCGGTTGGCGCTGGTTGGGCGAAAGCCGTTCCCGCCTGGAGCGATGCAGCCACAGCGATCGCCGCACCGATCAACCGATAATTGAATTTCATTCAAAACCTCCTTCGCCATCGCGGCCCAAACAGCCGCGCCTAGACCTCAGACGCACGCCCGCAGGAAATCCTTTGAGCAGCAATTCCGTTTATGAGCATAGCGGCGAATTGGGTCCGTGCGGTCCGCCTTCCACCCCTTTCCGCGATCCACGATTTTTCTGTCCTACAGGCAGCGAGCTGTGATTTGGATTCGCGGATGAGTTCGCTGACTCCCGTCAACCTGTCGCACCGTGTGCAGGCCGGGGAATCCGACACATCCGACAACCCCCCGTTTCGAATGCCGCCCGTCGGAAAGGTGTCGGATTCCTCGCTCGCCTCCCGCGCGCGAACACGCGGGTCCCGCATCGCAGTCACACGCCTGACACTTGATGCACCCGCGACCCTACCCAAATCACCCACATGATCGATATCCGCCCCTTCGACAGCCTCGGCCATGCCGACCACGGCTGGCTCGACGCCCGCCACCATTTCTCCTTCGCCGGCTATCACGATCCAGCCCGCATGGGCTGGGGCCGGATCCGCGTGTGGAACGACGACAAGATCGCGGCCAAGAGCGGTTTTCCGCCGCACCCGCACCGCGACATGGAGATCGTCACCTACGTCCGCACCGGCGCCATCACCCACCAGGATTCGATGGGCAACAAGGGCCGCACCGGCGCCGGAGACGTCCAGGTGATGAGCGCGGGCACGGGCGTGACCCACGCCGAATATAATCTCGAGGACGAGCAGACGACCTTGTTCCAGATCTGGATCGAGACCGACAAGCCGTCGGCGAGCCCAAGCTGGGGCGCCAAGCCCTTTCCGAAGGATTCGCGCGAGGGCGCGTTCCAGCTGCTCGCGAGCGGCAACGGCGACGACGGCGCGCTCGAAATCAATGCAGACGCCCGGGTGCTCGGCGCGACGGTGAAGGCCGGCGAAACGATCGCCATCGACGCTCAGCCGGAGCGCCACCTCTACCTCGTCCCGAGCGGGCGGGTGCGGGTCAACGGCGTCGAGGCGGGGCCGCGCGACGGCGTTGCGATCACCGGCGAGGACCGCGTCGAGATCGAGGCCGAGGAGGATTCCGAGCTCGTGCTCGTCGACGCGCGATAAGCTGCTGAAAAACGTAGAGGTTACTGCGCGGTTCATCGCACCTGTGCTTGAAAGACGCGCAAACGGCGGGCATGGGCCTGTCGCGCCGCGGGAAATGGGCGCGAATCAACGTATGAGACTCGGGAGCAGATGAGGGCGGTTCCACGCTGGAAAAAGCTATTGCTGGCGGGGGCGCTCGTGCTCGCCCCGTCGGCCGCGCTCGCCCAGGAAGCCGCGCCGCCGCCACCTGCCGACACCCCCGCCACCGACG
>NZ_WJSQ01000217.1 GCF_009720245.1 Sphingomonas segetis | reverse complement strand
CAGTCCCGCGCCTTGCGTGACGAGCAGCGCCTCCGCGGCGCTCGCATCGTCGGACTTGATCAGCGGGTCGAGCGCTGAGCGGAGCTGGTCGGCGGCCGGCTCGCCCTGGACCGGCTTCGCGCGATAGCGGACCGGCGCGGAACCGAGCACGACCGTTTGCTTTTCCGGAATGACGAGCGGCGTCGTGGTCGCGCCCCGCCTCAGCGCCATCAGCCCGAGCTGGTTGGCCTCGGGAAGCTCGGGCGCCTCGGCGATCAGCGCCTGGAGCGACGCGAGATCGACGACCGGCGAGCCTTTCGCCGTGTACAGTTCGGCTTTGGCCACGGCCGTGAGCACGCTTGGCGGAAGCGCCGCGATGCCGGCGCGGGCCGAAGCCCAGTTGCCGCCGTCGATTGCGTCGAACACCCCGCGCCAGTCCCTGGGCACGGGAACGGATGGCGTCGCTGGTGCCGGCTGCACAGACGGTTCTGGCTGCGCGCTGGTGGAGGTGGTCGCCGTCGGTGACGTGCTGCCCTTGGCCAACGGGGCGAGCGGGTCCGACGTCGGCTGCGCCATCACGGGCGCGGCGCAGATGAGGCTTCCGAAAGCAAGCAGCGCAGCCTTCAAGATTTATCCTCCATCAAAAGCAGAAGATCCTGCCATGCCAGCCTTTTGTCTAACGGCCGCTTAAGCAGATGGCGCGGGTGGAAGGTGGCGACGGTGCGCACGCCCTCGACCTTGTGAACGTGCCCGCGGGCTTGGGCGATCGGCTTGCCGAGCAGCGCCCGGGCAGGGCCGTCGCCCAGCAGCAGCAGCCGCTGCGGTTTCGCAAGGCGGATATGGCCGCGGGCGATCTCGGCGTAATCGTCGCGATGGGCGTCGCTCAGCCGGGCGCCGGGTGCATGAATCGGGGAGAGGGAGGCACTGTACGCCTGCTCGGGCGCGATTCCGATCGCGGCGAGCATCCGCTTGGCGAGATCCCATGCCTCGCCGCCGATCGGCTGGCCCGCCGTATAATCTTCGAGCGCGGGCGCATCGCTGAGCAGCATCACTGCCGCGTTTTCGGGGCCGTGCGGAAGGATGCGCTTCGCCGAAGCAGAGGCGAGAGGCAGTTGGACGCTGCTCGCCAGCCATTCCTGGAGATCGGTCAGGGTTTCGTGGGTCGGCCGGCGAATATTCGGCGCCTGCTCCAGGGGGGTCAGTCCCTGCTGGGCTGTCCCGGGTCGCGACGGAGGCTTCAGCCAGTTGCGCGGCTCTTCCTGGATGGCGGCATCGACGCCGGCGGCTAGCCACCACGCCAATGCGCTGCGCGCCTCGGCAATGCCGATTGTTTCTACGTCCCCGCCCACGGCCGCATTCCTCACCGGCATTGACGGCGCGGTCAAGGAATGGGCAGTGCGGACGAGTCGAATTGTGTGGAGGACGCGACGAAAGGCCGATGAACGAACGGGAATCCATGGCTTATGACGTCGTGATCGTCGGCGCCGGGCCTGCCGGCCTGAGCGCGGCGATCCGCCTCAAGCAGCTGGCGAACGCGGCGGCACGCGAGCTTTCGGTCTGCATCCTCGAGAAAGGGAGCGAGGTCGGCGCGCACATCCTGTCGGGCGCGGTGATCGACCCGATCGCGCTGGACGAGCTGATCCCCGAGTGGAGAGACAAGGGCTCGCCGCTGACGGTTCCGGTGACGGAGAACCGCCATTGGCTGCTAACCGCCGGCAGGAAGTGGGAATTTCCCCATTTCCTGATGCCGCCGTCCATGAACAACAAGGGCACTTACACCTTGAGCCTGGGGAATTTCTGCCGGTGGCTCGCCGCGCAGGCGGAGGAGTTTGGGGTTGAAATCTTCCCCGGCTTCCCGGCCGCCGAGATCCTGTTCAACGAGGACGGTTCGGTGAAGGGCGTCGCGACCGGCGACATGGGCATTGGGCGCGACGGCTCTCACCGCGCCGATTACCAGCCCGGCATGGAGCTGCACGCGCGCTACACCTTCTTCGCCGAAGGCGCCCGTGGCAGCCTGACCAAGCGCCTGACCCAGCTGTTCGGCCTCCGTGAGGACAGCGGTCCTCAGGTTTATGGCCTTGGAGTCAAGGAATTATGGGACGTTCCTGCCGAAAAACATAAGCCCGGGCGAGTCATCCACACGCAGGGCTGGCCGCTCGAGGATGCGTGGGGCGGGGGGTTCATCTACCACCAGGAGAACAATCAGGTCGCGCTCGGCTTCGTCGTCTCGCTCGACTACTCGAACCCCTACCTCTCGCCCTTCGAGGAGATGCAGCGCTGGAAGACTCATCCGGCGGTGCGCGCCGAAATCGAGGGCGGGCGCCGCGTGTCCTACGGTGCCCGGGCGATCAATGAAGGCGGCTGGCAGGCCGTTCCGAAGCTGGCGTTCCCGGGCGGGGCGCTGATCGGCTGCTCGGCGGGATTCGTGAACGTGCCGCGGATCAAGGGAACGCACACTGCGATGAAGTCGGCGATGCTCGCCGCCGAAGCCGCCTTCGAAGCAGTCTCCGCCGACAGATCCGGCGACGTGCTGGATGCCTATCCCGACGCGCTTCACAAGAGCTGGGTCGGCAAGGAGCTCAAGAAGGTACGCAATGCGCAGCCGGCGGTCGCGCATTGGGGCGGGACGGCCGGAACGCTCTACGCCGGGCTCGACCTGTGGCTCAACCATCTCGGGATCGGCGTTCCGTGGACGCTCAAGCTTCGGCCCGACCACACCACGCTCCGCCAGAAAAGCCAGGTCTCCCCGATCGACTATCCGAGGCCCGACGGCGTGCTCACGTTCGACCGGCTGTCTTCCGTGTTCATATCGAACACCAATCACGAGGAAGATCAGCCGGTTCATCTGACGCTCAAGGACGGCGACATACCAACGGCCATCAACCTGCCGGTCTTTGCCGGTCCCGAGCAGCGTTACTGCCCGGCAGGCGTCTATGAATTTGTCGATGGCGAGAACGGTGAACCGCGGCTCCAGATCAACGCCCAGAACTGCGTCCACTGCAAGACCTGCGACATCAAGGACCCGACCCAGAACATCAACTGGGTCACTCCAGAAGGCGGCGGAGGCCCCAATTACCCGAACATGTAAGCTCCTCGGCGGTACCGCATTTGCGGCGCTGCTGCTCGTTCCCGCGGCGGCCGCGGCAGCACGGCTCTCGACCGGCGATCCGGCGCTGACCTACGTCCAGGCGCGCGCCGCGGCGATCAACGGCGAGCACGC
>NZ_WJSQ01000216.1 GCF_009720245.1 Sphingomonas segetis | reverse complement strand
AGGCCCTGGGCGCCTTGCCCGAAGCCTTGCGGGCGCATGGCCGGGCGGGCGGCGCCCTTGCGGGCGAGAAGACCGGAGGAAAGAGAGGCGAAAGGCTTTGCTTCGCTGGCCACTCGAGCCCCCCGCAGCGCCGCAGGCGGCCCAGCCCGCGCTCGCCCCCGTACAGGCCGCGCAAGGGACAATCCGCTCGATCACGGTGCGCGGCAACCAGCGGCTCGAACCCGAGACCATCCGCGCCTACGCCAATCTCGCGCCAGGGCAGACGTTCACGGCTGAGAAGCTCGACCAGGCGCTCAAGGACCTTTACGCGACTCAGCTGTTCGCCGACGTGACCATCACCGGCGGCGAGACCGGGGACCTCGTCATCAACGTCCGCGAGAACCCGGTAATCAACCGTATCATCCTGGAGGGCAACAAGCGCCTCAAGGACGACAAGATCACGCCCGAAATCAAGCTGGCGCCGCGGCAGATCTTTACCCGGCCGGCGGTGCGTGCCGACGTCGACCGAATCCTCGAGCTGTACCGCCGGCAGGGCCGGTTCGCCGCGCGAGTCGATCCCAAGATCGTCCAGCTCGACCAGAACCGCGTCGACGTCGTGTTCGAAATCCACGAAGGCGACCTCGCCAAGATTCGGGCGATCAATGTGCTTGGCAACAAGGAATTCTCCGACGAGCGTCTGCGCAAGGAGATGTATTCGCGGCAGGCAGGCGGAGTCCTCGGTTTCCTCAAGTCGAACGACACCTACGACCCGGACCGCCTCGCCGCCGATCAGCAGAAACTTCGCGCCTTCTACCTGACCGAGGGTTATGCCGACTTCCGCGTTGTCCAGGCGCTCGCCGAGCTCACTCCCGACCGCCGCGATTTCGTAATTACCTATGTGGTGGACGAAGGGCCGCGCTACCGGTTCGGCACCGTCAAGGCCGACAGCGCGCTTCGCGATTTCCCGAAGGAGAAGGTGCTCGAGCTCGCCAAGATCGAGCCGGGCAGCTGGTTCAACGCGAAGGAAGTCGAGGACGCGGTCACCGACCTCAACGAAGCAGCCGGAAACCTCGGCTATGCGTTCGCCGACATCAGCCCGGCCTACAACCGCGATGCCGAAAAGAAGGTGATGAACCTGACCATCAAGGTCGGGGAAACGCCGCGAGTCTACGTCGAGCGCATTGACATCACCGGCAATACGACCACGCGCGACAAGGTGATCCGGCGCGAGTTCCGGCTCAACGAGGGCGACGCCTTCAATGCGCAGAAGCTCAAGCGCAGCCAGGACCGCATCCAGAGCCTCGGATTTTTCAGCGACAAGTTCGAGATCAAGCAGTCCGAAGGATCGGCGCCGGACCGGGTCGTGCTCGGCGCCACGGTCGAGGAGAAACCCACCGGCCAGTTGTCGCTGTCGGGAGGCTATTCGAGCCTGGAGAGGTTCGTCGTCCAACTCGGCGTGTCGCAGAACAATTTCATGGGCAAGGGTCAGTCGCTCGACGCCTCGGTCAACTGGTCCCTGTTCTCCAAGTCAATCTCCGCCGGATTCACCGACCCCTATTTCCTCGACAAGCCGATCCTTCTGGGCGCGCAGGTTTTCCGCCGCGATTACAGCAGCTTCAACTATATCGGGAACGACCGCAACACGACCTACAAGCAGGTCAGCACCGGCATAGGGGTAAGGACCGGCTTCCCGCTCAGCGAATATTGGAATTTCGGCACCCGCTACCTGCTCAGCAACGACAAGATCAGCCTAGACAAAAGCACCTTCTATCGCGACCCGGATGGCCCCGGCCCGGAACCGCTCCAGTGCGACCCTCGCATCGCCGGCACCTATTTGTGCGACGAAGTGGGCAAGCGGCTGACGTCGCTGGTCGGCATTTCGACGCTTTACGACGACACCGACGGGATCCATCCGACCCGCGGCCAGCAAATCACGTTCAGCCAGGACTTCGCTGGGCTCGGCGGCGACGTCCGATTCCTCCGCACCCAGGCCTACGCGACCAAGTATCACAGCTTCGGCAGCTGGATCCTGTCGCTGCACGGAGAAGGCGGGTACATCAAGGCGCTGCAGGAGGCGCCGGGCCCGGGGCGCGACCCGATCCGAATCACCGACCGGTTTTTCAACTCGAGCATCCGCGGCTTCGACATTCGGGGCATCGGCCCGCGCGTCGTGCGCATCCCCTATGACGCCGAAGGCAATCTCGCGGAACTCGACGTCAACAACCAGGTCAATGACGCGATCGGCGGCAAGGCCTTCTATCTCGCCCGCGCCGAGCTCGAGGTCCCGGTGAGCGCGAGCATCAAGAGCCTCGGGTTGCGACCGTCGGTCTATGTCGACGCAGGCTCGCTGTGGAGCATCACCAAGCCGCCGCTGACCGATATCGTGGCGTTCTGCTCACCGGCGAACGGGACAACCGGCCTGCTCCCGTTCAACAGCTCGACGCCCGATTGCAGCAAGGATTATAACGGCAACGTCTTCGACCCGACCAAGTTCGTCGCGTCTCCGGGCGTCAAGGAGGTATTCCTCGGAAATTCTCCCAAGCCGCGCGTTTCCGTCGGCGTGGGGGTCAACTGGATTTCGCCGTTCGGCCCGCTCCGGCTCGACCTCGCCAAGGCCATCGTCTTCCAGAAGGGCGACGATCCCAAACTCTTCACATTCAACGTAGGAACTGCATTCTGATGAAGACTCTGCTCATTTCCGCGGCCTTTGCCGCCGCTTTCCTTGTGCCCTCCGCAGCGAGCGCGCAGGCGGTCCCCGCCGCAGTGGTCGCCGTGGTCGACCTCGACCGCGTCACCAGCGACTGCACCGCCTGCAAGACGGCGGCGGCCGCGCTCCGAGGCCAGGTCCAGTCCTATCAGGCGCGGGAGAAATCGCTGACGACCCCCCTCCAGACCGAGCAGCAGTCGATCCAGGCCGCGGTCGATGCGCTTAAGGGCAAGGAGCCCGACGCCGCGCTCCAGGCTCGGGTCAAGGCATGGGAGACCAAGCGCCAGCAGGCTGCGCAGGAACTCTCCGGACAGCAGCAGCAGATCCAGCGCAACCAGCAGTACATCCAGAAACAGATCAGCGACAAGCTCGGCCCGATCTACCAGCAGGTGATGACGCGCCGCGGCGCGAACGTGCTGATGGAGGTCGGGGCGACGCTCGCGACGGCGCAGAACGTGGACGTGACGAACGACGTGCTCGCCGCGCTCAACGCCGCGCTGCCGACGCTCGGAACCACCGCGCCGGCGACATCGCAGCCGCAGGGCCGCTAAGCCGCATG
>NZ_WJSQ01000215.1 GCF_009720245.1 Sphingomonas segetis | reverse complement strand
GCGGCGGCGGCGGAGGCGGCGGCGCCGGATGCACGTTCCTCGGCCCGTCATAACCGCCGCCGGAGCCGCAACCGGGCACGCTCGCGACGAGGCCCAGCGACGCCGCGATCAAGAGCTTTCGATAATGTCTCATGTCAAACTCCTCTGAAATTCTTCGCAAATCGGCGGATCAGCGCCGGAGGAGTTATTCGACGACAGGACAGCCGTTATCGGCTAGTGTGGCGCGGTGATTTATTGGTGATGAAATGCTGATGATTGCGAACCGGACCTCGTAAATGGGCATACCCCGGATCAATCTGGCGGAAACGCCGGACTTCGATCTCGGGGGACTGCGGGTCAGCCCCGCCCGCCGCCAGGTCTCCATGTCGGGCGAATGCCGAGAGCTTGAGCCGAAAGTTGCCCAGGTCCTCATCGCCCTGGCGTCCGCAAGCCCGGCGGTGGTCTCGCGAGACAATCTCGTGGAGCAATGCTGGGACGGCCGCATCGTCGGCGACGACGCGCTCAACCGCTGCATCCTCGCCTTGCGTCACCTCGCGCGCGAATATTCGCCCGAGCCGTTCGCGATCGAAACCGTGCCCCGGGTCGGCTATTCACTCGTTGCCGGGCCGGGCGAGGGCACGGCTCCGCGGCAGCGTCGCGCAAACCGCCCGAAAGTGATCGCTCTTGCTGGGGTTTTTGCCCTGATGCTGGCCGGCGCCATCCTGATTTCTTGGATGCGCTCCGGTTCCACGGAGGCTGCCCCGGCTTCGATCGCGGTACTTCCGTTCCGAAACCTCTCCGCGGGGGATTCCTATTTCGCCCAGGGCGTAAGCGAGGAGATACTCGCCACTCTTTCCCGCGAACCGCAGTTCCGCGTGGCCGGCCGGGCCTCGTCCACGGAGCTGGGAACCGATCCCGATGTGCGCGACGTGGCTCGACGGCTGAAGGTCGATTACGTGCTCGAAGGAAGCGTACGCCAGCAGGGCAACCGCGTCCGCGTCAACGCAGATCTCGTGAGGGCAAGCGATCGCACACGAATGTGGTCCGACAGTTACGATGGCACGCTCACCGACATTTTCGCGATCCAAAGCGCAATCGGGCAGGCCGTCGCGGGCGGCCTGCGTCGCCAGCTGGTCCATTCGGCGCCAGGAACGGCCCGCGTCGTCAACGGTGATGCCTATGCGCTTTATCTGAACGCACGCGGCCTGTTGCGGTCCGGCATGGCCAGCGGCAATCCCGACGCCATCGCACTCCTTAATCGCGCGATCGCGCTCGATCCCAATTTCGCGCCGGCCTGGGCGAGCCTGGCGCAGGCATTGACGCTCCAGGGGCGGGCCAACGGCAATGAAGGCATGATCGCAATCGTCCCGCAAGCTCGCGACGACGCCCGGCGAGCCCTTCAGCTCGATCCCAATGTTGGCGAGGCGCACGCGGTGCTCTCAGAGCTCCTCGGCTCGGACTCGCCCGAAGCCATCGCGGAGATGGCGCGTGCGGGCGAGCTCGCCGTGCGTACGGGCGAAGGCCAATTGTGGCGTGCAAGAGCGCTCCAGGCATCGGCTCACTGGCAAGAAGCCACTTCGGCAATCCAGCGCGCTCATGATCTTGATCCGTCTTGGTCGGACCCCTGGCGCTTCCTCCTCGATCACAAGGCGTTGCTGGGCGATCGGCCGGCGGCCGAAGCCGCGATCAGGATCGGGTTTGCAAACGATACGGGCCTGCAGAGTTTCGGCTTGGCCCGCCTGGCATGGTTTGCCGGCGATTTTTCCGAAGCGGCACGCAGGTGGTCGGACCTCGCAAAATCCGAGACGCCATGGGCAGGCCCTTCGAAGCTCAGCCTTCAGAATGCCTTATACATGCTGAAGCTGTCGAAGGATCTACCTTCGCGGCCGCCCCGGCCGAGCATCGGGCAGCAGCGATCAACCCCGGCAAACGTGTGGATGGCGACCGCGCCTTCGACCGCCGAGTGGCAAAAGCGGAACCGCTCGTGGGCAGCCGAGCTCGTCTATCGCGACGAGAACGTCGTCGCCGCCAAGCTCATGCTGAACGCCGACCGGGCGCGCGAGCTCGTCGCGACTTACGACAGCCCAACCGGCTTGCTGGGCCTCCGCCCTGGACAGCCCGTGGGAACCTGCTTCCTGCAAAGTGCGGCGATCGTCGCGGTCGCGCTCCGAGCGGTCGGCCGCGGGGAGGAAGCCGACACGATTCTGCGCCAGGCCGATACCGCCATTCGCGCCGCCTACGCTCGCGGCCCGGTCCCGTTATGGCTCGAGGACGATGCAGCCGGCATCTGGGCGCTGCAAGGTCAGTCCGGCATGGCCGCCGACGCTCTCGACCGTGCGCTCCGCCGCGGCTCCGCCCATGCGACGCGCACCGACTTGCCACGTTTGCAGGATGAACCGGCCCTTCGACCACTGCGCGGCGACCCTCGTTTCGAAACCGTGCGCGCGAAGTACGACGCCCATTTCGCCAAGGAACGCGCCGAAACGGCGCGCGCTCTTCATATCAAGGCCTGACACCAACCCAGAAATTGCGCTGTCCTACAGCCAAATAAGATAGCTGCGCCGCCGCCTTTGTCCCCCGACCCCGGGAGGGAGACGCCCACCCTTGGGCGCCTCCCCTAAACACCTTACTCCCCGCCGGCGTCCTTCAGATTGCACGCCTTCATCTTGCCGCGCTGGTCCTGCTCGGTGTCGTAGGTGACTCGCTGGCCTTCGCGCAGCGTGGTCATGCCCGAACGCTCGACGTCGGAGATGTGGACGAACGAATCGGCTCCGCCGCCTTCGGGCTGGATGAAGCCGAAACCTTTGGATTCGTTGAAAAACTTGACTGTTCCTGTGGGCATTTCTTGATTCCTTCTTCGGATCGGCCCGGACTGTCCGGACCTTCATTGCTAAGCTCGGCGTCGGAGAAGGAGAAAGGTGCCGCAAAAGCGCCCGTGCCCGTCCATTTGCGACCGGTAGCGCCGCGACCCTTAGCCTAATCGGCCGCGGCTGTAACCGTTCCGATTGGCGCCGAGCAAGCGACGACGACGACCGCACCGGCGGAACCCGGCACCGCGATCGCTCGCGGGGCCGTCCGGCGCTCGTGGAACCAAGCCGAGCGGTTTTCAGAAATTGCAGTTGTTGGGCTCGGGCGCATCGATCCGGCGCGTTGCGCCGACCGGAACGAGCTGGACCGCGACCGTCTCCGCGCGGCGGCGCCGGACTCGTTGCGGATCGGGTGCACGTGGCCCGCGCCCTCGTCCACGAAGCCTTCGCCGGCGATAGCGGACGGGCGTGCACAGCGACGAGCCCGTCGCCGGCGTGCAGTGGGCCGGACC
>NZ_WJSQ01000214.1 GCF_009720245.1 Sphingomonas segetis | reverse complement strand
CGGCGGCGACTGCGGCCGGGCGCAAGCTGATCGGCGAGCCGCCGCCGCGCATCACCCTCATCGACCTGCCGTCGTCGAGCGCGGCGAACACGCGGCCGTTCGCCGAAAAGGCGCGCGCCTGGGCTGTCCTTGGTCAATTCGCCGGGCCGTAGGAGCTTCCCCTTGCGCCACGCGCAGTTGGCGGCATGATCTCCTTCATGGATCCGATCGAGGAAGAGACCGACAGCGACAAACGGCTGTCGATGGTAGACGAAGCGCTGGTCGCCGGCACGATTGCCAACACCAATGGCCTGCTGGTGATCCTCGCCAAGCTGGTGTCCAAGGGCGTGTTCGACCGCGCCGACCTGCAATCCTTCTCCGACAGCTATTCCAAGCCGCTCGACCATGTCGGGATGCGCGAGAACGAGCTCGTCACCCAGATGCAGGACCAGATGGAATCGACGCTGGCCGAGCTGATGCGTTACCTCAGTGAGCGTGAGCAGGACGGCTGAGGGCGGCGCGATTGACTAGCGTGCGATGAGTCCACATATGGCCCGCTCTTCTCGCGAAGGCCCCTTCGTCTAGCGGTCCAGGACGTCGCCCTCTCACGGCGAAAACACGGGTTCGAGTCCCGTAGGGGTCACCAACAGAATCAAGTAGTTAGCGGCAGTTTCGAACAGCTTCAAGAGCCGCATCCCCAAAATTTCCCGAATATCCGCCCCGAGACTTTGCCGGACGTTGCCGGACGAGATCTGAACCGTCCGCGCTTGGCTTCGGGAATGTGGCCGGCGGCCGATGGAGCTAATGGCTCGACCTCTGATAGACCGAGATCCACCGGTACCCTCGGCCCTCCGATCGAAGCGTTCCCAGGATGCGCTTCCGGGCAATCTGGTCGCGAACCCACACGCATCCGCAGGCGCCACACAGGATGGCGCCTTCGAGCGCTGCTTCCTTGACGAGCGCGGCTTGCTTTTCGCTCACCAGAGACTGGACCGGATTGGGTGCCGAACAGAATAGCGACGGGCAGAGACTTGCCTGATTGCGAGAGCTCATTTTGCCTCTTGGATTTTGAACAATGAGCGGACCGCGCACAGGTCGCGGCGCGGACTCTTTCATCTGTTATCCCAAAGGTGCAGAAATCGCCATCGCTGCAACGGCATGGGCCAACCAGAGATTGGCCGATGATGGTTTCCAGGACGACGTTAAGAGGCTAGCCTCGTCGTGCCGAATCGACCGCTGTGAGGGGGATGCCTTATGGTAAGGTTTGCGGCCAAGGTCCTGTTTGCTCTCGTCCTTTCGAACTTCCTGCCGCCCGAGAGCGAGGCTGCGGCACCCGTGATCGCGGCCGGCCGGACCTTCGCCTGCACCCCGGTTGCGGTGTGGGACGGGGACGGGCCGATCTGGTGCGCCGAGGGTCCCAGGATCCGTATCGCGGGCGTTGCGGCGCGGGAGATCGATGGCAGCTGCAGGGCAGGTCAGCCTTGTCCTTCGGTCGTAGGCGTCGAAGCGCGCAAGCGCCTGGTCGGGCTGTTCGGCGGGGCCAGGGGGAAGCTTCGAACCGGCCATGTCGCGGTTCGCGGCGCGACGATGACGTGCCTGTCCGACGGCAATGGCAACGGGGATCGTACCGCCGCCTGGTGCAGCTCTCCCGACTTCGGTGACCTCTCCTGTGCCGTCGTGAGGGCAGGCGGTGCCATCAAATGGCGACGCTATTGGCGCGAACATAACTGCTAGGGATGGTCGCTACAGCAGCATTCACCATGACCGTCGATCGCCGATCGTGCGCCCTGCTGCTTCCGTCCCCTCAGCCGGACCGACCGGCATACACCGCTTCCGGCTATTCAGAAGCGAACGCCAATGTCCGCGAAAAATAAAGATCAAGATCGCGGTGAGCCTTGGCGGTCAGTGCAACAGCGCCGGCGCGCCCCTCCACACCATGAGGCTTGCGAATGACCATTTCCTGCTCCTCAAGATACTCGGCCCATCGCTGGACAAGAGCAATCCGGGCACCGATCAGCCCGGCCAGACGAGCGACCGTGACCGTCCGCCCTGCTGCCTCCTCGACATACAGAGCGAGCAGCCCGTCCCAGGCGGTCTCATCGAACATGCTCCGATCGAAGATCTCCATCCTTCGGCGCCGGCAGAGCAGGAGGAACTCGGCACGGCGCAAGAGCCGATTTTCCGAATGCGCGATTGGCTCGCTGTCGGCCCGTTCGGGGTCCTTGATGACTGGGTGCACGAATTCCTCCGCGGCGGCGGATTCGGCAGCCCCCTTTTAATCCGGGAAGAAGTGGAAGTCATCCTGCCGCCGGGAAAATGGCGGGTGCACCGAGAAGCACCCGCCTGATTCGGCAGCTGACGCTTCTTCCTGCGCAATCACGCGCTGCTGCGCAAGGGCATTCGAGCTCCCGGAGGCGGCGCGCAAAGCCGGTTCCGCTCATGAGTACCGCCATTGGCGCCGATCCGGAGCGATCGGTAACCCACGGCTAAGGGGGCATCCATAAAGTCAGAGACAGACGTTCTAGCCCCACTGGGACGTTCATGGTCGGGGAGGTCCGCCGGTTCGGCCGGCGGGCCTCCTCTTTTCCCCGTTCTAATCCGAGTCGCCGTGCGAAGCGGACGGCGCTGGCGGCTGAATTCCTGGCCCGGCCAGCCGGTCGAATACGGCCTGATGCAACGGATGGTCGAACTGAACGCCGGCGACATCGCCCGCAACCCAGCGCACCGAACTTTCGATCGCTCCCAGGCCGTCAAATTTCACCCAGACCCGCTCTCCGACCGCGGGACGGTCGCCGAACTCGATCTTGCAGCCTCGAAGCGAAAGGTCGAAGACGCGCCGGCGGGAGCTGTGCGATCCGCCGTCGCCGATACCGACTTCAGCCGCAAGCGACCCGCGCCTCGTTCGCTGCGGCTGCCGCTCACCTGGGCTTTCGGAAGGCATGCTCGGGCGATAGTACTCGAAATCGGCAATATGTTCCCATCGAGCGCCGCGCCGCCGCTCGACGGGCGAAGTGCGCGAGAGCAGGCGGCAAATCGGGCGCGGAGCGATCCGCGGGCACTGCAAGGAGACAGGAGGCCGCCCGGCGGCGGAGCGATCCTGGATGCTGACGGCCGGCAACGGAACCGGCCGGTTACCTGCGCTCGAACCATGACAGGGCCGCCATCGCGGTAGCGGCCCGGCTCGGCCTAGCGGCTGGCGACGGCGCGATCGATGTCGGCGGCCGCACGATCGCGACCATGTCGAGAGACTGTGGGAGGCGGCAGTCGCAGCGCTCGGTTCTGGCTGGACGATCAACGGGAGCACTCGCCACCGCTACAAGGGAAATCTCAATATCCGCCGCGAAG